>CAYHKW010000001.1:0-10347 GCA_964357385.1 uncultured Gammaproteobacteria bacterium
CTCACGGTTGGGAAAATATTTCTTGTCCATTACTTCTTCAATGAGTTGTTGTAACTCAGTTGGTAGCTTAGTTGCCTTTTTCTTTGATCTTGATGAAATGCGCACAGACTTTGGTGTAGTCGCAGGCGACTGTTGTGGTGACACAATTGCCGCGGTCTCTGACATACGTTTTACAACGTTTGATATACCCTCCCTTTTAACTTCAAAGAGGTGATTATAGATCTCTACATATGTCTCTGGTACGCGCAAACTCATAAATGATTCTCTCTTGTAACGCAATATTCCCCCCACAAGGTCTTTATGGGGTCCAAACAATTCACAAAAATCTACTACACTCAATAGTTGTCTATTGTTGTATCGAAGATCATGAATGTCAAAGAATAATGCCAATTGTTGCTCACTCAGCAAAGCAATGGGAAGCATGCCCTTATAGACACGCCCAATTAACTCATTAACTTCCAGTAATGTGCGTTTCGCATCAGAACCCCATAACTCCATCAATACTGCAATCTGTGTTTCATCCGACAAGATCATATCACCATCTAAAAATGGGGTGATGATCACGGGGTCAAGACCCAGATCAAGTAAGACTTCTGTTCTTTTCTCAGGGTTATCCATCTCTGCTATGTCTTTACAGAGATGATTTTTGATCTCAACTTGTGCTTTTGAGAGTTTTACAAACAACTCCTTCAAAATACTGGGATCAACTTTTGGTCCTGTCATTTTTTCCTCCTTATTTTCAAATTTCTAACCATAATTACGAATGGACGCACTATAGCAGATAACAACCGTCTTGTCAAGGGGTAAATAGCTCAAAAAACCTTTATTTTAAGGGATTTCTCGAAATTATTTGCTGATCGGTTCTCCACAATGAGATATAGGTGTTTTGGCTGGATTGATGATATATCTATCTCAACAGGACACACTGTTCCTGTTTTGGTACAATACTAGACATAATCACTTTGTTTTTACCTATGAATCGCACCGTATATGTGCTCCTCATTGTTTTAATACTAGTGCCTATTTCATCCCTGCCCCTGCACGCAGCGAGCACCGACATCGTAATCAATGAAATCGCTGCTTCTGAAAGCTCTGATCATGAATGGATCGAAATTTACAACAAAGGTACTGCAGCAATCGACCTGACCGGATGGAAATTTTTTGAAGAAAATACTAATCACGGACTGTCTGCATTTCGCGGTGACATGACCATTGATCCCGGTGAATATGCGGTCATTGCCGATGTCGCTGCCAATACTGCTGCCGACTATCCGAGCTTTGCCGGAACTATTCTTGATAGTTCGTGGAGTACACTCACTGAAAGTGGTGAATCGCTTGCGCTCAAAGATAACACCGGAACGATCATCGAACAGTTTACCTATATTCCAGGACCCAATCACTCACTTGAACGAGTTGATGCAACCCTTGCTGATTACACGGCAACAAACTGGAAAGAACACACCAGTGGCAATACCATCGGCGCACTCAATACTGCCAGCGTACCCATCACAACTCCTCCTGTCGAACCTCCTCCCGCTGAGCCGCCCCCAACAGAACCACCAGTGACCCCGCCAATAACTCCTCCAGCCACACCGCCGAGTGAAGCGGCAGCTCCTTCCGTTTCGTACGCGCATGGCGATATGTTTATTAACGAGTTTGTTTCTGATCCTGGTGATGAAGAAATAGAGTGGATTGAATTATACAATCCTCAATCCAAAGATATTGATCTGACAGGCTGGACTATTGAAGACGGATCGAAAACTAAAACCAATCTTTCAGGCACCATTGGCACTAGTGCAAACGATCGATTTTTTATCATTGAAAATCCAAAAGGAAAATTGAATAATGCCGGCGATCTGATCATATTGCGCGATCCCAATGGAACGCCGATTGATGAAGTTGTATTTGGCAATTGGGATGATGGAAACACGCTCAATAATGCGCCAGCCGCCAATGATCCTTCGGCAACGGCTCGCGCAAAAGATGGCAATGATAGTTTTAATAATTCTTTTGATTTCCGTATTACGACCAAGCCCACCAAAGGAAGTTCAAATGTTATCATCGACCCCGACGTAGAAAAAATAAACGATGCACGGCTACCTTTCATAAAAGACATTATCATTTCAGAACTGCTTCCTGACCCTATCGGCACTGACACAAAAAATGAATTCATAGAACTCTACAATAAAGGTGATAAGGACATCAATCTTGCCGGTTGGGAAATCGTGAATGCAGCCGGGCGTAAATATATTGTTGATACAAAAAAATTAAAAGACACCACCATAAAAACAAAAGGGTATTTTGTCTTTGAACGACCGATTACAGGATTAGCGTTAAAAAATACCGGAGGAGATTCAATCACTCTTTATCAACCCGACGGCGAAAAACCCAACGCAACATTTTCATATAAAGAGAAAACAACTCAGGGTCATGCGTATGCGTTTTTTCCTGATCAAGGAAGTAGCTGGACAACCACCCCCACCCCTGGTGCTGTCAACATAAAAACACTGGCAAATGAACCACCCGATCCTGATATGGAAATGCCGACCAGCGGTGCAATTCTGGAAGAGTTAATCTTTGACGCATCAGATACCACCGACCCTGAACAGGACACGCTGACATATGCATGGGATTTTGGGGACGGTCAAAAAGGCGAGGGCGTACAGCTGAGTCATCACTACACCAGCGCCGGACGGTATAAAGTAAGTCTCACCGTCAAAGATCCGACCAATGAGAAAAAAGCAACGAAGACGATTGTCATTGCGGCTGTAACACAAACAACCACTCCTCAACCCATGACAAAAATACCTGAGGAAGAAATCCCCCAAAGCATCACAGGAATTTCACCAATTGTTATCAACGAAGTAGCTCCCAATCCAAAAGGAAGCGATGTAAACGAATTTATCGAGCTGGCAAACATTTCCAATGCAGTCATCGATATTTCGGGATGGCGTGTTACCTATCAGTTGGGTAAAAAATCATATACCTTCCCCACCACATCAACTATCGAAGGTGGGGCTCTTGTAGTTTTGACTCCAAAGACTAACAAGATACAACTGCGCAATGCCGCTGATACTGTTACGCTCTATAACAACGCAGGTGAATTTATGGATGTCCTTTCCTATGAAGATGCACCGGAAGCACAAAGTCTTTCACGCACCCAAGAAGGGGATTTTGTCTGGTCACCGGCCGTTACCCCTGGCATTACCAATACAGGCGGTAGTTCAGGAATGTCTGATACACAACTTTCTGGGCCTCAGAGCTTACTGACCAGTGTGAAAGCAAGCAGTACATCCGCTAAAAAATCATCCACAAAAACGAGTTCAAAAAAGACGGTTGCTATTGTCCAAACAACGATTGCCGGAGCACGCGAGTTGCCTCTTGATACGGCCGTGTCGGTGCAAGGGGTGGTATCCTCAATCCCTGGTGCATTGGGCGCTCACATTTTCTACTTGGCAGGATCGGGTATGCAAATCTACGTTTCAAATAATGACGTACCTACCCTTGCCATCGGCGACACCGTTCAACTCACGGGCATTCGTTCTCAAATCAGCGACGAAGCACGCATCAAAGTGGGTAAAGATAATTCAATCCGCTTTGTCAGCCACGGCGCAGCTCCCATACCCCACCCCATCAGCATCACCGATATGGGTGAGGAATACGAGGGTAGTTTGGTAACCATAAAAGGTGATGTGGTCAAAACCCAATGGCCGAGCATATACATTGATGATGGTACTGATGAAGCACGAGTGTATATAAAAACATCAACCGGCATCCCCCGAATGAAAATTGAAAAAGAAAGCATTCTCCAAGCAACCGGCATCGTCAGTCAAACTTCTTCTGGCTATCGTCTCCTTCCTCGCACAAAAGACGATCTCGTGTTTTCAAATGCACAAGCAGCATCTTCGACTGATTCGGCAGCGGTACAATCCAATGACTCAACCTTAACCCTTTCCGGATCAGACAAACCGATCCCGCTTATTCAAATTGGCGTTGTTTCACTCTTTGGTATAGTATTTCTGGCAAGCAGTATGTACATTCAACGACGATCATCGAAAAAATAGCCCCCACCTTGACATATTGATCTTATTTGTTATATTCCCGGTGTATATTGAAATGAAAAAAGGAAGGACAGAAGAATGAGAACAAAACAACAGGCCACTCGATATATTATCGATGCCCTGGCTCGAAAGCCCGCTCTTTTACAACACGCATTTTTGAGTGCATTATCACCCAAAGATCTTGATGCTGATACTCTCATGAACATCACACGAAGCTTCAATGAGCGATACGGCAAAGGTGAAAATGTTATGGAAAAAATTGATATAGCAACCTTATGTGCGATCATGTTCTTTCCTGAACAATTCACCTTGAACGATATGATCAATGCTCAAGGATCCCGATTCCGTTTCACCGCTTGGAAAGCAGCGGAGTTGGCTCGAGCACTTCCCAAAGAATCTCTTGATCTGGCGCACCTTATCGGATGTCTGGAAAAAGGAGATTGTCCCGAAGCAGAATTAGCCCGAACGCTTGCCCTTTCGATTCCCGGCGACATGCTGGACTTTAAAATTTTCTGTTATTTTGATAATTCCATGTATAACGACATACATATGTTCATACATGAATTGGCACTAAAAATTAAACCAGAACGCATATCATATGATGATCTCATGTTGATACCTTCTGAAACTGAACGCCAACATCGTCGTCCCAGAGAATTAGGATTCCTCATGCTCGTCAATAAATTTCCAGAACGCCTTACTTTGGAAGATATCAGTCAGATACTACAAACAACCACTGATGCACGCATTACGCAGTCCGCATTAGAGTTATGGAAACAGAAATTGTCACTTGATAACGACTGGCGCTTTACCCACACGACAACATCTATTACCCAAAAAACGCTTGTTCAATATATCAAAACAACGTCATATACACTTGATGGGCTTTGGAAATTGGCAAATGACAGTGACACTCCGGAAGAAAAAGAATTTATACACCGGATGTTGCTCATAAAACACAAGGCAGAGTTAGATATACCAAGAATCGAATGGATTTACGGCGATTCAAAATCAATAGATATCCAATCGCTTGCGTTGCGAGCGTTGGAAGGCCTAGACAAAGAACGTCTTTCGTTCCCAAGGCTCGTTGACCTTTATCAACATTGGCACGAGAGTGATGTGTGGCATTCTGCGGTAGGACTTATCTTTTGTCATTTCAGAGAAGAATTGAATACTGCTGAAAAAAATAATATTATCTCACTGTATAACGAATTATTCCAATACACCTAGCACACCTTCAAAAAACAAATGAGAATGCTATGATGACCATTACCTTGATAACCAATATCAAGGTTTTTTATTACCAATCCTATGTATCCTGTAACCATCATCACCGTCGGCTCGCTCAAAGAGAAATACTGGAAGGAAGCGGAAGCAGAATATACCAAGCGACTTTCGCAGTGGGCGGGTATTACGATTAAAGAGATTAAGGAAATTTCTTTCGCTGATATGAATGAAAAATCAGACGTATTAAAAAAGGAGGCAGCGTTAATCACAAAACAAATCCCGCGTGATAGTATCCTCATTGCGCTTGATGTTCATGGAAAGGGGTATGCATCTGAAACATTTGCAGGACTTTTGGAAAGTAAGCTTGATAGGGGCGTTCCTATCACATTTATTATTGGCGGACCATTGGGGATATCAGAAGAGATTACGTCGCGTGCCGATATTGTATGGTCGCTTTCTCCCTTGACGGTTACTCACCAGATTGCTAGAGTATTGTTGCATGAGCAGTTGTACCGAGCCTTTTGTATTATAAAGAAAAAGACGTACCACTATTAAGCATGCGGGTATCGTATAATGGTTATTATGGAACCTTGCCAAGGTTCAGATAGGGGTCCGATTCCCCTTACCCGCTCCATCAAAAGAATCCTTTAAACACAAGGATTTTTTTGATACAGGAAAAGTAAGGATCAGACCTGTTATAGTTTTAGTAAGAAATAAAAACCTGATCAATTTTGATCAGGTTTTCCATTTTAATGATTTGACTTTACGATGGTAATGGAAGGTTAATTTCCGCTCCATATTTTTCAAACCATTCTCTTCCTGCTTTTAGGAACTCCTCGACTCCTTTTTCCCATGAATCATCTGAAGTATCTTCTTCGGATCCTTTGAAATAGTTGAAATTCCCAAAATTGTCATATTCCCAAACTGTAGCAAGGGCCTTACCTTCACTAAAACGAAAGTCCAGTGCCGCAATGACGATAGTCTCGCCATCTTGGTCGTCAACTTCCCATAGAACAGAGAAAAGATATATATAGTAATAGCCTTCCTTCTCAGGCTTTCTTTCTTCGGTACGAATAGCCTCCTCATTCAAGAGATAGTTTTCAACATTATGACCAGTTATGGCCGCATGTTTTCGTAACATATCATTGGTTGTTCCTTTCTTGTATGTTTCCCAATTTGCATGACCCATGCTTTGAAAATCAAACTTGGCGCGTGGAACGAGCTTTTTTATGTGCTCAACCCATTTTTGAATGATCTCATCTGCTTCTTGTTTTGTAATGATCTTTCCATTAGAGGTGAACTCTAACGCAGCTGTTCTTTTTTCTGCTGTGTTGCTTGTTTTTACTACCTGAGGTAGTTCGATTGTTACTTTTTCCATTATTCTCTCCTTTTTCTATGATATTGTAAGTAACGCTCCGCTACTTGAAATAAAGGATATCACAATACTTTGATTTTGTCAATACTTCTTAACACTTTTTGTTTTATAAACAAGATGCTATGATTATTTTGTTATTATTTATTAACAACAAATGAAAGAACTTTTAACAAAACTTGGTTTATCTGATAAAGAAATAACTCTTTTCGTTACTCTCTACTCGCAAAGAAGGGGTACTCCTGCCATACTTTCTGAACAAACAAAACTTAATCGTTCCACTGTGTATGTTCTACTTGAGGAGTTACACCACAAGGGATACATTGCTGAAGACCTGTCTGCCTTGAAACAAACATTTGTTGCTCTGGATCCTGATGAGTTATTGGGACTCATTCCAAAAATAGAATCAGAAACAAAAGAAAGGGAAAAGAATATACGTGAACTTGTTTCTTTATTAAAAGAACAGCTTGATAACAGTGAAATCCATGTGCCTAAAATAACGTATATTCGCGAAGATCAGATTGAACAACATTTGTATGCCCGTACTCCCATTTGGAATAAAAGTATAAAAGAAACAAAAATGGACATTATGGGTTACTACGACCATACATTTGTAGACTTATATCACACCTGGATCGATTGGTATTATACTCAGCCTTCGTCAAAAAATATAAACCTGCGACTCCTCACTAATGAAAGTGATTTTGAGAAAAATGTAATGGCAAAGAAAGGATATGAAAAAAGGAATATCGTATTTTGGGATGGTATCGGCAACATCACATACTCTACCTGGATTTACGGTGATTATACTTTGTTAGTAAATACACGGACCCACCCGTTCTCTATCATTGAAATCTTTGATAAACATTATGCGCAGAGCCAAGCTCAGATTTTTGAGGTTTTGTGGGATCAAGCAACAAAATAATATGTTTCACTCCATTTTTCACCTGGTTCTTTAGGTAATAGGTCTTAACGTCATCCACTATCTCGCCCCAAAAGAATCCTTCGAAAAATAAATTCTTTATAAGAAAATAACCATATTGATATGAGCAATATGGTTATTGTTAATTACATTTCTAAATCACTTATGAGATTACGTTTAGTTTAGCCAAACCTGAGATGATTTCATCTCTCGTCATGAGGTTACCTTGAACGATGTCTTTTAGCACTGAAATAGCAGCTTTTACTGCACCTTTTTCACTGTTTATATTAAAGTGGTTCATTAATACTTGAACTTCTTCAATTTCTTTTCGGGAAAATACTAATGAAACGGTATCATCCTCAATTTCCCATCCCAACCCATCGATCTTCATCATATTAACAATCGTCAATAGATATTGCGGTTTTTTAATATGAAATTCTTCTTGAAGCTTTTTTATTCCTTCCATTCCTTTATAATCAGCAAGATTACTTTTCAATCGAGAATACACCTTCTGCACCGTAACCTTATTCAAGTGAGTTTTACTCCACTCTAAATCTTTAGAAACATTAATCGCGTTGGCGATTGCATAAATTTCGCCAATTGAGTCATTCTTAACATCCTCTGCGATCCGAAATAATCCTTCTATTCCTTTATACTGCAGAAAATCAGGTGCACTGAGTTTGGAATACACATATGCCGCTATTTTGTAAGGAAGCTCTACCTTTTTCCAGCCAAGATCTTTATATTTTGATAACGAAGCTGCAATTTGATAAACAGTTTTTAAGTTCGCTTTACATTCCTTCGCTAACCTTAAATACCCTTCCATACCTCTATAATCACCTGTCTGAAGTTTAATAGTAATTTCTTCTGCGTGTTTACCCGAAGAATGCACCTGCTTCCAGCCAAGTAATGAAGTCTGTTCAAAAAAAGACATGACGGTATAAAGTTGGCCAATATGCTCAACCCCAAGATCATGAGCAAGTCTTTTTTGTCCCTCAAAACCCTTATATTCATTTATATGTTCAGAGTGGACAAGAATATAAAGACTGATAAGTCCATTCAATTTCATTGTCCCTTTCATGATATCAAATACCATTGTGGTCGATGGATACAAACATTCTAAGTAGCCTCCTATTCTTTTTCTTAGTGCGATTAAGAGTAGAAAACGCAAAAATCCGTTTCTATCCTGAACATTTTCTATATCATGAGACGGAAACATACTCTCATTTTCCATAACCCACTCGCTTGAAAATACCGCACACAACGAGGGAGTAATAGCAATAGCAAACTGACCTTGAAGTGGCAAATGCTTTTCCGAATACTGAACTATGGAATCCTCAATTTCATTTCTCTGTTTTTCTGACTGCAACCAATGGGTGTGGTCTTTAATTTGATATGTATACTTTGTCACACGTTCCGGAATACTTACGATAGGAACGGCGATTTCATTGTTTGGATATACACCAATCAAGCCTGGGACCTTACTTTTTACTGCTAACATTTTTCTCTCCTTTTTTCTAATTTTTAAGTTACTGATTCGCAGTATAGCATATAGTACAATTTTTGTCAACTCTCTTTGCTTTAACGATATATATCCCCTCCTTGGTCTCCCAATTGTAGTAGCATCATCCACTACCCCGCTCCAAAGAGTCCCTCGAAAGAGGGATTTTTTGATATACAACAACATTGCTTTGTGATAGTTTTACATCAGATAAAAATTTATATAAGTAGCTTTGCTATGACATTTACTTGGGAAAACAAAAATAATCCAGACAAACTAAAATTCCGAGAGCAGTACGATTTAGATACTATTATTAAAGATGGGAAAACTGAATTTGAAAAACAACTATTATTAAAGTCATGGGTGTACGCTACCTTGCCCGATGGCAATCCTTCAAAAGACTACTCACAAGCCACTGCATTTGAAATATTAAATGACGCACAAAAAGGATTTCAGTTTTGGTGTACTCAATATACTCAAGTATTTATTTACAGTGCGATTGCTATGGATTTCTATGTAAGAAAATTAGGAGTTGATTCTAAAGATCCTTCAAAAGATATGCATCATGGGGTAGCTGATATCTGGTCCAGTAAATTTAAAAAATGGTACGTTGTTGATCCACAAGCAAACCTGCACTACGAAAAGGACAGTATCCCCTTGAACTCGTTGGAAATACGAAGCGAATATATCAAAGATGGAGGAAAAATGATTAAAGGCATAATTGGCAATTACGAAAAAATTATCGAATACAAAGAAAATTCTCAAGGATTTCATTCTCCGTCTAATTATTTCTGGTTTTTTATTGCTCTAAGAAATAACTTTTTCGAAGATCCGAATATATATAATCACCAGGCGCTACTCTGGATAGATGAATTCAACAAAGATATGAGGTGGCTGAGAAAGGGAGGACACGAGGAACACCCTATGTATGAGTCACAATTTATTCCTACCTCGGATATTAACAAGTGTTTCCCTGACATGAGCTTTCCCAATAGGTCTTAACATCACCCACTACTGCTTCAAAGTCTCTCGAAAGAGGGATTTTTATTACCCCTTCACAAACGGAATATCTTCCCAGTTTCGCACGGTGCGGATTTTCAAATTCTTTTCCCAGACTGTTTTGAGTAATGCATCGTCCACTCTCATCTTTTTAAACAACGCCCGAAGAGCGATCATGTCCTTTGGCAAACATTTATCGCCAAACCCGCGCAATGCTGTTACATCCAAATATCCACCAATACGCGTATCTGCCGCTACCATTTCT
>CAYHKW010000001.1:10357-14467 GCA_964357385.1 uncultured Gammaproteobacteria bacterium
ATTTCTTTCACCGCATCGTAATCTATTTTTAACGCCTCGCACAAATCAAACATTTCGTTGGCAAAAATAATCTTAGTCGCAAGAAAACAATTCGACATATACTTCACCATTTCTGCAGCCGTCGCGCTGGATTCAAAAATAGGCGCATCGGGTAAACATGTTTTATAAAGAGTGGCGACGCGGGATGCGACACCTGCCTCATCACTTCCCACCACCATGCGATCAGGATTCATGACATCTTCTTGGTAGTGCTTTTCTCTCAAAAATTCTGGACTCATCGCAAAATGGCACGAGGGGTATTGTTTTGCATAATGCGCAGTCGTTCCTGGGATCACCGTGGATTTGATAATGATCACTTTGTGTGTGTCCGATGCGAGGGGCGCAATAGTACCCATCACCTCATCCATGATAGTTAAATCAATCGCATCATCTTTGTAGGGCGTCGGTACGCATACAAAAATATATTCTGACCCACGCACAACCTCCACAAGAGAAGAACTTTCCAAAAACTTGTCATAACACAAAATCTGAAAGTGTTTTGTCTTAAATAAATATTCCTGTGCTTTTCCAACAAAACCGTATCCAATAATACCAATGGTGGGAATCATAAAAATAGTATAATCATTTTTCTTACCTTATCATTATTTCCCTTGGCAAGCTATGGTTAGCTCATAACGTGTCAACCTTATTAATAACAAAATCCTTATAAAATAAACTTTTCTTGCAAAAAATACGCATGCCGGATAGGATATGAGTAATCTAATATCCCTCTATGAATGAGACATTGAGTAATCCAGCACTTCCTGCTCCCTATACCTCGGTTTGGGTGGTTATTCCTGCCTATAATGAACAACGAAGTGTTCGCGAGGCAGTGCAGCATGTACAGCGTTATATTCCCAACGTAGTAGTTGTCGACGACTGTTCAAAAGACCGTACCAGCGACGAAGCGCTTGAAGGCGGTGCGCATGTATTGCGCCACCCCATAAACCGCGGTCAAGGGGCGGCACTGCGCACGGGAATGGATTATGCACTTGCCAAAGGAGCAGATGTGATTGTCCATTTTGATGCTGATGGGCAAATGCAGCCAGAACAAATCCCCCACATGGTCAAACCCGTTGCAGTGGGCGATGTAGACATTGCATTAGGTTCACGCTTCTTGGTTGATGTGAGTAATATCCCCCCGCTCCGACGTATCATTCTCAAGGGGGGCATAGTATTTACCCGCATTATTTCTGGTCTCAATCTCACTGACACCCACAATGGCTTTCGGGTTATGAATCGGTATGCGGCACAAAAAATTTGTATCGTCCAAGATCGCTATTCTCATGCATCGGAGATTCTTGATGAAATCGCCAAACATAAACTGCGGTATATCGAAATTCCCGTCACTGTAACCTACAGCGACGAAGCAATGGCGGCGGCACGCGAACGCGGACAAAATTCTTTTAACGCCATAAAAATCGCATTTCGCGTCATTTGGGGTAAACTCCTTTCATAATATGGTTATCCAACTTCTTATCTCAACCGTTGCGCTCTTGGTCATTATTAATGCCATTGGCAAACTCAGGCAAAAAACATTCACTATGCCAATTTTTATAATTTGGAGTAGTCTGTGGGTAGCTATGGGTATCGTGGTGTGGTACCCCAACATTAGTAACATTGTGGCAAATATCCTCCATGTCGGACGTGGTACCGATGCTATTTTATATATTTCCCTTATCGTCATTTTTTATCTTATATTTCGCATATCAGCGCGTCTTGAAAAACTGCATCAGGACGTCACCAAACTTACTCGGGCTGTTGCGATCGCATCACCCAAAGAAAAACGATAAAGAAAAACAGTATTGTGATATACTAAAGTGAGATTCACTTCTGTATTCTATTACTATGGCAACAAAAATAAAACGACCAGTCCACGATATTATTTCTATCGGTGATGCGACACTCGACCACTTTGTACAAATTAATACCGCTTCGCTTTTGTGTAACATCAATGAGAGAGACTGTTGGCTCTGCCTCAAATACTCTGAAAAGGTTCCTATCGACGGACTCATCTCAACCATCGGTGGAAATGCATGCAACAACGCCGTTGGTTCCGCGCGTCTTGGCCTGAAAGCAGCATTCTTTAGCATTATTGGTGATGATGATGTGGGACAAAAAATTCTCAAGTTTGTGAAACAAGAAAAAGTATCGCTCAAATACCTCATGGTTAAAAAAAATACCGCCAGCAATTTGTCGATTGCACTTCGCTACAAAACCGAACGTACCATTTTGGTATATCATGAGCCACGCCGATACACGTTACCGACCCTGTCATCTTCAAAATGGATTTACCTTACTTCATTAGGAAAGGAATTCGGTACTGTTCATGACCAACTCATCAAACAACTTGATAGTACTGGCGCTTCTCTTGCCTTTAATCCCGGTACACACCAACTCCTTGCGAGTGTAAAAAAACTCGCCCCTATTTTAAAGCGCAGCAATGTCCTGATCGTTAACAAGGAAGAAGCTCAAATGCTATTAGGCGATCACCAAAAAGACACCTACGCGCAACTCATGGAAAATCTTCGTGTTCTGGGTCCTGAAATTGTTGTGGTTACTGACGGTGAACATGGCGCATATGCCTTTGACGGGAAAAAGAGATATCACATTAAACCTGCACCTGCAAAAGTTCTTGAACGAACCGGTGCAGGCGACGCGTTTTCAACCGGATTTCTTGCCGCCCTCTCTCGCGAAAAAACAATTGCTGATGCACTGGCATGGGGTGCCGCCAATTCCGCCTCAGTCATTGAACATGTAGGACCTCAAGCGGGTCTCTTATCTACCCCGAAACTTCTTGCCCGCATTCGCAAAGGTAAATGTCGTGCTACTGAAATATAATATTTAAGCCATGCTTGTCACTGCCAAACAATTACTCCAAAAAGCTCATCGTGAAGGGTATGCCGTCCCTGCATTTAATATCAGCAACCTTGAAACACTGCAGGGAATCATGGAAGCAGCATCGGTGTTACGTTCACCGGTTATTATCCAAACTACTGAAAGCGCGATTGAATATGCCGGCATAGAATTTCTGTATGCAATGGTTACGGCGGCCGCAAAAGAATATTCAATAAAAATTGCACTTCACTTTGATCATGGAAAAAATTTGAAACTGATTAAGCAATGTATTGATCGAGGGTGGACTTCTGTAATGTTTGACGGTTCATCATTTCCCTTTGAAGAAAATATTGCAAAAACAAAACAAGTGGTTGCATGGGCAATGGCAAAAGGAGTTTCAGTAGAAGCAGAACTCGGTGCCATTAAAGGAAAGGAAGACAAGATTGATATCGATGCGCGTGCTGCCTTATTTACTGATCCAAAACAGGCGGTTGTGTTTGTAAAAGACACCAAGATCGATTCTCTCGCTATTTCCATTGGTACTGCACATGGCCCTTACAAGTTTGATGGCAAGACCGTCCTTGATTTCAAACGACTCACCCACATAAAAACACTCACTCGCATCCCTCTTGTACTTCATGGTGCCAGCGGCATACCAACAAAAATTGTTGACATGCTTCATAACCGCTGTACACAACTCCATGACTGCAAGAGAGTATCAGGCGCTCATGGCGTATCGGACAGCGCCATCAAAAAAGCAATCACATTAGGAATCAACAAAATTAACATTGATTCGGATCTACGTCTCGCATTTATGGCAGGCATGCGCAATGCACTGCTCACCAAACCAGAAGCATACGACCCACGAGAGATACTTATCGATGGACGTTCCCTTGTCGCTTCCGTAGTTACTCAAAAAATCAAACTATTTGGCAGCGTGAATAAGTCATAATCGCCTTCATTAATATGAAGTCTTCAAAACCGCGAATTTTTGTTACCCGCCCCATTCCTGGACCCGGCATTTCAATGCTCAAGAAAAAAGGATATCGCGTTGATCTTCAGCCAAAAAATATTAATATTTCAAATCGTGCACTCACTGCAGCAGTCAAAGAGTATGATGCGATTCTCTGCCTTCTTACGAATCGTTTTGATGCCAAGATTTTAAACTCTGCAGGATCACCACTCAAAATTATTTCAAACTATGCCGTTGGGTATGACAACATTGATATCGAG
>CAYHKW010000001.1:14477-39436 GCA_964357385.1 uncultured Gammaproteobacteria bacterium
GCAAAAGCAAAATCAATCATGATTGCAAACACGCCATGTCAGGAGGTGAGCAATGCAGTATCAGAACATACCTTTGCACTCATCCTTGCTCTCTCGCGACGACTCGTTGAAGCAGATTCTTTTACCCGCGCAAAGAAATATAAGGGATGGGATCCTAACCTTCTCATTGGCCGCGATCTTGGCAATCTTACATTAGGCGTCATTGGCTTAGGTAATATTGGCAAAGGAGTCGTCCATCGTGCCGTCAAAGGATTTGGTATGAACGTGCTCTATAATGACATGAAACAAGATACTGCATTTGAAAAAGAATACGGCGCTCATTATGTTACTCAAGCTAACCTGTTGAAACAATCAGATATTGTATCACTTCATGTACCACTCTTGCCCAGCACTCGTCATTTGATGAATGCAAAAACCCTCAAACTCATGAAAAAAGATGCCATACTTATCAATACTGCTCGCGGACCGATTGTCGATGAGACTGCAGTCCTCCACGCATTGTATTCAAAAAAAATAGGGGGATATGGTTTGGATGTTTTGGAATGCGAACCCTCCATTGATTGCAATCCGAACGATCGATATGAATTGCGTGCGCTTGATTCAGTGATTATGACCCCCCATATTGCCTCTGCGACTGTTGCTGCCCGAGATGCTATGTCTCGCATCGCTGCTGAGAACATTATTGAGGCTCTTGAGGGAAAATCCCCTATTCATAAGGTTATTTAAGGGCGAACACGAGAATGATTCAATGTATCAAGGGAATACTCTTGACAAATATTTATTGTTGTGATATATTTGTGCGTGAACAAGTAGCGCAAGCGGTTAGCGACCTCCAGACACGACAAGCATGGGGATGTAATGTTCCTCATTTCGGGCTCCGGCTTGAAATACAGGGGGATTGCATTTTCTTGTCTGGAGATCATTGGCCGCTTTTTTAATAATACCGCCCCTATGGGGCGGTATTATGTTAATCGAGATAATCATCTTCTGTACGAACTGATATATCCATTGTTTGCATTGTTTTGGGAAGAATGATGACTACGACCCCATTTTTTGAAAATGCTTTTATCTTGTCCGCTTGTATTGGTACTGGAATAATAATCGAGCGAGAAAAAGAACCCCAATAACATTCACGTGCAAAGAATTGATCATCAGTAATCTCTTCTGTTTCTTCTCGAATACCGCGAATGGTCAACATATCGCCGTTAAGAGTAATTTCCAAATCTTCAGCGTTCACCCCTGCGATGAGCGAACGAACAACGATTGCTTCCGGACGATCATACACATCAACCAGCAATTCTCCCTCAGAAAGCGCTTCCCAGGAATTACGTTCAGTGATAGGATGCGAAGCATCATCCCACCATTGTTGGTCAGTCTTGATATTTGATTTTTGTGCACGTTGGAAAAACATAATAGTGCTTACAGTATAGCGCGAATGGCAATATTCACCAAAATGGTGATAATAAAAAAACCGATGGGAATTTCCATACGGCATTTTTTTATTTTTCTACTCCTCTCCATAATTGAAGAGGCGCCAATTCCCTATACCAATAGATAAGACCAAGAGGTTCTATCCGAACATCAACTCTATTCAACGGTTGCAAATTGCCATCTTCACAAATAAATATATTGGCTTCAAACGTATAGTCGTCTTTTAAGGTACGAAAATTATATTTACGTTCAAGGCTATCCTGCCCGGCCTCATGGCACTTGTATCGAGCAATCAGTGGCGATGCAAAATAACATTCTGGATCGCACGCACGGATAGGATTTACAAACTCCTCGCCCCAATGATACAGATGCTCTCTTTTTAGTTGTTCCAATCCTATGGCTTCTGATTCTATGTCTACACCTACTTGCAGATAGTACTTGTCATGATCTTGGTTTGGTGGTCGTTCAAGTTCATTGGGTACACCGCAAAGTCTATAAATAAAATTACCAACAACGGGGAAACGATACCACCGGCACAATCTCTCCCATCGAGCTTTGTTCCGTCGTCGCACCTCAAATCGTTTTACAAACACGTATTTTGCTAATTGCATCGCCCGTTCATCGAGCTTCTGTTCGTATTCAATGATCTCCTTGCACTGATTACAATCATTTTCCATGGAAACCTCCTCTTACATTCCTGCTTTGTATTAAAATACTTTTGCATCATACCGCATAGTTGCTAGGCGTCAAGAATTTGGGTAAAAAAAATTCTTCTCGTAGTGAAAGAGTTGAAACTATACTATCTTACAGCTGCTGTTTCTGCCACAAGGTATAAAACCGTCCTTCTTGCTTCATAAGCTCATCAAATGATCCCTGTTCGATAATACGACCTCCTTCAAGAACAATGATCCGATCCATTTGCTTAATCGTCGTAAGACGATGAGCAATCACCACCGCAGTAATGCCTTTAAAAAACTTATGGAGTGAGTCACGAATCTTTTCTTCTGATTCCAAATCAAGATGTGAGGTTGCCTCATCCATGAAGAGTATCTCTGGTTGTTTGAAAATCGCGCGCGCTATGCCGAGACGCTGTTTTTCTCCACCCGACAATTTCACCCCTTTTTCACCAATCAAAGTCTCGATTCCTTCTGGGAGTTTAGAAACAAAATCACTCACATGTGCCGTCTGCATAGCACGTGCAAGGAATGCCTTATCACGACCTGCTGATGGATTTGCCATCACAATATTTTCTTTCAAAGAAAAATTAAAGACTTCTGTCTCCTGCATCACTACGGCGATGTGATCAAGATATGCACTGCGCTTGATGCCTTTGAGCGGTACATCGTTGACCACGATATCGCCTGTATAATCTTCGTATTCTTTAAGCAACAATTTAAATAGCGTTGACTTTCCTGCTCCTGACAAACCAACAATACCAATTTTTTCACCGCGTTTGATTTCAAGATTTATTTTCTTGAGAACATCCTTGTCGTGATAATGGAAAGAAACATTAGACAAGGTAAGGGTTTCCCAACTTTTTGGAAATGCCCGCTTCCCTGAGTCGTCGTCGATGGTAATCGACACATCGGTGATTTCTTTCATGCGACCAAGACTTTGTCGCGCGATCATATAATCCTGAGAAAGCTCTGCAAGTCGGTTGATGTTATCAGAAATTTGAGCAAAATACCCGAAGAACAGCACCAGGAATCCAACATCATGCTTTCCTTGAAAAATACTTACAACAATATATGCCAATATGGTAATACGGAAACTAACAATAATTGTTTCCAAGATTCCCCCTCGTACCTGAAACCAGAATACCCGTGTACAACATTTAGCATAGAGTGTATCGACAGCAACACGTATCCGTTTTGTGATTGTTTCCACCATACCAAGTACTTTCACCGTACGCACATTATTGACCGCTTCAAATGTAAGACCACTGAACTCTTCTTCCGCTATGTTAACTGCCTTTACTGCCGCACGCGTTTTTTTAACCAGTTGAAATGAAATACTGACATATATGATAATAAACAAAACAATCATTCCCATCACAATGCCATCAAATGCAACAATAATAGAAAGCCCACCAATTAAGCTTACTAAAACACTCACCGCCGTGTTATGCCACATGCGCATCATGTTTTCAATCGCATTAGAGCCTCGATCAATTCGTTTTATTTTATTGCCGGTATTTTCATGCTCATGCCATGCTATATCCAACAGCAGCAAGTGGTGGATGGCTGAAATTTCAGAATCTAAAAACATCCGTATGAGAATACGAAATACGATATAGTTAGAAATATAGTTCAGCAAACATCCGACAAGCGTCGCTGCGCCTGATGAAATCAGAAAAAACCATATCCACCATATAGTATCTTGCCCATTGAGGTGACTGAGATTACTAACAACACGCGAAAACGCATAGACTGGATACAGCCAGATGACACATGCGGAGAATCGCAATATGGTACCAATAATAAATAAGATGCGCTTCCCTTTCATTAATTCCCAGAGATCGTGTAGGAGCTTCGTTGTTGGATATTCAATTTTCGTTGAAGATGCGGACATAGTCAGCTCATTATACCATTGAACGACAAAAAACTGTTACGGCTTAACTGTAAGCCGTAGATAGCATTTGATTATTGAGCAATAAAATAATCAGCTTTCACGACTTCCTTCAATTTCTCAAATGGAATCGTAACCTCTTGCGGACCCATAACATAGGCTGCCACTTGATATGCAGGAAATAATACGGTCATTCCTTTGTCAGAAAGATGCCAAGCTTCATAGTTTTCCTCGATCGGCGCGGCACCATTTTCAATCCATTCATCATCAGCTATATCGCTTTTTTTAAGATCATCGATCACTAATGCTGAAAGTGTTTTTAACGATGTGTCTGAAACCAGTACATTATCGAGTAAAAGAATATTTTGATTTTTTACATCAATTACCAATGTTTTTATGCTGCCATTAGGGTGCGCACCGCCTGCATATACGCTGACAGAAAAAACAAGTGAAATTAGATTCTCAGATTGATAGGTGGCAGCATAGTCCATATCAAGACTCCATGGTGTCGAAGGATGAGTAATAACGTCTTCATTTTTTGCATTATTATAATCTGCCTTAAATTGCTTCACCGTCGCATCGACAAATGTTTTGATTGATGCATTCACCGCTTCGAATTCAGCGTCGCCTTTTTTGATGACAGGATATTCGACTACAATTTCAAATTCTTTATTCTTTTCTTCCGTTGCTTTTTTATCAATCACCACCGGCTCTTCTTTTGGAGTTTCTGCATTCGAAACAGGCTCAAGTACTGGCGGTGTAGCGTGCTGTGAAGTGATTACCTGTTCTGACTCTTGTGTATGATTATTAGAAAAATAAATAAAGCCACCCACCAAAATACCGATTGCGATAAGGGCAAAAATCATCGGCGCATAGGATGTCTTTGAAATAATAGGACGTTTCATGGGGGACATATGTTGCAAAATAAAAGAAGGAGTATACTTAATACTACTATACTATTGTTATTCTTAATATATTCACCATATGGCTGGGAACAATACCATGAATCCTACCCCTTCAATGCCGCAAGCAAAATCTTCGATCAAAGAGGAGCGTATGCCCGTGCAGCGATATCGCCCTCTCTACCGTGGTACTCAAATAATCTGGTATATTCTACTTGCGCTTGAAATAGTCTTAGGATTCCGATTTTTCTTGAAACTATTGGGGGCAAATACAGCAGCAGGCTTTACCCAGTTTATATACTATATCAGTAGCCCATTTGCTGACCCATTTGTTAATGTATTTCGCGCCACACAACTAGCGGGTGCAACATTTGAATGGACAACGTTGCTTGCCATGTTCGTCTATCTCGTTGTAGCATTGCTTATAATCAAATTACTCGTAATGGGAGGCCCTGTAACCACCAAAGAAGCGGCAAGCAAACTCCCAAGACAAGAAAAATTATGAACATACTCCTTAATTGGCTCATATCCGCAATAGTAATTTTGGTTGCGGCGTATATCCTTCCTGGCGTTACGGTAAGCAGTTTCTTTACCGCTCTCGTGATTGCCATCGTCCTTGGGCTTATTAATGCGCTGATTCGTCCCCTTGTGTTATTAATCACTTTGCCGTTAAATATCCTTACGCTCGGACTATTTACCTTTGTTGTCAACGCACTCATGATCTTGCTTGCAGCACAAATTGTTCCCGGATTTAGCGTCGAAGGATTTTGGTGGGCACTACTGTTTAGCGTAATACTTGCCCTCATTGGTGGACTATTACGAAACCATGAAATTCCAAAAACCCCGGCAGTGTAAATTGATGAGTTAATCTTTAAGCAAAAAAGCGGTACCATGCATGCCGCTTTTTTGCTATCTAAGCACTTGATAAATACCTGCACTGCGGTACACTATGGGTACTAATTGAACTTTATTCCCCGTATGACTCACAATCCTCTCAAAGCAAAAGCACAAGAAATTCTCTCTCTTGCCAATATTACGATCAATGGGAAAAACCCTTGGGATATCCGTGTTAACAACGAACAATTTTATCACCGAGTCCTTTCAGGAGGTTCGCTTGCCTTGGGTGAATCATATATGGACGGTTGGTGGGATGCAGATGAACTCGATTCTTTTTTTGATCATTTACTGTTAGTTCCCAATGTTGAAAAGCAAGTAGGGATTGATCTTGCAACCATATTAGAGATCCCAAAAGCGGCGCTTCTGAACATGCAAACCAAGTCACGATCTCACAAAGTCGCTGATGAGCACTATGACTTGGGAAATGATTTTTATGAAACAATGCTTGATCCATATATGCAATATACCTGTGCATATTGGAAGGATTCAAAAGATTTAAACCAAGCACAAGAAAACAAGCTCGACTTGATTTGTAGGAAAGCAATGCTCAAAAAAGGTGAAACAGTATTGGAACTTGGCTGCGGGTGGGGCGGCTTTGCGCGGTTTGCCGCTGCGAACTATGGTGTACAAGTAACCGGATATAATATTTCAAAAGAACAAGTTGCCTATGCAAGAGAGAAAAGTAAGGGGTTGTCGGTTGAATTCAGACTCGAAGATTATCGTGATGCGAAAGGTAGTTATGACAAGGTGGTGTCTATTGGCATGGCTGAACATGTCGGCTATCGTAATTTCCGCGCCTTTATGGAAACAGCGGACTCTTGCTTAAAGCCAGGCGGTATATTTCTGTTGCACACTATTGGAGGTAATAAATCAGCCAAACGTATTGAGCCATGGTTAGGGAAATATATCTTCCCTGGCGCTATGCTTCCCTCCATAGCACAGCTTTCAGCAGCAGCGGAAGGACTCTTTGTCATGGAGGATTGGCACAATATGAGCACAAACTATGATCATACCCTAATAGCCTGGTGGGAAAATTTTGATCGCAACTGGCCAACCACTAAAGGGGGGAAATTCGATGAGCGATTTTACCGCATGTGGAAATACTATCTCCTCTCCTGTGCCGGTAGTTTCCGTGCCCGCAAAAATCAGCTATGGCAAGTTGTCTACTCAAAAGGCGGCGTTCGGGGTGGTTATGAATCGGTCCGATAGTATGTCCGATTATCAGCAAAAAAAAGAAAACGCCATAATGGCGTTTTCTCAAATACTAACGACGCGCACCCCGAATACAGCTATTGCTATTGGCGGCAAAAAAACATCAAATCTTTTTCGCGACCGTTCTCAGGGTACCGTACAAAAACTCAACATTGCTGATTTTAATACTGTTTTTTCTATTGACCCAATCAATCGGGTTGCTGAAGTAGGTGGCATGACCACTTACGAAGACTTCGTGAAGCAAACCTTATCTCACGGCCTCATGCCGACCGTAGTGCCAGAACTTAAATCAATCACTGTCGGGGGTGCGGTAACCGGAGTGGGAATCGAAGCGACTTCATTTCGCTATGGATTTGTTCATGAAACCATCCGAGAAATGGATATCTTGTGCGGAGATGGGGTGGTGCGAACATGTTCACCTACTAATGAGCACTCCGACTTATTTTACGGATTTCCCAACTCATACGGAACATTAGGCTATGCGCTCAAACTCACCGTCCCCTTAATTCCTGTAAAAAAATATGTACGCGTGCGCCACAAAAAATTTCATGATTCTCAAACTTTTTTTGCAGCAATTCAGGATGTCTGCAATCAAGCACGAAAAGCAGATGGCATTGCTGATTTTATTGATGGTGTTGCCTTTGATCGGGGGGTGTATTATCTCAGTGTTGCATCGTTTGTTGACCACGCACCAACAGTGAGTGATTATACATTCATGAATATTTATTACCATTCTATTTTGAAAAAAATAGAAGACTATCTCACTGCCCATGATTATATATGGCGATGGGACACTGACTGGTTTTGGTGCTCGCGATTTTTTGGTGTTGAACATCCCATTGTTCGACGAATATTAGGTCGTAAACGACTCCGTTCAACAACGTACTGGAAGATACGCAAATTTGCCACTCAATACGGACTTACTGCACTGATTAGCCGTATCAATGGTACTCGCGAATCAGTGATTCAAGATGTCGAAATTCCGATTGAGCACGCTGAGGAATTCATAAATTTTTTTCATAACGAAATTGGCATCAAGCCCTTCTGGATGTGTCCGACCATACCGGCAAAAGAAAAATCTTTTACTCTCTATACCACAAAGCCAGGACAACTCTACATTAACTTCGGCTTCTGGGATTCTGTTGCTTCTGACAAAGAAGAAGGGTATTACAATCGCTTGATTGAAAATAAAGTACAGGAACTCCATGGAAAGAAGTCCTTGTACTCATCATCGTATTATCCTGAAAGCCAGTTCTGGCAACTCTACAACAAGCAAGACTATGAGGCACTGAAGTCAAAATATGACCCACAGAGCATGTTCAAAAACCTCTATCAAAAATGTGTAAAGAAAGGGTAGTACTCTATTCTTGCGCGTTTGTTTGTTTTTTCCGTGGACGCTGCGCCACAACCACTTCCTCGGTATCCTTCTTTTGGTTACTCATCATTGCTAATTTGAGACTCACCACTGTGCGGTCAAATGCCCTACTAAGGTCACCGACTTCATCTTTTGCTGCCAACATTGCCTGACTCATAAACGCATGCATGTTTCCTAATGAAATTGCGCGCGTAATATCAGTCAGTTCTCGAATAGGGGCAATAATTGACTGGGTAACCAGCGTGGCAAAAAATGTTACTCCAAGAACAACCAAGATCAGACCAATAAGCAGTGTTGAGTTAAAGAGGGTAAATAATGCTTCATCCGCTTCATCGCGATCCATTTTTACCACAACCCATTGCTGCCTATCTTTCATATATCGACTCACTCCGATAACTTTTTCTCCGCGATAATCGATATTATCATTAAAAGCAGAGTCCTCGCGAGACACAACATCCACCGCTAAAATCGTATCAGTTGTCGGCGTTGCCGATTTGCCATCAGTAAAGCGCTTTTCAGACAAAATAATAGGTTCACCATTATCTTGCTTTCCAACAATCAACACTTCACCAGTACGATCAAAGTGGGCAATATAACGGGAAGGATCAATCGGTGTAATGTCCCCAACAATCTGATCGCGTTCGATATTTGCAATATCAGCAAGCCTTGACTGAGTAATCACAATATAACTTTGCTCAATATATAGTGAAAATAGCCCTCCCATTATCAGTAAAGGTACGAATGCGACTCCTAAAAAGGAAATAAATAATTTTAAGCGAATCGTCATACAAATAATAATCAGAATTGAGAAGCTACACTTTTCTTAGGACGCTTGGCTATAACGGCGGTGTCATTGTAATGTTTTTCGACCGCCTTACTCATTGTTCGTGCCCCAAAGAAAATGGATAAGAACCCAACCACCTGCAATCCGATAAAAAGGAACACCAAGACTAATACCAACACAACCCCCGAACCCAACAAACGATCAGTGCCAATCGATACTAGTATTTGTAAAAATATGGAAGCAAATAATACTATACCAAGACCGTTGGTAAACATTCTCGTTCCATGGCGCTGTGTATCAGCAGTGATGGGCAACAAAAAGCGATTCAGTCGGAATATTGCCAACAACCCCAGTATCCAGCTTGCAATCAACGGAAGGATGATGGTTAATACAATGAGCGGATCTGCCAAATAATAAGTGGCCATACTGGTAATGCTCGCTGCTACCTGTCGATGGTCGTTGGTAAACACAAGAGGCACATACAACGCTGCAAGAAGGAACGTAATGATAACTGACATTACAATATCATCTTTTTCTGCTGTTGAATCCTGACGAACAGCAACCAAATGACGAGAGCCGACAAAAAAACACAATGAAGAGAAAAATGCCAACAAAACGTAAATATAATTGTTTAAAATTGTTTGAGCAATACCCCAATCAGGAGGAAAATAGGGCTTAAATCCACTAATGAGCGAAGCGAATAGGTAGCCTAATGCGACTATTGCCACACCAAGACTAAGATAATGAAATCCCTTTTTATGACCATTGTCCCCAAGCACTTGAGCACATTTTTCCAATGCAAGCACTCCACTCACTCCTGAAAACCATGAGATAACATACGGTATCATGATGGTAATCTGCAGCAATAGAATTTGCATCGCGCTCAATTCGAAATTTTGCTGAGTAGATGCACTGCGCGGCGCAGTCAATGTCAAAAATCCATAGACCACGGAACCAAGTGCGGCAACACCATAATATAGCCAGGTGCGTTTTTTAAATTGAGACATAGCAATGTATGATTGCGGCTCGATTACTCAGCCGCGGGATTAAATATAGTTTCGGCTCTTGATGCAAAATCACCTTTTCGACGAACAGAAAGTATCCCTTGTGACCCTAATTCATCAATCAATACTTTTACTTTGTCTTTACTCAAGCCTTTTTTCTTTGCTTCGATAAATATTCGCTCTCCCATAGGACCAAGAATTTCCAAGAACAAAAGACGTAATTGTTCACTAATTGATTCACCAACCTTGCGCGACACTCCCGAGAGCACTCCTTCATATCCACTAAAATCAGTTGAGATATTGATACCGTCGCCACTAATGATAACTTCCCTCATTTTTTTATCATGATCAGAACTTCTCATCTTTACAATAATCACGGCACGACGCAGCTCTGATTCTATTTCCACAAAACGAAACAGTACAATCGTATCTACAAATGCGCTCACATGCGACTCAGAAAGCATACCGCCACCCAAAAACCCTTCTGTTGCTAGCGTTAATAAGGTTGTTGCACCCAGCGTTTTAAATCCATCAACCAGAGTCGAAGAAAAATCGCGCAATGATTCTGCACCCAACTCATTACCAACCGCCGATAGCGAATCAACAACAATACGCTTTGATTTTGTTTCTGTCGCGGTATTAATAATTATATCGATATGCTCATCAAATGAGCGTGTCTCCATGTCAACCGTTATAAATTTCAGTTGACCGGTTGCTTCATATTTTTTTAAATTAAAACCAAACGTGCCGGCATTTTGTAAGAGCTGATCATGAGATTCTTCAAACGAAACAATAAGACAATTCTCGCCTTTCCGTAATCCTGCCATTATAAAATGAAGACACGTAATAGATTTTCCTGTTCCGGACGGTCCCATAACAGCAACGCTCGACCCTTCAATAAATCCTCCTCCTGACATTTCATCGAGTCCTGACACACCCGTTGATATACGTTTATTACTCACCTGATAGCCAAGCTTTCTACGCATGCGGGGAAACAACTTAATCCCATCCGGTGAAATACGAAACGAAGTAGTGGTAGAATCGTGATTCATTCCTCTCATTTTAACAATTTCAAGTGTTCGCTGTGCTTCTTTACCATGGTGTACGGTAGACAAACGGATCACACCGTCAGAAATAAAGCCCTCAACACCATACGAAGCACTATCGCGGTTCTCCCCTTCACCAACAAGGAATACCCCTGCTTCCATCAACCCCAAAAATGATCCCAAACGAAAAATAAACTGACGAATCATCTCATCATTTTTTAAACGATAGAGTAGTGCGGTAATGGAATCCAGCACCACGCGTTTTGCATTGGTTTTATTTACTACTTCAACAATGGTTTCACACAATTTCTCAATATCTTTGTTGGTGAAATCTTTCTTATCAAGCTTAAGATCACCCATCATGATACGCAAATCAATAAAATGAATGCCCGGATGATTGACGATACTATTTTTTGTATCACTCAAGCGCATATCAACTGACGCGACTGCTTCGCGATCAGCAAAATTCATTTTATGAAGATTTGTTAATAGTTTTGTAGTCGGTTCGGTGAGGGTAAAATAAATACCGGACTCTTGAAAATCCTTATACCCTCTAAATAACCATTCGAGCGCAAGTATTGTTTTCCCTGCTCCTGGTGATCCTGATAAGTATACCGTAGCGTTTGAGGGTAATCCGCCACCAAGCAGCGTATCAAGCTCCGGTATGCCAGTAGAACGAATTGATTCGTTAGATCCATTCATAAAATAATCGACGGCGCGTGCTTATGCGCAATACAGCTATTGTACCACATACTACATTGATTTGGTATAAATACAGTGTGCTATACTTGATCTATGATTCATGTACAAATAGTATGAGCTATATATTTCTTTTCCGACACGGCGAATCGCGCTGGAACGTTATGAATAAATTTAGCGGATGTGTCGATGTTCCCCTCTCAGAAATTGGCATGCATGAAGCTATGATCAGTTCAGAAAAAATACGGAACATAAAAATAGATGTTGCATTCACATCACACCTCATCCGCGCTCAGTCTACAATGTCTATCATGCTTGCTGACCAAAAGAACACCGGCATTTTCTTGCACGAAGATCATCGTGATCGCATTCGATATCAAGTTTCTCAGCTCAATGGAGAAATCCCTGTGCACAACACTGCAACACTCAATGAGCGGTATTACGGCTTGCTTCAAGGTATGAAAAAACATGAAGCAGCAAAAAAATATGGAAAGGAAAAAGTGCTTGAATGGCGCAGAGGGTGGAATACACGACCACCCAAAGGCGAAAGCTTAAAAGATGTATATCGACGAGTTGTTCCCTACTATCACTCGCATATCCTTCCCCACGTAAAAAAGAATCACAACATTCTTATTGTGGCACACGGCAATACTTTGAGAGCGATTATTAAATATATGGAAAATATTTCTGATAATGACATAGCGCGACTTGAACTTGCTCCTGCACAACCGTTTATCTATAAGCATTCGAAAACAGGGCTCAAACGGACTGTTGGGGATCTCAACTTTGATCGACCTATCTATTGGCAAATGCCATCAAAAAATTCTCAGTAGCGTAGTGAAATTCAAACCTATTTCACGGTCATTAGTTTTGCTTTCATCCAATCAATCTCATTTTGTTGTCCTGCAACAATATCATTACAAAGCTGCCTAATTTCAAGATCATTAAGGTCAGCTTTTTTGCACATAAGTAGCGCTGAAGCATGGTGAGGAATCATTGATTTGAGAAATTCTTTATCAGACACAGCAAATTGGGTACGGATACCCGCGCTGCCGATAGCAAGTATGGCAATGCCGATAATTGCGACAATCAGCGTTGTCTTTTTTGAATACATGGATCCCATCACCGCAATCTCAATTAAGAGCATAGCGCCTGTCATCAACCCTGCCATATAGAGCTGATTTACATTCGAAAAGATATTACCATAGACATCAACCATCATGTACATCAAGCTGTACATCGCAATAAACGATATCACTGCCATTGCAATAAGTTTTTTTACCATCATGGTATTCATGCATCTATTGTAGCAATAAAGTAAGGAAATAAAAAAAGATAATAGGATTACTATTATCTCATCATACTATTGTGTATATCGATAGCCCGGTACTGCAAGGGGGATCCGAACACGAGTAGGAGTGGTTGCCATTGGTTTATATCCGTTTGCCATCTCTCTGACAACGCTACCATAAAGGCTTAACGCCATACGGACGACTGCTTCAGCCCCTTCCGGCCCATGTATGCGAATTGATTCAAACAGAGATTCAACATACTCCGACCCCTTCAATCGAAGCACCATCCCCGGCATCGATGACCCTGTGTGCTGCCTAGCATCTATCTCCACCTTGCTGGCAATAATCGCAAGCTGGTGCGATCTCTTTTTGATTGTATCTTCTAACACAATACAATTTCGTCCCCCATCTTTCGCTACTAGCAGCGACAAGTAAAAGGGCAAAGCCCCATACCGTATAAGATCTTGCTCAGTGGCAAATGTCGTAGCTTTTAAAAGACCTGCCAAACTGGCCGCATCTTCAGGGATCAAAGGAATCCTGATTTGCTTATAGGTCTTCCGTCTCGGCTTCACTAATGTAGCCATTGGCACCATCCTTTCATAAAAAGAACATAATCGTATATCCCAAAACTACCATACGATACTCACCTGTCAAGGACCGTACTATTTTTTCAAACTCTTTTTGCAAAGTTAGGTGCTGGACAAAATAAAATCATAGCGTATACTACGCAATACTACATTGAAAACATAAGAAAGGAGTCTTCCTGAAATGCATATCATCATTCCAAAAGTCTACCATGTCATTCTTGATATGGATGGCGTATTAGCGGATTTATATTTCCAAATCTATAAACTGTTAAAAGAGCGGCATCCGCATTTCATATTACATGATCCGAACGTCCAAACAGAACATTATTTTTCACGACAGTATCCCCAGTACGCAAAAGAAATTTATGAGATCTTTGGTGAGAAAGGATTTTTCCGCAACCTTCCTCCTGTCGAAGGCGCAATTGAAGCAGTGCATGCCATTATGAAAAAGCACCATGTATCGCTCTGTACAACGCCGATCGAAAACGCCAAATATTGTAAACCGGAAAAACGGGCATGGAAAAATGAAATGCTCGGAACAAAGGTAGCTATCTTTTTCGAAAAAGATAAAACTCGAAAACGAGGAGACATGATCGTTGACGACAATCCAAAAATGGAAGGAAAATTCCTCCATACAAACCCCTGGGAACATGTCATCTATCACCAACCCTACAACAAACACGTAACAGACAAACGAAGAATCATTTGGAATAATTACCACTCAGTTCTTCCTGAATTAGCGTAACAAAGAATACTATTAAGGTCTCAAAAATTGAGGTCTTTTTTATTTCAAAGACTATTGACATGTGCGTATTAAGTTGATATTCTTGTGGTGTCCATTGAAAAAATAAAAAAGGAGAACGCCATGAAAAAAGAACGAAAGGTCAAATTGACCGCGCTCACTATCATGAACCAAGGAATAGAATCTTTGCTGAAAGCAGTACAGGAGCACGAAGCCGATCTGACACCCGAAGGATACTATGTAGAATTTTGTGAAAAATATCAGACAACCAGCGATACGTTTGATAAAGCGTTACGAGTAGCTAAGATTAGCTCCGTGTGCCTGGGCCTATTTTTAATGATGTGTGCCTTAGAGGGATTTCATCTTCTAAGCTTTGAACCCTGGCTGTCGATATTATCGCCGGTGTTTGTCATTGCTAGTATAGTAGGTACAATCTCTTTTTATGTTATGTCTAGCGTATTACCCATAAACAAACGATATGGCTATGCAGCAATTGTCCTAGAATTTTTCCAGCATATAAACCACGAAGGTTCGGGATACGAAGATGAAACAACTGCAAAACAGTTTTCACAATTCAGGCTTTCTTCAGAACAAGTAATTGAATACAAATCACAGGTTCTAAGTATCGTACAGAACAAAAGACGCTAAAGCCCATCCAAATCGCCCATGAAGGCGATTTTTTTATTGTTATCTCCGGTACAGGGCAGTATCTATGTATGGAACAATAAAGTCGCTCAGTTTGGATTGAATCAGCATGACTATATCGGAATTGTAACCGAAAGCCCCGAGCTTGCCGAAACACAGCGCGCTTTGTTAACTAATCTCTGGGAAGGGCTTTAAACTCTATTCTATATAAAAAATCCACCTGCTGCCTACCAGATGGAAATGTCTATTTATATTTTATTGCGTCTTCTAGCGAGATGGGGTACGACTCGAGAGAATCTATATCCCAACTCTTTATCAAATAATCTTTGAGCCAATCCCCTGTGAAATTTTGAGAGTAATCGTAAGGACCTCCTGATCCATTCTTGTACCCCATTAATCTGTTGTAAACAGATGTACCTGCCCATTCTTCTGCCTTTACACAAAAGACTTCAAATTGATCCTTCTCGATCGGTATTTGAAAAAGCTGAGCCAATGATTCTTCTACTTCACGCTTGATACAAAAAAGATATTGACCTGGTTCAAGAATAAATTTTTGATATTCCTTCTCGTCATTCCCTTGAAAGGGTGTTCCAACGCATTCAAATGAACCGCTCGTTTCCCATGTTAATGAATAGCCCGAAAGCGATTCATATCCCGATAGATAAAAAGTACATATTTTCATTACTATTCTCCTTTCTTGTAAAGAAAAATAACAAAAAACTTAAGAAATGTCAATAGGTGTATGAAACAAAAACACCCCAGCTAAATGCTGAGGTGAATCTTTAGCCCTTGAGGGAGTGAATTGGAACATGATTCCCCAATCTTTCTATCAATCATCATCTTAAAACGAACTTTCTTTGCCTTGCTCCAGTCAATATACTCAGTCGTATCGTGAGTAGCCCAAAAATCACGCTCTGCGTCTTCATTTTTAAACTTAGGAATTTTCTTGAGAGTATTTTTCATATGATTTCTTTTCATCCTTACTCGTGGGGCGAGTAGAAATGATACGGATATAACTCAACCTGCTCACTAGGAAGTAGGGATTTGTTTCAAAAACTCCAGCGTCGCTTTAACTGAAAGATTCTCGGTGTGTGAAAAATGAAGTTTATCGCCCCATTGTTCCGCGAGTGGGGTTACAAATTCGTCTGCCCAGGAGGGGGTGAGTACTTTTACCCCATCAAAATCAAGTTCAATCACGTCAGCTTCGTTCTTTGCAGGAAACACGTATGCTTGTGCAGAAAGATACGCCTCTTTTCCTGCTGGACGAGAAGAAAGAAAATCTCCAAAATTTTTCATTATAATTTTCATAACCATCAAAATGTTAGTATTGCAACCATGCCTTTTAACTCATCGTCTTTCGTAGTACAGGTTGAAGCACCATCAATAATATAACTACCACGACCTGAGTGATATTCCAACTTCCATTGTTGTTCTTGAACAACTTTTGCAACGAGTTTTAAGCCATTACCCCGCCTTTCGGGAGCACGACCAGAAAGAGTCTCGGTAAACGCAACGGTCAGTGCTTCACAGTCATCCGCGATGCTCGATCGAGCCTGACGAAGAGTGGTGAGCACTCCTTGGCCTCGATCAGCAATGACCACAATTCTTTGTTCAGCATCGTAGACAAAATAAGCACCTCTTTCATCCCGCCAGTTACCCAGATTATGATCAAATGTATTGTTGCCTATCTCTCCCACAACGAGACCGAGAAGAGATGCGTTCTCTCCAATTGAAAGATTGTTTGCACATTCAATAACTAGCTTGTCTGCCCGTGCTTGAAATACATCTCGTGTTGGGCAATGTTCGTCGGATAACAAAAAACCTATCCCGTTTCCCATAGAAACCCAGTCAAGTGCTTTTTGAATTTGAGGAGTGGACTCTTTCATATATCCTTAATCTATCATAGGAACCTTCTAACTTCAAGAGATCTAAACAAAAACACCCCAGCTTTCGTTGAAGTGCATTTTTAGCCCTTGAGGGAGTGAATTGGAATCAATTTTTGGAAGAATTAAAACAGAATACCTCGATCAAGTGCAGCACGCAACGTAAAAACACCCCAAGCGATTACAGCAACCGCAATCAATATAGCAATCATTAAAGAGAGGCTTAACTTTGTATATATATTTCTTTTCTCTATTGAATGACTAATAGTCAGTAAAATTACTGAAGCAGTAAATAAACCAAGCGGCACAACCAAAGATAATTCCCTGAACACAACGCCGAGCGAGAATACTAACAAGGACAATATTCCAAGAATAAGGGAAGTAATTCCCCACCATGGCTGATTTTTTTTCATAGACAATATATTTATATTACCTTCTATTCATTTTACCATTAATTAAAGATGGGATGCTTGAATATTCTCCATGAAATATTTGCTATAAAAAAGGTATGAGTTTCTCGCCACCTGATAGTAAAAACATTAATAGTAGTTGTAACGTTATAACTGCTGTTACTAACAAACTTATAATACCGTATATTGGATTTTCTCTCTTAAAAAAACTCGCCATCGCGCATATCACTGAGACTCCATATAAGAAATATCCTACACCAAGTGCTGCCGTGGTGATTCCCATAGATCTTAAATATTGTTTCCATTCCATCGAATTTTGATGAAGGTCAATACTGCTAACATTAATCCTAGTATTGAGATGTATATATAAAACAACACAAATTATTACAACCGCAACTACCCCGAGAAAGAGTGCCAATTTACCGAACCATGATTTTCCATCTTGCCACAACATATCCATTCGAATTAATGATTAACGTCAGCATAGCATGGAAAACAAAAACACCCCAGCGAAATGCTGAGGTGAATTTTTAGCCCTTGAAGGAGTGAATTGGAACACTTTCATAGAGGAAGTAATGATGTGGAGCCATTGACAAAGTGCTTTGTTTGTGATTAAATAGACGACATTACTGGTTTCGAATCAGCTCATTACAATTTGATTGGGAGGTATATCATGACGGAGAGTAGAAAAGATATTACGATTTACGAAAGTGAGCAGGAACATTATGAAAAGCTCACCTCATCACGAAAAGACTATGCAAGAGCAATTGAATATGCCGCCACATCTGCATTTGAATTTTTTCCTGATGGTGATGTCAGTAAAGCTATAGTTTGTGATTTCTGTTGCGGACCTGGTGTGGCCACAAAGTGGGTGAACAAATACTTTGGCGAGATCGGTGTTGCAGTACTCATTGATATCGACAAAAAGTTCATTGATCTTGCGGTAAAAGCAAATATTGCAGCTAACCAAGTATTGTATGTTCATTCAGATATATTGAAAGTCGACTTTGAACAATTAGGACTTGAAAGTAAGGCAGACATCGTATTTGGTACATATTCATACCACCATATACCTGATGAGCTGAAAAGTGAGTATGTAGAACAGGCTTATAGGGTATTAAAACCTGGCGGCGTTGTCATTCTTAATGAAATTTACTTGAAACAAGAATGGCAAATTCCATACTACGAAACATTAACAGATGACTCTATTGAAAATGTCCCTGAGGAATTCAGACACAAATTCAGACGAATGAATAATGAGGTTGCTCGGAGCAGTAACTTTGAATTCAAGGTTGAGATGGAATATGCCCGTGCTGATTGGAAACGAAAGTTTAAAGAGTTAAGAGCAATTAAGGTTTGGCCTTTTACCTCTACTCATGACTTTCTACTTAGTCCTACTGTTGGTAGTATTGTACATATATTCCAGAAACAATAAAAAACTGACGAATACTTTAATAAGGGCAATTGAATAAAAATTTGATTGTCTTTTTTTATTTTCCCCAAAAAAAACAAAAACACCCCAGCGAAATGCTGAGGTGAATCTTTAGCCCTTGAGGGAGTGAATTGGAACATATTTATGGAGAGTCTAGATATTAATCTGTCTAGAGTATGCACATAAGCTTGACAATAAACTTAGAGTGTCCTATCTTAAGGTCGTATTTATTTTGAAAATTAGGAGTGAAATAATGTGTCTGAAAAAAGATGAACCCATAAAGTTCTATAATCAAGAATGTTGGCGCGAAGTTGAAAGGCGTATCCACTATTTACCCATGACAGACGTTTTCGTTGAATTACGAGGAGGATACATGATAGATACCCATACGTGCTTACCTCGAATTACTATTCATCTTCGTGGGTATACTTACAAAGAAAATAAACGAATTGACAATGAGGAAGAAATAATGTGGACAGTACTAGACAGTAAAACAGGATATGCTGACTTAGGTCTTGTTATAGCACTTGTGTCTGATTATACGGCAAAATGCAATTTTAATAGGAAGTGCGCATTGGAGCTAGGTGCTATGGTTTACGGTAAAAATACGTCGAACTTAACAAACAATAAAAAAATACAGACATGGATCAATCTCAACATCAAGCCATAAAGTAAAAACATCTTGTATAAATTATCCTTAATCGGGATAATTTTTTATTACAAAAACACCCTCCATTTCTGAAGAGTGCTTTTGGTAGCCCCACGGGGAGTCGAACCCCGGTTAACGGATTGAAAACCCGCTGTCCTAACCATTAGACGATGGGGCCATAACAGTGATAATGCTATCGTATTTTTTTACGTGAGTCAAGACCTTGATAGCTATGGGTAGCCAAACGGTACCATATCCGCACCATATCCCCCAATGTCTTACCGGCATCATGGATTGAACGGAATCTGCTTACCCTGTTTGAGTTCTGCCAAACAATCGGAATTTCGATAATTCGATATCCCAAACGCCGGGCAAGAACCAGTAGTTCCATATCAAATGACCAACCATCCATTGTTTGCAAGTCTGCCAAAGCCAATGCTGCCTCGCGCTTGAATGCTTTGAATCCGCATTGGGTATCATAAATTCCAGGCAAGAACACTAACCGAATAATGCTGTTTGCAATGCGGCCAATCATCACGCGAAACCATGGCTGCTGCACGGCAATATGACTCTCTCGCAAATACCGGGAACCAATAGCAATATCAGCATCATCATCTAACGCGCGTGCCAACGCATCATATTGTTTAATGTCCGTCGACATATCAGCGTCAACAAAAAGAATCCGCTCCCCTTTCGCAGCCTTCATCCCGGTATGCACGGCGGCACCTTTTCCTTTATTAGTGATATGGACAATAGACCCCAAAGGAATCTCAAGGGAAAGACTGCGTATGATACTCTTTGTCTCATCAGTACTCCCATCATCGACCACAATAATCTCGCTATCAGGCACAAAGGCACGCAAATAATCAGCAACCGCAATCACGGTGCTTTGTATCGTACTTTCTTCATTATATGCAGGAATGATAACAGACAGTTGCATGAGAACATCATATCATGTTAGTATCCAAACACTATGACTATCCTAGGAATCGAGACATCATGCGATGAAACCGCCGTAAGCCTTCTGCGCGTGGAAGACGGCGTTTTTACGCTTGAAAAAAATCTGGTCTCATCGCAGATTGCGATCCATGCACCCCATGGCGGCGTCGTCCCCGAAGTTGCCGCACGCGAACACGTTGCAACCATTTCCCATTTACTCAAAGAAGCGTTAGGAGACACGCGACCCGATGCAATCGCCGTGACTGGAGGGCCAGGATTAGTTACTTCACTTCTTGTCGGTGTGCAAGCAGCAAAAACACTGTCCGCTGCATGGAATATTCCCCTCGTCCGCGTGAATCATATCGAAGCACATCTCCTTGCCAACTGGCTTGAAAATCCAGCGCTATCATTTCCTGCATTAGGACTTGTCGTGTCCGGCGGCCATACGGAACTCGTACTCATGCATGAGCCTGGCTCATATGAATTAATCGGCCGCACTCGCGACGATGCGGTCGGTGAATGTTTTGACAAAGCAGCAAAACTTCTTGGACTAGGATACCCAGGCGGACCTGAAATTGCAAAACGTACACTCGAAGGAAATCCAAAAGCGATTGATCTCCCGCGCCCCATGATGCACAGCAATGATTTTGATTTTAGTTTCAGCGGATTAAAAACTGCCGTGCTATATCTCACTCCCGAACAAAAACAAAACATCGCTGATGTATCCGCATCATTCCAACAAGCCGTCATTGATGTTCTTATTTCAAAAACTCTCAAAGCAGCATCTCAATATGATATACGCTCAATCGTATTCGGTGGCGGTGTTATGGCTAACAAAGAATTGCGCAGCCAAATGAAAATGATGATTGAATCAAAACTTTCCCATCTGACACATCAGTTCCCCGGCAACTATGCATGCACTGACAATGCTGCAATGATCGCAGCAGCAGGATATTTTCATATGCAAAAAGGGGATACGATTGATTGGAAAAACCTTGATGCCGATCCTAACTGGGAAATCGAACACGTAACATATTAATATATGGATACGCGTACTATCACCACCACACTTGCAGGCAAATCAATACCGATTACTTCTCACTCTGAAGAAGAGACATTTGAAATTGCACAAACGGTCGCTGATTCCCTTCAAGGAGGGGACGTACTCGCACTTTCAGGTGAACTCGGTGCCGGCAAAACCGCTTTTGTAAAAGGATTAGCAGAGGCACTCGGCGTGAGCCATACCATTACCAGCCCCACCTTTGTGGTGATGAAGGTATATGATGTACCTGCTCACGAAACGATTACAACACTCTGCCACGTCGATGCATACCGCCTTTCATCGGGAAACGATTTGGAAGATATTGGCATCGGAGATTATATGGGCGCACCAAACACTATCACCGTCATCGAATGGGCTAAACGAGTTAAAGATATTATTCCCGAAGATGCGATCTGGATGACGTTTGAACATACAGAAAAATAATACGCGAAAAAGAAAAAATCTCGTTGTATTTTTACAACGAGATTTTAAATTATTCTGGTTTTTTTCTAAACTCTTTGACTGCCCAGATCATAGCAGCTATCCAGAGAAAAATAACCGACATCACCAGATAAGCGGGGACATTACTGCCCCTCATCATCAAAGGATGTGCGAAGAAAAACAGAATAAAGAATATTGCGATTGCAGTACCCAATAATATTATTGGATATTTACTACGTTTTTCTTTTGTGACATTAATAAGATATATTCTCAGATCTGCTTCAATCTCATGAAGCATTTCAACTCCTTCGATTGGATCTTCGAATAATAGTTCGTCTACAATAACGTCATCTAATTTTTGTGTACTACTGATATGTACGATCTTCATTTCTACATTCCCCCTTACTACAATAATTTTACTAAACCAACTCTTCTAACTTATTAATGATATTGAGCATTGCAGTTGCACGCCCTACCATATACCCCTGAGTATCTGCACTGATCACATCGTAAGCGTTCAAATGCTCCATATCGGGATAACCCCAACCACCCTTAGGCTCATCTTTCTGTTTCTTCCAGTAGCTCACAGTGCGGGTCCACAATCCATATATGTGTCCGCCCAAATGAACATTATCTTCGGTAACCTGCTCACCAACCTGTGTTCTATTCCATCCACAAGACTGGCGTCCTGTTGCAGTGAAATATGCTTCAAGTTCCTGAAGATATTTTAACACCCCATTGAACTGCCCATAATTCACAGCCTCGAACTCTTTAATGACATCCTCAAGGCCTCTATCCTGCCATTTAGATGTTTCATTAAAAAACTCAACAATATCTGCTAATGGATCGGCGGTTGCGACCGCTTTCATTAAAGTTTGTTTAAGAGGCTTTAAATCCTCCAAAAACAGACTCAACTTTTCTTTCGGGTTCACAAACAAAGCCCGAACCCTCTTTTTAACTGCAAACATGTCCTACCTCCTTTGAATTATCAAGTAACAACACTGCTACTCTATGCCTTTACTATAGCATATTCCACCTATTTTGTCAAGTATAAAATAGGCAATAAATAGCTTATATTATAAAGGTTTTAAGCTATTAAATCATTTCCTTGTAAATATAAGAAAAACAGAATTAAAGACTCCGTCCTTTGGGCATATTATGAGCAAGCGTTTGGCGGGCGCTATAGCACGCATCTCTTTCTGTCATAACTCTCGCATTTTGAGCCTTTAACTCATGATTCTCTCTCTGGAGCTTCACCATTTCGTCATTACGCAACAAAAGCTCCTGAGTAGGCTCATCGAGGCCTTTTTTCACATCCTCCTTGTTCTTTTTCATATCATTATCCGCCGCATCCATTATGCGCCCCATGAGAACATCCTGATAATCTCTATAGGTGAGTGCTTGGGGATCACGTTTTGCTTCTTTGACTGCCAACTCTTTCTGTAATTCAGTATATCCTTCTTCAGAAAACAGAGCCTCATCATAACGTGAAATACCAATACCGGCGGTTGCACGAAACACATATCCATTATCAACAGGAATTCCTTTTTTCTGAATTGCATCAGCAGTAAGGATCGTTGAACAATCAATTCCTACCATTTTCTCTTGTCCTTCTATTACACCATCCTCGTTGCCGCGAATATTCGCATAAATGAAAGTTCGCATTTCCTTCAGAATACTATCCTCTATTTTCCCAACACCTTTTAGTTCAAAACCAAATTCATCCCCTCCCTCGACAGATAATTCCACTGCTTCGAGTATCTCTGGATATTGCTCTTTAAGCCGTGTCTCAATCTCTTTTAGCCTGATTGTTACTTTATTCAAAAACTCATCGCCTTTATTGTGATTGGCGATATCATTGACTGCTTTCAAGCCGTTAATATCAATTGATACGCGTGCATATGTTTCTAATACTGAAAAATCTTTTTCCAATAGCGCTTTCACTGCTACCTCACGAACTTTATCTTTCACAGACTCTTTACCATTATAGATAACGCCGCCGCGTTCAAAAAATTGGGTATTGCGAACACCGCCGATAAACTCGCTTTTTAGTTTTTTTAATTGCTCCTTATCCGTGATACCAAAATTCTCATTTGCAGAAAGCTTCTTGTTAACCAAGTCTTGCACTGCCTTTGGGTATGCATCAAGATCAAGGATGCGAGTGGCTTCTGTTTCTGGTCGTGCCAACCATGCGGTGTGTAGCTTATCTCGCATTGAGAGAAAATTCGGATCCACTGATTCTGTATCAAGTGCTTTACGTTCTATGTCTGGTCGGTCTTTGAGTGCTTCTGTCATAGGAAATAAAAAAAGGATTGTTGTACTGCATAGTATACTACACAATATAACAATCCAAAACAGGAGGGAAAAATGGCTCAGGCCGAGGGCTTTTTAGCGTTCTCAAAACCCTTTTGAAATTCTTCGAAATTTTTCAGCTTTTTGAGTTGAGCTGTTTTTCCCTTATCCATACATGGCTCTGGTGGTATTCCAGACTCCTCTTTCTCCTTCTTTATTTGATCACACATGATACTCTCCCCATACATAGAATCAACATAAGCACCCTACACCATTAATACCGCTTTGTCAAGATCTACTGGGCTACACTAAACACCTCTTCCACTGAGGTAATTCCTTGAAGCGCACGTAACAATCCTTCTTGCACCATAGTAATCATGCCGTTTTGCACGGCAATCTCTTGGATAGCATATTCAGAAACCGCAGCGGAAAGCATGACCCCTTCAATATCTTTGTTCATTGTCATGATTTCATAAATACCAATACGACCCTTATATCCGATTCCATAACAATCATTGCAACCGACGGGTCCCCAAAACTTCATCTCAGTCATATCAACACTCACCCCACTGATGGGTGAAATCGTTGAAAGATATCCTTTGACCCGTTCAAGCATTTCACCCTCCAGCGTCATTTCTTTTTTACAGGTCTGACACAAACGACGTACCAAACACATCGGAAGACCAC
>CAYHKW010000002.1:0-32403 GCA_964357385.1 uncultured Gammaproteobacteria bacterium
TTACTTGCTCGCTGGTGAGTGCCGTACCGCAACTTGCAACCACATTTCGCACCCCCGCTTGTACGAGCGCGATAACATCCATGTATCCTTCCACAATAATGACCTGATTCTTTTCACGAATGGCGTGACGAGCGCGATCAAGATTAAATACGATTCGACTTTTATCATAGAGCGGCGTCTGGGGAGAGTTAAGATACTTAGGGGCATTGGGCTGGTCGACGATAATGCGTCCTCCAAACCCACAAACATGGCCATGGATGTCGCGAATAGGAATCATAATCCGACTTCGGAAACGATCCATAGCCCTGCCGCGATCCTTCACCATTACTAAACCCACCTCAACAATTTCTGGAGTAGTATATTTTTTTGAAATCAAAAATTGATAGAGACGATCAAAATCTTCCAGCGCATATCCAAAACAAAATTCATCTTGAATCGTTTGGGTGATATCTCTGCCTTTTAAATATTCGCGTGCTTCATCTGCTTGCGGTGCACGCAATAGTGCTTGGGTAAAAAATCCTGCAGCCAAGTCCATGAGATCGTACAGACGCTCTTTCTTGTCGCGAGGTTCACGCGACATTGTTCTTTCAAGAACAACTCCTGCTCGCTGGGCTAATATATTCAATGCTTCTTTAAATTCCACGCCTTCAATTTTTGTAAAAAAACTAAAGAGATCTCCTCCTTCTCCACATCCAAAGCAATGCCAAATTTGTTTTGGCGATGACACCATGAATGAAGCATTTTTTTCTTTATGAAAAGGACACGGAGCTTTATAGTTGCTCCCTGCTTGCTTGAGCGCCACATATTCTTTGACCAGCTCAACGATATCGATCCTTTCTTTGATCTGTTGGATGGGATCGTTCATAAGAAAATTATTTACAAACCAAACAGCATTGCACGCAGTCCTTCTTCTACGCGCTGCGTATCCCATGCTGGTTCCCAAACTACATTCACCACTACCTCTGTTACATCATCCAAAAGCATTAAGACTTCTTTTACTTGATCAACAAGCTCAGCACCAGCAGGACAACCCATACTGGTAAATGTCATATCAACCGTCGCAATACCCTTCTCTATTTCTACATTATAAATAAGTCCGAGATCGACAATACCGATCCCGATTTCAGGATCTTCGATAGTATTAAGAAGATGCCATTCGTCACCAGTGCGTTCTGCTGCTGGTACGATACGCTCTGCGACTGTTTTAGGCTGATCCATAAATGTGTTCAGTATTAAATTCTTGTTTCAAATGCCCTTACCAGGGCTTCTTGTCCCAATAACGCACATTTTATACGTGATGGGCTCAAGTCTACTCCTAATATGCCTTGTATATCTTCGATGTTCATTAATTCGATATCTTTTTTCTCTTTCCCTTGGGCAATATCAGTCAACATAGACATGGCAGCGGTGCTAATAGCACATCCCTTACTCTGGAAACGAACCTCCTCTATCCTACCACATTCATCAATTCGTGCATCAAGCGTTATTGAATCACCGCACAAAGGATTAAAAACCGTCGCGCAATGGGTTGCATCAGAAAGCCGACCATTGTTATGGGGATGCTTGTAGTGGTCAAGAATAATTTCTGAAAATATATCCATATTACGCAAATTTTTGTTTAGCCTGTACCAAGGTGGAAACGAGAGCATCTATATCTTCTTTTATATTATATATTCCGATACTCATGCGCGCTGTTGCCAATACACCCAATCTCTGATGCAGTGGTTGCGTGCAATGATGTCCGGCACGAATTGCGATACCATGACTATCGGCAATGCTCGCAATATCATGAGGGTGTATACCTTCCATAGTAAACGCCGCCATCCCTGCTCCATCCATAGGATGAAACACGGTAAGCCCTTCTATGTCTGAAAGTGCGCGATGCGCATATTGCACAAGATCATGTTCATAGGCTGCAATTGTGTCCATACCAATCGCTTCTAAAAATTGTACTGCTGCACCAAGACCAATGACTTCTGCAATCGGTGGCGTACCTCCTTCAAAGCGTGTTGGAATATCTTTGTATGACACCTGCTCAGCACTGACTTTCACCACCATACCACCTCCATACAACAAGGGATTCATGGACTCTAGTAAATCTCGTTTCCCATACAACACACCGACCCCTGTTGGGCCATACATTTTGTGTCCAGAAAACGCAAAAAAATCAACATCCCATTGTTCGAGATTACATACCTGATGGCTAACCGCTTGAGCACCATCGATCAAAACTTTTGCACCACGCTGGTGCGCAAGACGAGTTATTGTTTGAATATCATTTACAGTACCGGTTACGTTTGAAATCGCAGAAACACAGACCAGCTTCGTTTTTTCTGACAGCATCGCTGAATAGGCATCAATATCCAAATGAAGGTCGTCCTTCAACGGAATAATACGGAGATTTGCGCCCGTTCGTTTGCAGACCTCATACCAGGGAACAAAATTCGCATGATGTTCCATCTCACTGACGAGTATTTCATCACCTGCCTTCAGATGCATGTCAGCCCATCCACGCGCGACAAGGTTGATCGACTCAGTAGTACCTCGGGTAAAAATAATCTGTGATGAGTCATCTACTCCCAAAAAATCGGCAACAATAGTGCGAGTCTTTTCATACGCAGCACTTGCCTGTTCTGAAATGCCATATACCCCGTGATGAATGTTTGCCCGATACGAAGTATAATATTCATTCATAGCATCCAATACTGACTGTGGTGTCTGGGTCGTCGCAGCGCTATCCAGATATACTAAATCAGGATGGGTATTGAATAGAGGAAACTGTTTTTTAATATCATTGATCATATTAGGCATGTCTCATAAACGCAGTAACTGACGCAAGCGCTGTTGAAATATCGCGATCATCAGAAAGTGTTTGCAAATCTTTTGCAACAAATCCCTTTGCCATTTCTGCAATCATAGTTTCTTTACTAACACCACGAGTCTGTCCATACCAAATCGCATGAGGATCAAAATATCCGATTGATACTTCGTGTTTTGCCTGAACATCATCTGCTTTGATTTCAAGAGAAGGGATAGTGCGTGTTTGCGCATCCGGCGACAAATGCAACGCATGATGAGAAAAATGCATAGTACTTTCATCAGCACCTTCCATGCACTGCAAGATACCGTTTATCATAACGCGCGCACGATTACGACCAATACTACGAATTCTTACACTTGAGGAAGTATTACGCGCATGAGCGATTACATTTATATTTAACGGAATTGAAACCTCATCAGCAAGAATAACGATAACGCAATCAAGATGTGCCCTCATGCCATCGAGTGAAAACGTAAGCGTTGTTTCTTCCATGTTCTTATCCAATACAATTACCTGTTGTACACTTTGTCCTTCTGCTATATTCACAATGTCAGCAGCAATCGTATTCCAATATATATGTTGTGTTGGGGTACTCATATTATGCAGTGAATCCTTCCATTTCTATTTCAATAAGACGATGAAGCTCGAGAGCATATTCCATCGGAAGACGTTTTGCGATCGGATAGGCAAAACCATTAACAAGCAACGAGGCTGCTTCATCATTTGAAAGACCGCGGCTCATAAGATAAAATAATTGGTCTTGGCGAATATTGGATACCGAAGCCTCGTGAGCGATACTTGCTGTTTGTTCTGCGATATCCATAGTTGGATAGGTATCCGATCGCGAAGAAGGATCAACTAAAAGCGCATCACATACGACGCGGCTTTTTACGTTTTTAGCTCCTTTGACTACTTTTACCAAACCGCGGTATGACGAGCGACCACCTTGCTTACTAATAGAACGCGCCATGATAGTAGAGCTTGTGTTGGGCGCCAAATGAATCGCTTTTGCACCCGCATCCTGATGCTGTCCTTTGCCTGCCAATGCCAAAGAATACATCTCCCCTTTTGCGCCTGATTCTTTTAATACTACTGACGGATATTTCATCGTAACACGAGACCCTAGATTACAATCAAGCCAACACATTTCGCCATTGCCATATACCAGCGCTCGTTTTGTTACTAAATTATAAACATTGTTTGACCAATTTTGGATCGTTGTATATTGAACCTTTGCTCCTCGTTTCACAATCACCTCAACAACAGCCGAATGCAATGAATCAGTGGAGTATGTGGGTGCGGTGCAGCCTTCGATATAATGAACACTGCTGCCTTCATCAGCGATAATCAGGGTGCGTTCAAACTGACCCATTCGTTCTGCGTTAATGCGAAAATATGCTTGCAGGGGCAAAGTCACGTGCACACCCTTTGGAATATAGATAAATGATCCACCTGACCAAACAGCAGAATTCAACGCAGAAAATTTATTATCTGCCGATGGAATCACGGTGCCAAAATATTCTTTAAACAATTCTGGATATTTTTGTAATGCAATATCCGTTGATTCAAAAATCACTCCCTGTGCTTTGAGATTTTCATGCAAGGAATGGTATACAACCTCTGATTCAAATTGTGCGCCAGTACCTGCCAAAAACGATCGTTCCGCTTGAGGAATACCCAATTTTTCAAAAGTATCCTTAATTTCTTCCGGGACGTCTTCCCATTTTTCTTTTCCTCCCTCTTTTGGCTCAATATAGTAGTGAATACGATCAAAATCGATGGTAGAAAGGTCAGCCCCCCAGGTGGGCATTGGTTTTGTATAGAAAATATCAAGTGCTTTCAGGCGGAATTCAAGCATCCATTCTGGTTCTTTTTTACGACTTGAAATATCCTGAACTACTTTTGTAGACAGCCCTTCGGGAAGCTCGTAGGCATTATCAGTCTTGGTTTGAAATCCGTATTCGTATTCACTGCGAATCGAGCTTGCTTTTTGGCGTGCAATATCAAGCGGATTCATAATTATAGCGCCATGGATTCATAACCGGTCGCAAGAATTTCTTTTGCCAATTCTTTATCACCTGTTTTTACAATACGCCCCTTGCTCATGACATGAACAGCAGTCGGCTCAAGCTTATCAAGAAGCGCGCCCTGATGAGTAACGAGCAATATTCCACATTGCGAGGTGGTGCGCAGCTCATTAAGGACATCGGCAATAAGAGTAAGGGCGTCAACGTCAACGCCAGAATCAATTTCATCCAGCATGGCAAAATGAGGTTGTAAAATCATCATCTGTAACAGCTCGGATCGCTTCTTTTCACCGCCAGAAAATCCTTCATTAACACTTCGTCCAATAAAGGTATTTGCAAGTCCCACTTTAGTTGAGGCTGCGTTCATTGTTTTTACAAACTCAGCAGGACCAATTGGTTTTGCCTGACTGTCACGCGCCTGAATCTGGGCGTTATTTGCAAGTCGAGTAAAATTTCCCAACGTTACCCCAGCAATATCAGGTGGGTATTGAAATACAAGGAAAAGACCTTTTCGCGCTCGTTCTTCAGTGGGCGCTGTCGTGATATCATTATCGCCCAACATGAGAGATCCGTCAGTAATGGTAGTAGTAGGATTACCCATGATTGCATTAAGGAGGGTACTTTTTCCTGAACCATTTGCTCCCATAAGGACATGGAGTTCCCCTCGCCCAATAACAAGATCAACCCCATTTACAATTGGGGTTTTTCCTGCTGATACGGATATATTGTTGAGTGCGAGTGTATCCATCGCTCAATAATTACTTTGTGGTAATAAAATGGTCCAGTGTTTTTTGCTCCAATATATCTTTGATTTCATCATTGATACGACGCATTGCAGTACGCATATTACAAACACTTGAACGAGGGCATGGATGTTTGCCATCTTCACGTGCACAATCGGTGATTGCAACCGGACCTTCGAGTGCCTCAATGATTTGCTTCACTGAGATATCCTTGGCCTTTCGGGTAAGACGATATCCTCCCGACTTTCCACGAACTGATTCCAAAAGCCCCCCTTGGCGCAATTGGCGTGCTACTTGCTGTAAGAATGCAAATGAGAGGTTACTCCCATCCGCAACATCATGCAATGAAATTGCCTCATCAGAGTCATGCGCAGCGATAGCGGCAAGCAAAAACATACCATAATCCACCTTCTGGGTAATATGGAGTGTACCGTGCCGTTTGTCCATGCTCGCACCCTCGTTTTTTGTTGTTTTATCCATAAAAATCACACTAAAAGAGTATACATAAAATTACTATCAGACTATACCATACTAGCATTATTTTGTCAAGTAATCTCCCGACAACTCTTTTTTATGAACCAAAACACCCTACTTTTTGAGGTTTTTAGCAAGTCCCATATAGTGTGCTTTTTCCGTGGAATTAAACTGCTCTATGGCATACCGTAACATGGTTCGTGGCATCGTCGCAGCATATTTATCGAGGAATTCTTGCTCTATTTTTTTACCGCATCGCTTCCCAACTTCCCGCAACATCCAACCAACTGCCTTTTGAATAAGGTCATGTGAGTCGTCCTTCAAGATTGTCGCAATCTCAAGCGCGAGACTGGCATCACCTTGTTTGATCGTGTGATAGGTGGCGACCATCGCGATGCGCCGTTTCCATAAATCATCAGATCGAGCAAAATCAAACAAAATATCTGCATCGTGTATCTGACAATAATCTCCTAATATTTTGTCAGCACTCAAATCGACAAGATCCCAATTATTGACATGGGTGATATTTTTTAGATACGTAGAAGCAACTTGTTTTTTGATTTTGGCGTCCCCTTTTTGATATTGCTCAACAAGAATCAATAATGCCAACAGTCGCTCTTCGTGGATTGGTGAATGCAATAAGGAAGCTATCTCCCCTTCAGAGAGGGTTCCATATACACGCGCAACCTTACGAGTATTGGGAACAGTGACCCCAATAAACTGATCACCATGTCCATACTGCCCTTTTCCTGTTTTAAAAAATCGCGACAAAGAAACAGCTTTTTCAGGATTGGCATATACGCGGAGATCGCTGCGTACTTTTTTAAGTAGATCAGGCATAGAAAAAAGACTTAACTGACCTAAGGATACCGCCTTGACGTTGAGGTGGCAATGCCGTACAGTAGCAACGGCCATTGAGCCGATTATTGTCTTTTGACAAATAAACAAGAAAGGAGCCGACATGCTCAAAATAATTGCCTGCATGGATAAAGATGGTTGTATTGGCAACAATGGGACAATTCCTTGGATGGGAGAGCTCTCTAGTGACATGAAACATTTCAGAGAACTCACCACTGGTGGCATTGTTATTATGGGAAGGAAAACATTTGAAAGCTTGCCTGGTCCGCTTAAAAAACGAACCAACATCATCGTGTCAAACAAATCTGACTTACTCATTGATGATTGTGCGGTGGCGCATTCAATAAAAGCAGCTATCAGCTATGCCGAAAGGGTTAGTGTTGTAGAGAGTAAAGATAATATCTGGATCGGTGGTGGTGCTGAAATCTACAAACAAACCTTGGGGCTTGCTGATGAGCTTCACTTAACAGTCATCGACCTGACATTCCCCGGAGATACGTATTTCCCAGAATGGAAGACTGATGATTGGAATCAAATTGAGGTAAAAAACTTTGCCCCGGATGCAAAAAACCTATACCCGTATAGATTTGAAGTTTGGAAAAGAAAGAATAAATAATTATAGAAAAGGAGGACAGAACATTGTTAGAAGATCAAAAACAACCCATCATATATAAAACACTTGAGGAACGAAAACCTGAAACGGAGTATCGAAATCTCATGAGCAATATATATGAAAACGGAGAAGACGAGGAAGCATTTTGGCAAGGAGGCGGAGTAAAAACACTCAACAGTCAAATCATGCGGTTTGATATGAGTAATGGATTTCCGTTCACAACAATAAGAAATTTAAAGAGTGCTTTCTACTATGCACTTGCTGAATTAATTGCGTTTCTGAATGGCGTTCATACGTTGGATAAATATGTTGAATTTGGTGGAAATCCTAAATGGTGGGAAGCGTCAGTTACTGCAGAAAAATGTAAACCATTTGGTATTGAGCCAGGCGATTTTGGAAAAGGTTCATATGGACCCTCCCTCACAGATCGCTTGAAAGAAGGACAAGCCTTTAATCAAATTCCCATGTGGTTGCAACAGCAAAGGGACTTCCCTGGTGGACGCACCCACATACTTACTACATGGTATCCGGAATACGACCTGGGTACCAAGGAACATCCTCGCAAAGTTGCCACAGCTCCGTGCCATGGAACTGTTGTAAAAACAACTATTAACCAAAAGACAAAAGAGTTGAATTTGCAACATGTCCAACGGGCAGCCGATGTGCCAGTAGGACTACCATTTAACATAGTCCAGTACGCCGCACTTGGAATGATGACAGCGCACTTGTTAGGATTAACGTTTAAAAAGTATGACTTTATCATTCTGGATGCTCATCTGTATGAAATACAATACAAAGCTGTATTAGAACTCTTGCAGAGAGAGAATCGTATTTCTCCTACTGTGAAACTTAAAAGGAGCGTAGATGACATTTTTGATTTTCGTCCAGAGGATTTTACTTTAGAGGATTATAATCCTCACCCAGAGAAATTCGTAAAAACAGCATTCTAGACGGAGGGTTATAAATGGAAACTGATGAACGCTTAGTATATCCGGAAAATGGACGAACTCCAGAATACACAAAACAGCTTGAAGAAATCAATGAAGCAGGCAATTGTCCCTTTTGTCCCGAAAATCTGAAACAATACAAAAAGGAGCCTATCATACGTGAAGGAACCTACTGGCTTGTAACTGCAGTAGATTTTCCCTATGAAGGTGCCAAAGGGCATTATATGTTCATTGCAAAAGAGCATTTGACAGACAAACGACAGTTACGCCGTCATGCGCAACTTGAATTATTTGAACATATATTCTGGCTTGAAGAAACGTATGGTTTAAAAAACCATACACTCATCTTTCGTTCCGGAGGGCCCGATACAGGAGCTACCGTTGCGCATCTCCATGCTCAACTGGTATCGGCAAAAAGCAATCTCGAAAAACCAATTATTACTCGAATCGGGTAAGCGTTGGAACCTATTGAAGCGGTACGTAGATAATCTCTATGTCCGCTTCTTTTAATATTGATTCGGCATCAAGAGCGGAATATCCTTGCGAATAGTAGACACTATTGATCCCTGCATGCTTTATGAGGCGTGCACATGTCGGACATGGAAACGTGCTGGCATATATCGCGGATCCCTTTAGACTTATCCCTTCTCGAGCAGCTGAAGCTATGACACCAGCCTCTGCATGAATGCTCGTATAATAGTGTGGTCCCTGACCCACATCATAATTATTTCGTGGATCACCAAGAGCATACGGTGAGTGAGCATCGGGCATATGACGATTATGTCCACTGAACAACACTTCGCCATCTTTAACAAGCACCGCCCCAACTTGGCGCCACCAATCTGAACTCTGATCTGCAGCAATCTTTGCCATAGAAACAAAAGAAATATCATTGCTGTCTCGCGACACTTTTCTGTCTGGGCTTATTTCATATTCTTTTTCAGTAATCTTTTTATCCCATCGGAGAAAAATATTTTTAATATCCATCTTATGATTTGAAAAATATCTACTTACAATCTCGTCAGTAATATCTTCATCGGGCGCAATAAGTTGTAAAGATTTATTCAAAGCAAGCTCCTTTGCAATTACTGGCGTGAGCTCATTGACTGACGGAAGGATATTCAAAGCCATGATCGCCGCGTTCATTGTTGTGGTATCTAATGCTCGGATATCACGCCCATAATACGGCTGATCGATTGCAATCTCACGTATCATACTATCCCCTATCAAATACAAATCATGCGGATATTCTCTAAAGAGCTTTATATATCCACTATGGAGAACAGGAACATATGCGATAAGAATGGGGTTATTCGGCATGCCGTATTTTATTCATGAATTCATCAACCGCTTTTTTAATTTGTTCTGCCATCTGGAGAGCACCTTCAATAGTTAGTAGTCTGATGCGAGCTGACGTTGAGGTTATGGCCTGTGGTGGAAGGCACACAATTTGCCCGCAATCACTCCCGTACTCTATCGCCATTTCGTGAGTAAAATCCTTTGTACTCTCTGATACGATAAGAACATCTGGCTTGATCAGACGAATCAGATCTCCTGCCTCATGATACTCATGACGAAGCGTAACAATATCGACATGGCGAAGATGCATTAGCATACCAAGACGCTCCACTTCCGGCACGATGTGACGAAGATGACCCTTTCGTTTTTTAGTAAGATTATCAGAATCAACACCGACTATCAGCAGATCCCCATATGATTTTGCTTTTTTTAGATATAATGCATGGCCTTCATGAATAAGATCATACACTCCTTGTGTTAGTACAATTTTGCGACCAACACTCTTAAGTTCCTCAACCGTACTCTTTAATTCATCATAATTTGCAATATGCATGGGGGCGTCCAAAATGCGTGACACGATGTCTTGTGCTGCCATATAACTATAGTGTTATGTTTCCGATACTCTCCACACTCACCCACGCGGACGCCATACCAAACCCTTTCTTATTAATTTGAAATGGGCTCACAGGTTCGGGATTATTGAGACGTATAAGAATACAATACCGTGGAGTCCTACCCCATGTTAGCGGATCATTGTTAACCAGGCAAATATCGTTGCCGTATTCTTTGATAATCGCAACAATGTCTTGAACTGAAATAATCTCAAACTGCATTACTTCACCTATCTTTGCCTTAACGGTAATCTGCTCACCACTATTTTTAAAATACACTGTATCCCCTGCTTTGATATGATTCCAAGGTAATCGTCGTGTCTGATACCATCGTGACTCTATTGTTTTTTGCCCTGAAAGAATCTTGGGGATGAGATTCCAGGATTTCTTCATGATCGCTACATGATCCATAGAGTTTTGGACTACAATCCCATCTGGTTCAAAAATTGACTCACCTGCCTATCGATCCAGCAAAAACGTTTTTCGATAGGTTTTCGTAAAACAAGGCCTTCCAATGAAGTGCAACGACTTAAAGCAACATAAGTCTGACCGGCTGAAAACGCTCCGCGCTCCATATCAACAATCACCCGCTCAAATGTTTTTCCCTGACTCTTATGAATGGTAATTGCCCATGCCAGTTTCAAGGGGTATTGAGTAAAGGATGCCACTGCTTCTGAGGTAATATTTCCTGCTGTATTATCAAAAGAAAAACGAAAGAGATCCCATCGATGACGCTTCACCGTAACAAGGTTGCCATTTTCTAAACGCACAAGAATTTCAGATTCATTTTCTTCATCATCATCTGACTCCTCATCGCCAAATACCGCGTTGACCTTCATATTAGTAATATTCTCAATGACACCGATAGAACCATTCACCCACTGACTTTCAGGGTCATTATTGAGAAGCATAACCTGTGCTCCTTTTTTGAGACGGAGAACCGTATCAGTCGGCAAATCACGCTCTTCCATTGAGCCTTTGATAGTTCCGATGAATGTGCATTCACGGCCGGGGCGCTTAGCAAGCTCTTCGCTATTAATTTCCGCTGCATTTTTGTTCGTGGTGGTGAGGGTGATATAGCCTGAGGTTGGACCCGGTTCAAACAAGCGATTAACCCTCGTATTTAATTCCTCAAGATGAGCTCGGGTAACGGTCGTATCACGAATCGCGTTAAGTATGGAAATAAACTGGGTGTCGCGCTGACGGTAAATAGTATCCAGCTGGAACGATGCTATGTCAAAATCAGTAACCGTGTTAAAAAGATTGTGGTCCTGCGCCCACCCTTTTGCCGAAAAAAAGTACGGAGTTTCATAAAAATCACTGAACATTTCCTTTTCCTGTGCCGTAACGACGGGTGGCAACTGGTACAGATCCCCTATCATAATCATCTGTACGCCGCCAAAAGCAACATGTTTTGTTTTACCCTTTATGCGCATAAATTGATCAACGCAGTCTAAGAGATCAGCGCGCACCATTGATATTTCGTCAATCACGATCGCATCAAGATTTTTGTAAATATCATCAGCATTTGATTGTGCTGATTTTTTTGCTTTTAAAATCGTAACATCGGGCTTAAACCCAAAAAAAGAGTGAATCGTTTGTCCTTTTACATTGATTGCGGCAACCCCCGTCGGTGCCAGGACAACGATTTTTTTCTTGGTGTTATTTCGGAAATGATCGAGTAACGTTGACTTTCCAGTCCCCGCTCGCCCTGTAAGAAAAATATGCCGTGAAGTATTCTCCATGGCATCGAGTGCTGTTTTGAATTGTTCGTTTATTTCAATCATGATCTAAGTCCTTGTTAAGTTACTGCTTCAGCCCTAATCCTTTTTTAAGCAGATAGAGGTTAATGAGCGTCAAAATTATTGCCAATCCAAACAACACTGCAAATGATGTGCTCAAGGACACATCAGACACACCGGTAACGCCATAGCGAAATCCATTGATGAGGTAGAAGATAGGATTCGCATACATGAGGGTATGCCATATGCCTGTTAAACTTTCGGTTGAATAAAATACGCCACCCAAATACACCAAGGGTGTCAGCACAAATGTCGGAACAATCATGATGCCGTCAAAACTTTTTGCATAGATACCATTGATCAACCCAGCAAGAGAAAAAATAAGTCCAGTGAGGAGAAGAAACAAAACAACAATAGCAATGTTTGCTAATGCCAGATGGGTAAATAAAAATGAAATCATAAGCACCAAAAGACCGACAAGCGTACCGCGAATAATCCCCGTAGTGACAAACGCAGAAATAATAACCCATGGCGGTGTGGGAGAAACCAGTATCTCATCAATGTTTCTTGAAAAGAACTTTGACATAAAAAACACCATCGCCACATTGGTAAAGGAATTCGTCACTACCGCAAGCATCACAAGACCGGGCACCACAAACGCAATATAGGGCAGGCCTTCAATATCGCCGATACGCGATCCTAAAAAAGCACCGAAAATTAAAAAGTACAGCACCGATGTTATTACCGACGGTAAAAACGTCTGTGTCCATATGCGAAATACGCGGATCAACTCCTTGCGCACAATGGTGTAATACGAGATAAATAATCCTTGCAAATTCATATTATTGTTTACTGTCGGTAAGCCTTAAAAACACTTCTTCAAGCCGGCCGCTCTTGTTTCGTATCGTAACGACCGCTATGGTATGCCGCTCCAACAAAAGAACCACATCGGACAGTCTTTGTTCTTTTGCTAAGTCCACTTCAATCGTGTGTTCGTCAACTCTTCGCGCGTTATACATACCCAATGTAGAAATTACCGCATCGGGTATGGCCGCTGTGCAATCGAGAATCAATGTTTCATGCTGTAGCTTGCTCAAGAGTTCCTTCATAGTACCATGAGCAATAATGCTTCCTTTTTGAATGATGGCAATGTTATTGCATAGCTGCTCTGCTTCTTCCAAGTAATGCGTCGTAAGAAGAATCGTAACCCCCTGCGCGGTCAGCGTCTTAAGAAATTCCCACATGCCGTGCCGAAGTTCAACATCCACCCCTGCGGTTGGTTCATCGAGAATCAAAAATCGAGGCTCGTGGATAAGCGCACGCGCGATAAGCAGCCGCCGTTTCATTCCCCCTGAAAGCCGTAGTGATATCTCGTTACGTTTTTCATACAAACCAAGTTTTTTCAATAGCTCTTCCGCACGAGGAAGTGCGACACGACGAGAAATACCATAATAACCAGCCTGGTTGACGACGATATCAATCACTTTTTCAAAAATATTAAAATTCATCTCCTGGGGAACAAGACCAATATGCTCACGGGCTTTTTCTGGCTCTTTTTGGATATCTACTCCAAACACCTGAACAGTGCCTCCTGTCATCGTAACAAGTCCAGTCGTCACCCCAATCAACGTTGTCTTGCCCGCACCATTGGGACCCAGCAATGCAAAAAAATCACCAGCGGGAATTTCTAATGAAACACCTGATAGTGCGTGCGTACCGTTTGCATAGGTTTTCTGTAGGCCTTGTATTGAGAGTGCTGGTTTCATAGTACGACTATCATACCCGATGTGCGTGGTTTTGCAAGTATATGAATTACCACTATCAAAAGCGGTTCTATGTGGTAAGTAATTTTATTCTCTATTTTTAACTGCGAACAATAATCCTCAAAAAATTTTGAAATATTTCATTGCCATAACTTCTCTCTCCAAACATTTCAGGATGAAATTGTACTGCATAAATAGGCCTCGTTTTATGCTTAAACGCTTCGATTCCATCTTTTGAACGCGCAAGCACTGTCATCTCATCAGTCGGCTCCTTAACAACCCAACAATGACTCTCAAACACCTGAAAAGATGCAGTATCAAATAATAGTTCACCTGGTTCAGTAGCTTGAATATCCACCATACCATGCTCTTTTGCTTCCATGCGCTCAAGTCTTCCACTAAAAACATGGGCAATCAATTCAAAGCCGAAACAGATTCCAAAAATTGGCTTTTGAGAATTTTTAACAAGATCAATCTCCTTTTGAAATTGTCTCTCGTTCCCAATCAGAGGAATATCATGGCCTCCAGAAAGAACAAATATATCAAAATCTTTAAGATCTAGCGAATCCAACTCGAAATATTTAGCCACTTCAACAGTGTGCCCAAAAAGAAGATTTTTAAGCTGAGGAAGATAACTTGTACCGTTGTCTATGAGTAAAATATTCATAGCTATCTTTCAAGGTGTTTATCTGATTGCGCTCTATTCAAAACCTTCTGCACAAATTCGCTTTTTCCCTGATTGTATATTTTGCTTCGTGACAAATCGTCAAAATCCGATTCAGGAGTTTTAGATAAATTTTTTAGTTTGAGGTCCTGGTATTCTTTTACCACATCAGGGTGGGTGCGTAAATAATCGCGAAATGTTATGTTCCGATTCCAAAACGTATGCTGGGGACATGCAATCGAAAGATGGTACTCAACCGGATTTCCTTTCCTGAAAAATATACGCTCTACTGATGACATATCCGACTTGTATTCGTAGCCTAGAGATTCTACTTTTTTTACAAAATATTCAATACCCTCGATCGAATCAACCAAGACAGCCATATCGATGATCGGCTTTGCGGAAAGTCCTGGAATGGCAGTACTACCAATATGCTGGATGTCGATTACATCACTTCCAAGAACATCGCGAATGCGTTGCGATTCCTGTACGTACTTTTCTGTCCATTGCGGATTGTATTCTTGGAAGTGGATCATATCTCTGATATTTTTACACTATTCAAATGAAGGCCTAAAACCAGTATTATACAGATTTTGTGTCGCCAAAAAGAGCGGCTGTGGCAGTTCGTCCCAATCGAACCAATCCCACCGCTCGCATTTGTCTGGTTCATTATTAATAACATCACCCGCATCATACTCCGCAACCATAATGATGGTCACATAATGCTTCCCGTCTATTGGAAAGATATCATTTGTTGCTGTCGCAAAACGGACATTTTTTATACGAATACCTGCCTCTTCATCTGTCTCTCTTCGCGCGCATTCTTCCCAAGATTCTCCAAAATCCAAGTGACCGCCAGGGAAGCACCAAGTCCCGGCCCCATGACTGCCAATACGTTTACCGACCAGCACTTTTCCTTCTTTTACAATGATGACTCCAAGTCCAACACGAGGATTATTTTCCATAATATTATATTCTTTTTAAATACACTACGCCTCCTTCGCTCGTTTCCGCTTTCAAAACAAAGTTAAATCTGTCGAGTGCCATACACAATGCAAAATCCTCTTCGGGGTGCGAATCTCTAGCCGGATCAAAAAAGTGATTTGCATATCCTTCTTTTTTCAAATGATCGACGATTGCCTCAAAATCATTCGACTCCCCTAACAGTATATTTTTAATATATCTGGCGCATACCGCATCTTCATCAGCAATGTGTTCATTTGCACTACCCGTACACACCAACGAGACAGTGTTTGGGTTTCGTGATTGGATATAACGAATAATGGCGCCAGCATTTACAAATGCTCCGGTAATAATTTCCTCAGTACTGTGTGCGCTGACGACTCCCTTAGTCCCAGCACTGGTGGTAAAAATTATTGTCTTGCCCGTGAGGTCAACGCCGCTCAACTTCCATGGCGAATTACCAAACTGCGCTCCGGGAATAATATGCCCACCCCGCTCCCCTACCAATATAAACTCGGGGTGCTTTTCTTTTAGATCATATGCCGATTGCTTGTCGCCGGTTACGATAATTCGCTCAGCTCCCTGTTCACTCATATAGCACGCAGTCGAAAAGGCGCGGAACACATCAATCACCACAGTAAGTCCTGTAGCTTGTTGTGCGCCTTCCTTTCTTTGGAGGATGTTGACGGTCATAGACCCTGTTTCCTATACTCCCTTTTTATGCGCCAGTACTCGTCTTCAGTGCCGGGCTCTTGCTGGGTATTTCTCATCAGTTCGGCGGGGTATTTTTTCTGAACGTAAGCAAGTTTATCGCGCATTATCATTTCAGTGTCGAGTTCCAACAGTACTGACATTTCAATGCAATACAGCAGCACATCAGCAAGTTCTTTTTTAATTGCTTCAACTTTTTCTTGATCACCCCTCACTTCCTCAAGTGCGCGATTTTCCCATTGGAATAATTCCAATAATTCCGCGCCTTCAATCATTATCGACTTTGCCAAATCTGATGGGCGTAAATTGTGCCAATTTCTTTCTTTAAGATGATTATAAATATCTGCTTCAAGTTGTTTCATATCTATTTGATAAAAGTAAACCGAGGCATCTCTTTTCCATCAACAGTTATGGTCTCTAAAAACATTGCTAATGGCCTTACCCACATCGTGTTTGCACCTTGCCCTTTCACTGGATCAGGATGATTATATACTACCATTTCTTCCAGTGTTTCACTGTGAAGTGCTACGCCAATCACCTCAACCATCGTACCTTTATAGTGTCGATATGTTCCGAATTTAAAATTGGTATTGAAAGGAAGGGTCATAGCGATGTTTCATAAAATTCACCCTCACTTAAATTTGCCTGTCGTAAAATTGAACGAAATGTGCCATATGGTACATCTTTCCCATGGATCGGGACCATCACCGTCAAAGTAGGATTTCCCACTTTTCGGTATTTTGAATGCGACCCACTTTGAGAGACAAAAAAGAAGCCCCTACTCTCAAGGACTTTCAAAATCAAACGAAGAACGACAGGGCTAGGCATGTTGGAGTGTTATGGAAGTGAGTACTGGATTTTGGATCTCGCTTTTCTGAGGAAAAGGCTGATCTTGGAAATACAATTCAAGTGCTTCTTGAAGCATCTTCAAAGCCTCTTTTTTCGTTTTTCCAAAACTTGATACGTCAACATCCAAACACTGTGAAACATAGTGTTTTCCTTCTTTCCAAACCACTGTTTGTAGGTCAATTGTTTTCATACTGCAATTATCATTTTACGCTGATAGTATATATCTGAGAAGCGAGAGCGTCAACTATATTCAAAGTAGCTAGTACACTCTATCGAGTTTGCCAAAGGATGAAATCTATCCTTTTTATATCGGTAATATCTACTGTACCAATTTTCTCATCAAAAATCTTAATCATACGTTTTGCTTCCTCAGTACCTAAAAAATCTGAATACCAAGACACAATCTCATTATACATTTTAACTATTTCTTTAAATCTTATATCTCTCGCGAGTTGAGAACGAGGTGCTTTCAGATTCAAGCGTGCGAGAACCTCTGAATCCCAAATTGGAAAGTTTGGATTTATGGTGGCTACAATCTTACTAGAAAAAGATGCTTCGAGAGGATGAAATTTTTGTTCGAAAAAACCTAGCGTTTGTTCGAAGGAGATTTCTTTATTTTTATTATCTTCAAGATACTGGTACAGCGCTTCGTAAAATTCTTTCGACTTTTTCATGATTCTATAGAACCCATTAAATTTTCTTTGGAATTCTTCGTTTTTTTGAACGTTTGAAGTCCTCACTAAATCCATTATGTATAAATATTGTTGCACTCCTATCTTGATCTGTTCCCAATTTGTATTGTCTAAATCAAAAATCATGATATAAAAATTTCATAACTTTTTTTAAAAACTCCTGGCGGAGGGCGAGGGATTCGAACCCTCGGTACCTTTCGGTACGCCGCCTTTCCAAGACGGTGCACTAGACCGCTATGCGAGCCCTCCGTGTATTTACTACTCAAGAACCTTAACTTCAACTGGCTCCGGCAATACATCCTCTCTCCTGATCTGATCCATAATTTTGTTCAGCTGTCGATCACGGGTTCCTGAGAGTGTTTCAAACTGTTTTACCGTCGAAGACAGTCTATCCCCCAGCGTATCCATAGCCTCGCCGAACTTCCCATACTCTACCTCAAACTTTTGTATCAGTCCAATGACATGATGAAGGTTTTCCTGATAACGAAAATTGGTGTATGCCTGCTTTACCATCCTCAAGATCGCCGTAAAGCTAAACGGCCCAGCCATGACCACCTTTTTTGCCATTGCCTCCTCCCACAATTCATTGCACTGGTCATAAATAAAGCTGAAAATCATCTCGTTGGGGATGAACAATATTACAAAATCAACCGTTTTTTCTTCTGGATTGATATAATCTCTCGTCGTAACCTGTTTAATCTTTGCTTTCACGTCTTGGCTGAATTGTTTCAAATGCTCTTTTTTCTCCTGATCTGTCGTGGCGCTGCTGGCCTTCAACAAAGAAGCATAGGGAAATTTCACATCAATATTGATCTTCGTCTTATCAGGCATGAAGACGGTAAAATCAGGTCGCGTATCAACATGCTCCTGCTGTTTATTCACGACATAATCCTGCCCTACGACAAACCCCGCCATCTTAAGAAGGTTTTCTGCAATCTGCTCGCCAAACTGTCCTCGCAGCTGGTTATTCGAAAGAATGTTTTTAAGGTCATCAGTGCTTCCCTTAAGATCTGAGGTAGCTTTTTGTTGTTGTTCCAATTCCTGCTTGAGTGCAGAAAACGATGCGACATGCTGCGCATCAAATTGCGAAAGTCGCTGCTGCTGCTGGACAATATCTTTACGCAATTCGCTGATCATTTTTTCGATCCCATCCTTCTTATGATCAAGGTCGGTTCGCGCGGCCGTCTGCTCTGCTCGAAAACTTTCTTTTGCTAATGAAAAAAAATCCTCCTGTGCTCCACCAATTGCTTCTTGGGTAACCCAAGTAAGGTGACCACGAAGATCCCAAGATGCCGTATTAGCATCAACAGAAGGGCCAGTACGACGGAGTATGAGAAATACAACCATCGCACCGATTGCAATACCAATAATAATAGGGATAACCATTTCCATAACATTGAGATAGAAAGAAAACTTTGATAGAATTACCCTATCATAGTTGGTACGAAACATACAATGAATTCCCCATGCATTCTCGTCCTTGGCACACCCTCTCACTGCGCGCCTGCGCAGACGAACTAAAAACAAATACCCGCACGGGCCTCACCGCTGCCCAGGCGTCTTCACGACTAAAAAAATATGGTCCCAATGAATTGCCCACAGCAAAAAAAGATAGCCTTTTGCTGATCATCTCCCGCCAATTCAAAAGCCCGCTCGTCTACTTGCTCATAGGTGCTGCAATCATTGCGTATTTCACTGGTCATCATATTGATGCAACATTTGTTGTTGTCGTATTGGTATTTAATACAATAGTAGGCAGTATCCAGGAGGGAAGGGCAAGTAACGCCCTTGCGACCTTAACTCGCTTTGTTAAAACGCAATCAACCGTACTTCGAAATGGCAACGAAATCATTATTCCTGACTTTGAATTAGTACCAGGCGACATCGTATTGCTCAAAGAAGGAGAAAAAGTAGGTGCCGATATTCGCATTTTTCATGCAGAAAGTGTACGCATTGACCAAAGCTCTCTTACGGGGGAATCTATTCCCGTTGTAAAATCATTGCAAACATTACGGGGTAAAAACATCCCCTATCCCGACCAATCGAATATGGTTTTTAAGGGTACCTTGGTTGTTGCCGGCAATGCACGAGGTATTGTGGTTGAAACGGGTATTCATACCGCTATTGGGAATATTGGTCAGACACTTGCCCATATTGAGCGTGAAATCCCCCTTCAAACAAAACTGCGTAAACTCTCATTGGGTATCTTGATGGTCACCGCCGGAATAAGTGTTGCGGTAATCACCCTAGGATTGGTGAGGGGTATGCCTCTGTCAGAAATACTTCTCGTGGCAATTTCGCTGTCAGTATCCGTTATCCCTGAGGGCTTGCCGGTGGTCTTGACTATAGTTTTGGCATCGGGAGTACGACGAATGGCAAAACGCAACGCTCTTATAAAACGACTTCAGGCGGTGGAAAGTTTAGGTCAAGCAGATGTCATTGCGGTAGACAAAACAGGCACCATCACAAAAAACCAACTCGTCATTCGCAGTATTTTCACTGAAGGCGCATTGTTTCGCGTAACCGGTGATGGATATAATCCCCAAGGGGAAGTCATTCCCCTTAATCACCGTGCACCCTATGAGGCCGTTGATCGAATATTATCCTTTGGTGCCGCCTCTTCAAATGCACATATCATGATAGATGAATCAACACAGCAATGGAAAATAAGCGGTGATCCCACCGAAGCAGCGCTCATCGTTGCTGCACACAAACGCCCCCTTGAACATATACAACAACACTATCCCCGCATCAGCGAACTCCCCTTTGATTACCGAACACGCATGAGGGTAACCTTTCATGGGCATGCAAAAAAAATAATAGGAATCGTTTCTGGTGCACCCGAGGCAATTCTTGAACGCACCACCCATATTCAAATCAAGGGCTCAAAACACCGTATGACTCTTGAACAACGTCGTGCTATTGAGCAACAGATCCACACCTCCATCTCAAAAGGTCTGCGTGTTATCGCATTAGCTACGATTGAATACACAAAACAATCACCATTACCCGTCGGACACGCCGATATTTCTGATCTCACCTTTGAGGGATTCTTTGCTATGGAAGACACGCTACGCGAAGGGGTAAAAGATGCCGTACAACAAGCCCTTCGTGCCGGAATTCGCGTTGTGATGATTACCGGCGACCATGCATTGACCGCCCAAGCAATCGCTCGCGAAGCAGGGATTTTTTCCTCATCACACAAAGTCCTTACGGGTGTCGATATTGAACGCTTTTCCTCTCATGAACTAAAAGAAGCGCTTGCCACGGCTACGGTGATCGCGCGCGTACTTCCTGAACAAAAAATGCGTATCATTCAAGGATTTCACAGTCGTGGTGAAATTGTTGCGATGACTGGTGATGGAGTAAACGACGCTCCCGCACTTGCAGCCGCTGACTTGGGTGTTGCTATGGGAATCATTGGAAGCGATGTAGCCAAAGAAGCTGCCGACATTATCCTTGTTGATGATAATTTCAAAAGTATTGTGTCGGCGGTACGAGAAGGTCGGACAATGTATCTCACGATCCAACGCGTAATTCTGTATCTCTTTTCTACCAGTGCCGGTGAAGTGATGACATTACTAGGCGCCCTCTCAGTCGGCCTGCCCCTCCCCCTCTTTGCATCTCAAATATTATGGCTTAATCTTGTTACCGACGGCTTTCTCGATGTCGCGCTTGCACGCGAGCCATCTCACAACAAGGAGGTACCCGCCAAACGCCCTCGTTCAGAATTTTTATTTATTGGCAAACAGGCAGTGTGGCGAGTAGTGTTAATGGCTGCTGTCATGAGTATCGGTACTCTCATTCTTTATACTCAACACTTAACTGATGACCTGGCCAAAGCTTCGACGCTTATTATGACCACCCTTGCGATATTCCAATGGGCAAACGCATGGAATTGCCGTTCAAGTACCCGATCGATCTTTGTTCTTAATCCGTTCAAAAATACATGGCTCATTGGCGCCACGATGATTGTTATTGCGCTTCAGCTCTTTGCTGTGTATAGTCCTTTTATGAACCGTATTCTTCACACCACCCCTCTTACGCCGCAAGAATGGCTCACCGCCGCACTTGTCGGTGTTTCAATCATTGTCGTTGAAGAAATACGAAAAATAGCAACCGCAGTATGGAAACGACATAACCCCCCTTCCCATGTTTGATATCATTGATCTTCTTAAAAGTTTTGGATATATTGCCCTGCTGTTTATTACCTTTGCTGAATCAGGTATATTCATCGGTTTTTTCCTTCCCGGTGATAGTTTGTTATTTAGCGCAGGATTTCTTGCCTCTCAAGGTCATTTGAATATTATATGGGTGCTCGTTCTTTCCTTTATTGGTGCCGTTGCAGGCGATAGCGTTGGATATACCTTTGGGCGTCAGGTGGGACCACGGCTCTTTCGTAAAAAGGACTCGATACTCTTCCACAAAGACCACCTAAAGCGTGCACAGGCGTTCTATGAGAAACATGGGGGGAAAACAATCATCCTCGCGCGCTTCCTGCCCTTTATACGTACATTTGCCCCTATTGTAGCGGGGATTGGCTCAATGAAATATTCTCAATTTGCATTTTACAATGTCCTTGGAGGATTCTTGTGGGCGGTCGGCCTCTCTTTAGCAGGATATTTTCTGGGAAGCCTGATTCCCAATATCGACCGATTCCTCATTCCTATTATCTTGCTCATTATTGCTCTTACTTCATTGCCAGGAATTATTCATGTCCTCGCTAATCCCACGACACGTACCGCAATCTGGAAATTTATAAAAAAAATACCACAGTAATTGTGGTACGCCATTAGGCAATCTTTTTTATATAGCGTATATTGCGCTCCAATGTTGCAATCGCTGCTTCTATTTTATCTGTAGTATCCAATTCTTTTGTGTAATTCTGTCTGATAGTCAGAATCGCATTTTCTGTTTCTCTGTACACTAGTATATCAGAGTGGTTATCTTCGATAATGCTGATATGTATACAAGCCTCTGGATTCTCACCTCCATATACATATAAGCTAACATTTCCAAATTCAACACGTATCCTACACTGAGTTTCCTTTACCTCGTTAAAAAATGGGATTTTTGTGCTCTTCAACAGTTCAAACAATATCTTTTCTCCTTCTGAAAAGACAGTCGAAACGTAACTTACAATTTCCCGCCATTCCATCGCAAAGATATTATCATCGTTTGTTAGCAGCGGAGAAATAACCAATGTTGATGAAAGAGTATGTATAAACCCCTCCTTCTCCTCCCCACTACAGGCTTCGAATGATATGACATATCTTCCGCTTGAGGCATCCGGATAACGAATATTAACCCCTTTTTCTTGGCGGGTATATACTGCCCTACTTACCATTTCCCCTAAAGTAATAGTTGCATACTCACTGTATAGTTCTTCACGTTCAGTAGCGGGGGTATCATCATAGCGACTATCGTTATATGCTGCTGATAGTCCATCAGCCTCCTTTACTTGCAACAATTGCTCAGCAGTTACTAAACAGTAGCCGGGGTCATCATATTCATCTTTCAAAAAGCAGTATCCTTGTGCCAGCTTTTTAAGCAGCATGCCAATAATAGTTTTTTCAAACTCATCTTTTATCAACCGGTATTGATCAAATAGCTCACGGCCCTTCTTGCGCCGCTCATTTGCAGTAAACATTCTTTTTTACCTCATTTTTTGAAATAAACTGATTGAGATACTACCATTATCTCACCCAGTTGTCAAGGTCTCGTCACACAACCTCTTGACAGTGTTTTTGGTTCTGATAGTATTTCTCTCATCAGCGGTTGTAGCTCAATGGTAGAGCATTCCCCTTTTCAAGGGAAGGTTTGCAGGTTCAAGTCCCGCCTTCCGCATATATTTGTACATTGTATATAATTTTTATATCTGGTGTCTCACAAGAGACATCTTTTTTTATCCAAAAAAAATAAGGTACATCGACCTTGTGGTGAAATACCTTTATACGTTGAATGTTTGAACTATCCGTTTCCATTCTCCTGGTATCAAAGACATGTACTCTGCTTCTTGCAGTGTTGCCCAAGCAAAATCAATGTGCTCATTCGGAGAAAGCACTATATCGGGCTTGCTCAACAAGGGTTGACGCAGTTTACATTCATAAAATACGAAGTCACACCCTCCCGGATATCTCATATACAGCGTTGAACGAAGCTCAAGATCATTGACATGTATGTTAATACCCGTTTCTTCAAATAACTCCCGCCGAGCAGTGGTCAATGCATTTTCCCCTTGTTCAATCCTACCGCCAGGAGTACACCAATACCCTCCGCGACTGCTCGAATACGCACGCTTTAAAAATAGAAGCTCGTTATCACAGGGAACATATATCCCTACTGCCATGAACTCCGCTTTGAAACCAGGCAACATGTTTTTCGACACGATTGTGTCCATAAAGAACAACCTCTCTTTTCAAAAATCATACAAACCCATCATACGCCTGCCGTATAAAAGCGCAAGAAAACGCTTGACAAAATGCCAAAAATATGCTATGGTAGAATTGTTATCATTGAAAATAAAAGAGGAATCAACAGATGGAAGAAGCGTTACCAAAACAGAAGTTGAAAGTAGTTAAAAAGAAATTACAGTGGGAAAACCCCATTGATGGGTATCAGTATATATTCACATTTCCTAATGACATCCTTGGTGATGCCCAGTTAATTTATTGCCAATTAAAGGACTGGAGATATGAGCACTCCGGTAGAGATTTCTATAAAGCCTTAAAAGTACAAGGTCTCCATGATGGCGACACAATCGCACACCTCAACGAATTCTATCCCAATGGACGAGGCCTCAGCGAAAAAACTTCAGAAAAAATGAGGTTGGGACGCGGCCTCAAAGCATTGAATTTCTTAATACAAGAAGCCATCAAGAAAGAAGCAGTAGTTCTCTATTGTTTTTCTGGCAAAGATTCTATGCAGTCATTTTTAGCAAAGCACCACTTCACAAAGTTTAATGAATGGAGATACTACAAAATCCTTAGTGATTAAACCAATATACTGCCAAACGGCAGTATGTTTTATTTTACCAATCCAAGGTACCCCCTACCTGATACTCGGTAACACGGGTCTCAAAAAAGTTCTTTTCCTTCGAAAGATCGATCGCTTCTGACATCCAAGGAAATGGATTGGCAACATTATATTGCGCCGGCAAGCCAACGCGGGATAATCGGCGATCAGCGATATGTTCGATATAGAGCCGGAACCCTTCTGCGTTCATACCAAAAATACCGCGTGGAAATACGGTCTGTGCATATTCAACTTCGAGTTCGACCGCGCGGCGCACCAAATCAATAACATGTGCTTGGAATTCAGGTGTCCACAACTCTGGCTGTTCTTGCTTGATCGTATTAATGACTTCAATACCAAAATTCAAATGCTGCGATTCGTCACGCATAATGTACTGAATCTGCTCTGCGGCCCCAATCATCTTGTTCTGCCTCTGGAATCCAAACATCACCGCAAAGGAGCTGTAAAAGAAAATCCCTTCCATAATGAGTGAAAACACGACCACGTTTTCCAAGAATTTTTGATCGTTTTCAAATGTCCCTGTTTTGAAATCAGAATCAAAGATACCTTCATTGAATGACAAGATAAAATTATCCTTTTCGTAAATTGCTCCGACTTCTCGGTACATATTGAATATCTCCCCTTCATCCAACCCCAGGCTTTCGACAATGTATTGATAAGCATGGGTATGGATTGCTTCTTCGTATCCTTGTCTCAACAAATACATGCGGCACTCCGGCGACGTGACGTGCTTATATAAGGCAATGACAATGTTGTTTGCTGCAATAGAATCAGCGGTCGTAAAAAAACCCAACACCGTCTTAAACGCCGTCCTCTCATCATCGCTCAACATGGTCGGCGATTTCCAATGCTCGATGTCTTTTTGCATGCTGATTTCCGTGGGCAACCAATGATTTGCATTGCCGGTATTGTAGGCCTCCCAGGCAAACATGTGCTTCATGGGATAGAGCTGCACAACATCGGCATCTTTACCGTTGATTATACGGCGCTTATTAATATCAACACGTTCTGAAGACATCGAAAGAGGCATAGCATGGGAAATATTATGATTGAGGGGGCTCTAAAAAACAAAGAACACTTACCCTTGGCATGATTCGCAGGATGGGTCATCGATACTACACACTTTGAGTTCTTCAACTGACTTGGTTACCGAAGCAACCGGAGGCATTACGGGCGCTGCCATTGCCCCCAATGAAGCAACGCGCGGTTGCTGTTCTGGGGCGGACATTGCCACTTCAGGTGCGGTGCTTGATCGTTTGTGCGTTATACCAAATTCACTGGTATTCACGGTTGATTTTTCTACCTGTGAAATAGCCAACGTGCGCAAATAATACGTTGTCTTCAATCCCATCTCCCATGCGTACATATAGAGATCACTCAAATCCTTACCGGAAGTTCCGCGGAAATAGATGTTCAACGACTGACTCTGATCAATCCACTTGCCACGGCACGCAGCAGAACGCATCAACCAACGTGCATCAATTTCAAATACTTCTTTATATTTTTCACGCATTGCTTCCGGAATTTCTGTGATACTGGCAATACTACCATCATTGTATTTTATTTTCCCTAACATTTCATAATCCCACATGTTGATTTTTTTCAGATCATCTACCAGATAAGGATTAACAACAATGAAATCACCTGCCTGATTAGATTTCACATAGATGTTCTTATAAATCGGCTCAATGGTAGGGATGCAGCCGACAATATTTGCGGTGGTTGCGGTTGGTGCCACTGCCAAACAGTTGGAATTGCGCATACCATATTTTCGAATTGACTCGCGTACTGGCGTCCAATCCATTTTTCCTCCTCGAGGAACATCAATAGCCATACCTCGTTCTTGCTCAAGAAGATCCAGCGTATCCTGAGGCAGGATACCGCGATCCCATTTTGACCCTCGATATGATTGATAGGTTCCCTTCTCACGTGCCAATTCTGATGATGCAAGCAACGTGTAATATGAAACCACTTCCATACTTTCGTCGGCAAATTTTACACAACCTTCTGAGTCAAAATTAATGCCCAGCATATACAACGCATCCTGGAATCCGCGAATACCAAGACCGACCGGGCGATGACGCATGTTTGAACGCTTGGCATCTTCCGTCGGATAAAAGTTGATATCAATAACATTATCCAACATGCGCATTGCAATCGTTACGGTCTCGCGAATCAACTCAACATCAAGCTTGCCATTGGTTATAAATTTCGCAAAATTCAATGAACCAAGGTTACATACCGCGGTTTCATCTTCAGAAGTGTTGAGGGTAATTTCCGTGCAGAGGTTTGAATTATGCACCACCCCCACGTGATCCTGCGGCGAACGAACATTGCATGCATCTTTGAAGGTAATCCATGGATGTCCCGTCTCAAACAACATGGCCAGCATTTTTTTCCACAAATCTTTTGCCTTCAAACGCTTAAATAACTTGATTTTACCCTCATCAACCATTGCCTCATATTCTTCGTATCGTGTTTCAAATCGCTTACCGTAAATATGGTGGAGATCAGGGGTTTCGTCAGGAGAAAAAAGCGTCCAATCCTTGTCTTCACGAATACGCTTAAAAAACAAATCCGGAATCCAGTTTGCCGTGTCCATGTCGTGAGTGCGTCGGCGTTCGTCACCGGTATTTTTTCGCAATTCAAGAAAATCCTCAATATCATAGTGCCATGTTTCCAAATACACACAGGCGGCACCACGACGGCGCCCGCTGCGATTGATGGCAACCGTTACATCATTTGCAATCTTCAAAAATGGGATAACGCCCTGGCTTTCAACGCCGGTTCCTTGGATATATGACCCTGTACCGCGGATATTGGTCCAGTCCGTACCAATACCGCCTGACCACTTTGAGAGCTGAGAATTGTCTGCATAGCTTTTAAAAATGCTATCCAATGAATCCCCTACCGTATTCAAGTAACACGAGCTTAATTGAGGTTTTGGCGTACCGGCATGAAACAACGTCGGTGTGGAAGGGGTATACAACAACTTGGACATGATTTCGTAAAAACGCATCGTATGACCGATACGGTCTTCTTTTTCATTGAGCGCCATCCCCATAGCAGTACGCATCCAAAATGCTTGAGGGGTTTCCAAAACGCGCTTTGCATCATAATCGGCGACAAAATATCGATCATGGAGCGTCTGAAGCCCCATATACAAAAATAAATCATCGCGCTCAATCACCAACGCGGCGCTTAATGCGTCCAAATCAAACGCCAAAAGCCGCGGGTCGATACGGCCAATTTCAACACCTCGACGCATATTACTAATAAACGCCTGGCGATACTGGGTATCAAGGTTCTCGTAATCAAGCAGATCCGAACCAATAACCTCATTGTAATTTTGTCCCAACAAAAGACGGGCTGCTACTTTTGCATACGCAGGGTCATGCTCAATAAAACTGCGAACCGTCATTACCAGAGTGCGATAGATATCTTGCGTTGAAATACCGTCATACAACTCCGTCCGGCACTGTGCCGTGAGTGCATCGACATTGATTTCTTTCTCATATCCTTTTATGAAATGAGCAAGCGTCTTTTTGAGTTTTTCTAATGAAAAATTTTCTTTCTTGCCATCACGCTTAACTACATAGAGATCATTTTTCTCGATGCGCGAAAGGAGATCTTTTTGTTTTTCTTCACGAATCTTAGCGTGCTCGTAACGATAAATGATATATGCCTTTGCAACATCAAAAAAACCGCGCACCGCGAGTTCTTGCTCGACATAGTCCTGGAGATTTTCCACCGTGGGAATACGATCTTCAAATTCCTCATCAAGTCGGGTTACGAGCGCCTTGCGAATTTCAGACAACAATGAAAGATCTTCGGCATACCCTTGCTCTAAAAACGCACGATTAACAACATGCTCAATGCGTGAAGGGTCAAAATCAACAATCTCTCCGCGGCGCTTTTTTATGTGGGTGACTGGCATAGGGTTCAGTAAAATTTAAGGTGGACAGTACCCAAAGGGTACCCAAAGGGCATCGGTGACATCTGCGATACGTATACTGTACGGATGGTTTTTATCTCTGTCAAACGTGTGTCCTTCTAGTGTACATTCTTGCCTGCATGGCGCGTACATGCCTCTCCATGACGCTTAAAATATTCATAGGCACCGGTCGCTGCGACAGAACCCGTGGCGGCTGCAGTGATGGATTGTTTGAAGTGTCCGAACATGTCAGCGATATCCCCCGCGGCATACACGCCAGGCGTAGTCGTTTCCATCATTTCGCCGACTTTCACATATCCATGCACGTTGAGTTCGCATCCTAATTGTTTTGCTAACGTATTGTTAGGATCAGCACCGATTTCAATAAAAAGACCGCTCACCAAAAGCTCATCACTACCATTGTGAGGCTTTGAAAGTTTAATTTTTTCAAGCGTCTTATCCCCAATGATCTCCGTTACATTCGTGCCAAACAGCACCTCGACCTTATCGCCAAGCTTTTTCATCTGATCTTGATTGATTGGTTCTGCTTTAATACGATCTCCGCGAATGATGAAATAAATCTTGGTCGCATATTGGCCCGCCAGATTGATCCCTTTGACTGATGCATCTCCTCCCCCCGCTACTGCAATGACCTTATCTTTATACAGTGGTCCATCACAGGTAATGCAATAATGCACCCCTTTTTGAGACAGATTGTCTTCATTAGGAAGCCCTAATTTTCGTCGTTTCGTCCCTTGACCTAGAAGTAGTGTATGGCCAGTAAACACATCGCCCTTATCAAGAGTTACTTCAAAACAACCATCATCCAGCTTTTTTGCTGACATCACGTTGCCGTCTTTGAACTCTACTCCCACTTTAGCAGCCTGTCCTTTCATGTGCATCATGAGATCAAACCCATCAATTTCGGGTGCGCCGGGATAGTTTTCAATAATGCCGGCAATAGAGTTGTATCCGCCAAATTCTGCACCAATGACCAATACCTTCATTCGATAGCGCCCCGCATACAGCGCTCCGGCCAGACCAGCTGCGCCATTTCCTATAATAATAAGGTCGTACATACCGTTATTATTTAACCCCCAAAAGCTCAGACAGACGTTCTTGATCAAATCCGATAATAATCTCACCGTCAATATCAATGACTGGCACCCCCATTTGATTGGTTTTAGCAATCATTTCTTCTTGAGCTTTTAAGTCTTCACTGACATCATGCTCAACATATTCAACACCGTTCTCTTTGAAAAACGCCTTTGCGAGCTTGCAGTATCCACAAGTAGGAGTGGAATAAATGGTGACTGAGTGACCTGATGAGGTATTTTCCATAGAAAATAAGTTATGAATCAGAAGTATTCGTACCAGCAGTATACCGATCAAAAAATTGAAAAGCAACTCACACGACATCAGCGTATAATCGCTCGTATGTGTCGGATTGCCCTTGCTCTTGTTTTTTGTTTTGTTTTAAGGTATAATCGGGTACAATTATTACATCTTTATCCTATATCTGTGAAACAACATATCCAAACATTCACCACATCCCTCACTCCACGCATTCTGGGTATCTGTGGAGCAATCGTCGCCGGTCTCTTAATTATCAGCGGAGGTGCCTATGCTGCCTTTTTTACCCCTACTATTCGACCTCATGTCTTGATTGCATCGATTCCGGTAGGCGGGTTGAATTATGAACAAGCGCTGGTGGAAGTAGCACGCCAAACAGACCCCCTGCTCCGCAACGATATCGGACTCGTCATTGAAGGAACCGCCTATTATATATCTCCCGCCGCCATCGGACTTTCCTATGATACCCGCGCTGCTGTTGATGCCGCATGGTCAATAGGACGCGAAGGTACCCCTCTTTCACAGGTACAAATACGTGCAGCAACGCTTTTGACGGATACTTCCGTTGCACTACCCATAACATTTGACTCTGTTGCACTTCACGCTACTATTGACGCCATCGCTGATCAGGTTGAAATAACCCCTAAGGATGTTCGATTAGTTTTTTCTGGCAAGAATGTTACCATAGCGACCGATACCGCCCCAGGCCGCATTATTGACCATCAGGCAGTAAAACAAACCATAGAACAAGCTCTTGCAATGCAACAACGCGGACCGTTTACCATAGCCCTTACCGAGGTGATTCCGTCAGGAAATGAGGCAAGTGCAATTATCGCCAAAGAACAGGCAGAACGAGTCCTCAAATCCCCCCTTGTCCTTACCCATGATCGCGACAATTTTACCATCAATCCCGAGATGCTTGCCACGTGGCTCAAAAGCACGGTTGAAAATGGCGAAGTCATTGTTATTGCAAACATCGATGCCATCTCAGCCTACCTTGAACAACTAGATACACAACTCAACGTTCCCCCCGTAGAACCGACCTTGATTGTTGAAAATGGCCGCGTGAAGTCATTTACTGCCCCTGTTGCTGGCAAAGCCCTTGATCGCGAACAGTCACTGGAAGCAATCGTCAAAAAAATCGAACAGCGCCGACAAGAAAACAGTACCCCTGGTCCTGTGAATTTGATTGCGAAAGTTACCAAACCTGAAATGACCGATCCAACCGCAAAAGAATATGGCATCCAGGAACTTATCGGCATTGCCACCACTGATTTTTCAGGAAGTCCAACGAATCGCATTTGGAATATTAAAACCGGCGCACGTTATTTGAACTACTCGATCGTTGCGCCCGGTGCAGAGTTCTCAACGACAGGCACCCTAGGCAACATCGATGCAAAAACAGGATACAAGCCCGAATTGGTTATAAAAGGACGGCGCACGATACCAGAATATGGCGGCGGACTTTGTCAGGTATCTACTACCCTTTTCCGCGCGGCATTGGATACCGGCGTTCCAGTTACGGCACGTTCAAACCATGCCTATCGCGTGCCCTATTATGAAAAGGACGGGAATGGGCGCTTTATCGGCCCTGGTCTTGATGCGACGATTTACTCGCCAAATCCTGACTTTCGTTTCAGAAACGACACCCCTGCTTCTATCCTTATCACGAGCAGTGTGGTAGGTAAAAAAATCACCTTTGCCCTGTATGGTACCAGCGATGGGCGGGTATCGAAAATAGACGGTCCCTACACTATCGGTACCACCCCTTCCGGCGCACCGGTATATATTGAAACCGATACCTTGCCTGCTGGTGAAAAAAAACAGGTTGAAAAAGCTCATGCCGGCGGTTCGGCGGTTGCCAACTATACCGTAACATTTCCCGATGGTACGGTTCGTAAAGAAGCATTCAAAAGCGTATACAAAAACTGGCCTGCAACCTATCTGGTCGGTAAAGTCGTTACGGCGACTGTCCCTGATGCTGCTGCGCCCTCTACTGATCCTTCCACCCCACCACTTGAAGTAGTTCCTCCTTTTGGGGACCCTGCCTTAGTAGCGCCTATTAACTAAGCACAAAAAAATAATGAGATAGAGTATTGGCTGGTCAACCGCATATACAAGCACTTGAGAGCAGATACTTGCGTAACACAGTTAACTAGGCTAGAATAAACGAACATAATTTTGGTCTTTAAAAAGGAGCCTGCAATGCTAGGAAAAGAGATACCACTTCCCTCAAAACCCATCCTGAAAACAGAAATTACTGATGAATCGATACGTGTCGTGTTGAGATTGCAACCGTAGATC
>CAYHKW010000003.1:0-30996 GCA_964357385.1 uncultured Gammaproteobacteria bacterium
TTTTCTCGCTCTCTCATTACAATGTTCAAAGGAATATTACGCCCTAGCAAGCAAACAGAAATCGTCTACCATGACAGTGCCATGCGCTACTTTGTTTCGTCGCACACGGTAAGCCTACACCTTCATGATTTGTATGCTGCCTACTTGTATCGTCCTATTTCACGCTTTGTGTTGTGGGGTTCAGCAAGGGTAAAACGGATACAAAGCGGCATTCTGAACGCCTATATACTTTATATTGTCGTTGCGCTCATTGTTTTGTTAGTAATTGCACTACGATAACCGTACCTATTGGGTACCTACGATATGACAACATCTATACTTCTCACTATCTTGCAGATTCTCATGGCGCCGCTTCTTGCTCCGCTCTGTCTTGGGATTATTCGCAAAAGCAAGGCATTCATGCAAAATCGCAAAGGTGCTTCTATTTTTCAGCCCTACCGCGATATTTTCAAGCTCATGAAAAAAGATGAGGTGATTGCACATGAAGCCTCATGGATATTTCGTGCAGCCCCTTATATTGTCTTTACCGCCACCCTAGCTGCCGCCGCCTCGGTGCCGGTGTTTACGACAGTCGGATCATTGTGGCCGTTGGGAGACATCATTATGGTGGTGTACTTGATTGCATTAGCAACATTTTTTCTTGCATTGGCAGGGCTTGATGTGGGTACGGCATTTGGGGGTACGGGTTCAAGCCGTGAAATGACAATGGCGGCGCTCGCTGAAGGAGGGATGATGGCCGTTGTCTTGGCGGTGGTTACCGTTGCTCACACGGCGAATATTACTGATATTACCAGCTTTATTAGTCATGCAAGTTTTTTCACCATCGCACCATTACTCTTGGCTCTGGCGGCATTTTTTATCGTGTTACTCTGTGAAAATGCACGATATCCCTTTGATAACCCCGCGACTCACCTTGAGTTGACCATGATCCACGAAGCAATGATTTTGGAATATTCAGGAAAGCGATTGGCACTCATGGAATGGGCAGCCGCTATTAAGTTGTTTTTGTTTATTGCGTTGGCTATTAACTTGTTTTTCCCATGGGGGATTGCAAATACTCTTGACCCATATGCGTTCTTGATTGGTGCCGGACTATTTGCTGCCAAAGCTTTGGTTGTCTTATTGGTTATTACCTTCTTTGAATCATGGATGCCTAAATTGCGATTTTTCCGTTTACCCGATTTGCTTTTTACCGCGATCGTTATGGCGGCGATTTCTATCGTCATAACCGTTTTGTAATATATGAACAGTACGATTATACAAATTTTGGGGGTAGCAATGATGCTGCTTTTGGTCAGCGTAGTATTTCTTAATATCACCAAGCGCAATATAACCGCAGTGATGTTGTTGGCGATCCAAAGCTGCGCTATTAGTCTTGCTATATTTGCGGCTGCCTGGCACGAACAGTCACTTGAATTATTTTTTGCTGGTTTGTTTACCTTGGCAATCAAGGGTATTTTTGCTTCAATATTTTTTCGTCGGGTGATTGTAAAATATTCACTGCCATTTTCTGGTAAAACATATTTGAACACCCCTTTGACATTGGTGGTAGCAGCGTTATTGGTGGGGATTGCCTATTCGCAATTATTTGAGCCATGGTATGCCTTGCTTGCGTCAGTAGGCACCGTTGCGGTACTAAAAGGATCATTGGGCGCATTCTTTGTAACACTGTTGTTGATGGTGAATAAAAAAGGAGCATTAAGTGAAATCATTGGGATTTTGACTCTTGAAAATACCATCATTCTTATTGCATTGGTATTGGGTTTGCGCCACAATCTCCAACTGGAAGTCGCCATTACGTTTGATATCACCGTATGGATCTGTATCGCGGCTGTGTACTTGAATTTAATGTATCGTCAGTTTGGATCACTGGATGTCAGCGCCTTAAATCGCTTGAAAGACTAATATGCTTATTACTGCTTTATTTTCTATTCCGTTTATTGCCGCATTGATTACGGTGTTTGTTGGCAAGAAATATCGAGTCATTGAGATGGTGGCTATGGTTGCCGCACTTGTTGAGGCAGTATTGGTGTTTGGATTAGCACGACCGATACAGGAATTGTTTAAGATTAATATTCAATGGCCTTCCATCTCATTGTACGAAATCCCTGGATATTTTAGTTTTGATGCATTGAGTGTGTATATCATTGCGCTTATTAGCACGGTTATTGTATTTACGACATGGTATGCGATTGGATATTTCCGCAAGGAAGTCGAGAAAGACATTATTGGATTTCGCCGGGTCCGTCAGTTCTATGTATTGTTTCATCTTTGTGTTTTAGCAATGTTTTTAGCGGTTTCAAGTTTGAACCCTCTTATTTTTTGGGTGGCGCTTGAGGCAACGTCTTTGACGAGCGTGTTTCTTGTTAGTTTTTACAATAAACCAAAAAGTACTGAGGCAGCGTGGAAGTACCTCATCATCAACTCTCTTGCATTATTGTTGGCTCTTTTAGGAACCACATTGTTGACGGCTGCAGCAGGGGCGCATGGAGCTGAGGGGATTGTAACATGGCAAAGTCTTATTGCTTTGGCGCCAAACATCAATCCGTTGGTAGCAAAAATTGCTTTTGTATTTATTTTGGTCGGATATGGAACAAAGATTGGATGGGTCCCTCTTCACACGTGGAAGCCGGATGCCTATAGTAAGGCACCTACTCCATTGGTTGCTCTCATGGCCAGCGCATTTCTTGCACTTGCGTGGTACGGTATGTTGCGGTTCATTTTGATAGGAAATGCCATTGGCATTGGTTCATTTATCCAAACATCGTTGCTTATTTTTGGTGTTGCGTCGGTCGTTGTTGGGGCATTGATCATGTTGGTGCAACGGAATTATAAGCGGTTCTTTGCCTATTCCAGTATTGAACATGCAGGTCTTCTGGCAATCGGATTTGGATTGGGTAACGTATTTGGTATTTACGCATCACTGCTGCATCTTTTATACCACACGCTTGCAAAACCGCTCGCATTTTTTGCAGCTGGAAATGTATTTTTGCGATACGGCACCACTAAGCTTTCTCATGTACGCGGACTTGCGCGCGTTGCCCCTATTACCGCCGGCATTCTTGTTCTTGCGAGTGTAACATTGATGGGGTTGCCGCCGTTTGGAATATTTGCCAGTGAACTCACCCTCTTGTTGGCCGCATTTGCCTCGCATCCGTTTGTGGGAGCAGTAGTGCTTGTATTTTTGGTTCTTTCTTTTATTGCTACATTGCGAATGGTCGCAGGATTGTTAACAGGAGAGCCTTCTGCTGAAATAGAAAAAGGAGAACCATCAAAGGCGACATTGTTTCCCGCTATTGCACTCGGAGCTCTGTTGTTAGTACTCAGTATTTGGCTTCCTCTTTGGTTCCCAACCCTGTTTCAGAACATTATTATTGCCTTTAGCTCATAAATATGAATCTTCGTCCATCAATTCAGTCTATATTCACTCAGAATGGGGTAGTTGCTGATGCTCACGGTATTTACGATGTATCAGTCGATACTATTGCATCCCTTGCAACCAATTTGTATGGTAACGAGCAATTATTGTTATTGAGTATTGTTGCTAATGACCAGCGCAATGATGGAAAAGGTTTTTGTATATACTACTCTTTCGGTGATCCTATTGAGCACACTGTCATGACGTTGCGTATCACATTGGGTGATGCGACTGAATTTCCTTCTATTGTTGATGGAGTACATGAAGCATCGTGGTATGAAAAAGAAATTTACACCTTGTTTGGTCTGACTCCTATCGGCCATCCCCACATCCAACGTGTTTTGCTTCATGAGAATTGGCCTGCAGACGTATTTCCTCTCCGTAAAGATTTTGACGGAACTACTCGCCCTGAAACAGCTCATGAAACGTTTGAATTCAGCGTTGTTGAAGGAGAAGGAATTTTTGAAGTGCCGGTCGGTCCTATTCACGCAGGTATTATTGAACCAGGTCATTTTCGTTTTAGCATGGCAGGTGAAGAAATCTTGCAGTTGGAAGCACGCCTTGGATGGGTGCATAAAGGCATTGAAAAATTATTTGAAACTTTACCTCTTGATAAAAAAGTTACCCTTTCTGAACGTATTTCAGGAGATAGCTCGATTGGACACTCATTCGCATTTTGCCAGGGAGTAGAATTGATGGCAGGTGTTGCTATATCCGCTAGAGCACAGCACATTCGCGTGTTGTGTGCAGAGCTTGAGCGCCTTGCAAACCACATGAATGATATTGGGCTTATCATGCTGGGAACGGCATATAATTTTGGTTCATCGCAACTTGCCCGTATTCGCGAGCGCGTGATGCAGCTCAATGAAATGTTGACCGGCAGCCGCTACATGCGTGGAATGATGACGTTGGGAGGTGTGTCAAAAGATATTTCTGATGCGACACTTGCTGATACACAAAAGGAACTGGAAAGCATCAAAAAAGACTTTGATGATGTTATGAAGATTTGCCGTGGCAATATTACGATGACCAATCGTATGGAAGGCTCCGGTACTATTGATAAAGAAGCAGCGATTGACCATGGTGTCCAGGGGCTTGCGGCAAAAGCAATGGGGCTTGCCCGTGATGCTCGTAAAGAGTTTCCGTATTCTGTGTATGGTGATTTGCAATTTGAAATTCCTACCCAAGAAACAGGCGATGTGTATGCACGATGGATGGTAAGAGTATTGGAAGTGCCGGAAATTTTTAATCTTCTCAAACAAGTAATCACCAGTATGCCTTCCGGTTCGGTGAGTGTTTCTATCCCGACTTCACTACCTGCAAACGCGATTTCATACGGTATCACGGAAGGGTGGCGCGGGACGATTGTCCATACGATTTTGACTAATAATAAAGGGGAAATAACCCGTGTCCAGGTGCGCGATCCGTCATTTTTGAATTGGCATGCTGTCAAATACGCGGTAAAAGGAAACGTCATCCTTGATTTCCCTTTGATCAACAAAAGCTTTAATTTATCCTACTCAGGGTACGATCGATAGGGGGATAACTTTGTAAAAATAGGGTTGACAAACAACTCTATTTTTTGTATACTGATCATCGTTGAATATTATAAAAGAAGCATTAGGAGGAATTACCGTTGAGTAGTACGTTGACAAATGACACAAAAAAAGCTTTAGAACAAAAAGGACGCCTGAAGGATGCAGTACTTTTGTTTAATCAAGAGATTGTAAAAGAGTACTCAAAGGAGGGTGCTGCCCAGGAACGAAGGAATTATCGTGTTCTGCACCCGACAGAGATTATCACCCATGAATGCATGGATGGTCGCTCTTATTTTGAAGACATTGTGCAAATGATGAAAGGTATATTATATCCCTTTCGTAATATTGGTGGAAAGTTTGATCTTTCATGGCTTTATTTCCAGACAATGGTATTGCGGTTGGTAGATTATGCAATAAATCTTGGGAGAAATATTGTTGCAATAATTACCTATCACTACTCAGAGGTAGTGCCATTAAGAGGGTGTAAGGGCTTTGACTTTGATAAGGAAGAAGCAATCAGTGCAGCAATGAGGTTGCAAGCACAGTATTTGAGAGTCTTTGGGTCAGTTGTCCTACCTATTGTTTGGGGTATTGAAACAGATACCGATGCTCTCGTATTACATGGAAGTAGAGGTGAGCGTGTGAAGGTTGATCCAAAAATCTTCCTTACAACAGAAGATGTTTATTCTCTACTTACTCAGTTATACCCCACTGCTTCAAAAACAGTGATTGCTGACCTGGTGCCATTAATTGAAGGTAACTTAAGGCATCAGAAAGATGTTATTCCTCAAGGAAAAATATGTTCTGAACTTGACCACACCGAAGAGATTATTGCGATTGGATGGCGTCTTGATGCCTTGGCTCAAAGGAATAAAGTGCTTACAATAGGGCCGTTTGACCCTTACACACTTGAAAATGCTATAGCGACGGCAGCTCAGTTGGTGGTGTCAAATATTAAAGACGGACGGATTCCTGGTGATGAAGTACTGCTAATGACATCATTTCCATTTTGGGACGAGACAGGTCCCGAAAGATATGCGGCAGAAGAGAGTGCCCAAGGTTTCATTGAAAAAGGACTGAGTGTTGTTAAAAAATATTCACCACAGTTAATTCCAATTCTTAAGCCACTTGTCCTGCGTACTAATATGAATACGAAGTATGCAAGTGTAATAGATTTTAAACCATAAGGGTTAAAATCATCCAGGATATAATTACAAGTCCTGGTCTTTTTTTTTACTCAACTCAGTGCTACAGTATCGCCATGAATACTCCTGATCTCCTCTCAGATCTCAATGAAGCACAAAAGGCAGCCGTGACCGCTGGCGAAGGTCCTTTTCTTATAATTGCAGGAGCAGGGACAGGTAAAACAACCGTGATCACGCGCCGTATTGCTTGGCTTATCTTGGAACAAGGCGTCAAACCAGAAGACATCCTTGCGCTTACGTTTACTGAAAAAGCAGCAGGTGAAATGGAAGAGCGCGTGGATCGTCTTCTGCCCTACGGGTATGTACAGCTGTGGATATCGACCTTTCACGCGTTTTGCGAACGAATTTTGCGTACTCATGCGTTGGATATTGGTTTGCCCGGCGACGTTAAACTGCTCGACCAGACGGCAATTTGGTTATTGATGCGCCGCATCCTCCATCGTTTTAATCTCAATTATTACCGCCCGCTAGGAAACCCCACGAAGTTTCTTCATGCATTAATTCAGCATTTTTCCCGTGCGCGCGATGAAGCAATTAGCCCTGAAGAGTATTTGGCATTTTCTGACTCATTGATTCTCAATAGCGATGTGGCGGTGACGGAGGATGATTTTGGCCTTGATTCAGTGCGCATCAAAGAAATCGCTGACGCATATCATATATATCAACAGCTGCTATTAGAAAACAACGCCATGGATTTTGGTGGGTTGATTACCAATACCTTGAAATTGTTCCGTGAACGCCCGGCAATTCTCGATCACTACCGGAAACAATTTAAATATATTTTGGTTGATGAATTTCAAGATACAAACTGGGTGCAGTATGAATTAGTAAAGCTATTAGCAGCCCCCGCTAACAATCTTATGGTCGTCGGAGACGATGATCAAGCGGTCTATGCGTGGCGCAATGCCTCTATTGCTTATATATTTCAATTTAAAAAAGACTATCCTGAAAGCAAAAATGTTGTATTAATAAATAATTATCGGTCTTCACAAAAAATTCTCGATGCTGCATATAAGTTTATTCAACTCAATAATCCTAACCGTCTCGAGTATTCATTTTCCCAGGCGGGTGCCTCGCTTTCTAAACGGCTTTTGTCTCACAACAATGACGTGAGTACAATAGAACACATTCACTGTGCAACACTCAATGAAGAAATTGATCGGGTGGTTGCCGAAATAATGAAAAAGAAAGAAGAGCAATCATTGCAATGGTCGGATTTTGCCATCCTCACTCGTTCAAACGATGCCGCTTTACCGTTTATCGAACGACTCCAAGAACTGGATGTGCCCTATCATTTCGTTGCCCATAAAGGTTTGTATACAAAGCCGGTTATCATGGATCTGCTTGCCTACATGCGCGTGCTGGTTCATCCCTATGATGGTATCTCAATGTATCGCGTGCTTAATATGCCGCCGGTCAATCTCTCTACCGCAAGCTATCTTGCGCTGGGGCAATTCGCGCATAAAAAAGGATATACTCTTTGGCAGGCCATGGAACACTATCTTGAGATCACAGAAATTCCTGAAGGCGAGCAGGCTATCATTGCAAATCTTGTTACAAAAATGAAAGGCCATATCGCTCTTTCACGAACCAAACGAGCAGCGGAATTGTTTTTGCATGTCGTCAAAGATATAGGATATCTTGAATATCTCAAAAAAGAGGAGACAAAAGAAACGCATGAGGCATTTCGCTATCTCAATGCCCTCTACAAAAAGATACGGGCACTTCAACAAGATGATCCTGCTTTAAAGCTTCCCGATGTGCTTGAGATTATTGATTATGAACAGCAGGCAGGGGATGAAGGAAGTTTGCCAACTGACAATGATTATGATTTTGATGCGGTTAAGATCATGACGATTCATGCTTCCAAAGGCCTTGAGTTTTCATACGTCTTTCTGGTAAATATGGTTGATCGGCGTTTTCCAACGGTTGCACGCAGTGAGGGCATTCCGATTCCTGATGCGCTGGTAAAAGAAGAGGTATCAGAGGGCGATATCCATCTCGAAGAAGAACGTCGTCTTTGTTATGTCGCCATTACGCGCGCAAAACGTGGCATCTATTTTACGTCTGCACAAAATTATGGTGGAGTCAGAGCAAAAAAACCATCACGATTTTTGGGGGAATTAGGGTTTGAAGTCCCTGAAGCGACCAAACAAGCAAAAAAGAATGATGAATTTCCGAGTCCTGCTCCAGAAAATAAAAGCGTGGCCCCGATTATCCCCATCCCTCACGTATTCAGTTTTACCCAGTTGGCTGCCTTTGCATCGTGTCCGTTACAATATAAATTTGCGTTTATTTTACGAATTCCTACGTTTGGCAAGGCGTCGTTTAGTTTTGGTAAGTCAATGCATACCACGCTTGAACATATGTTTACCCTGATTATCGAGCGTCAAGGGAAACAACAAGCGGGACTGTTCGGCGATACCAAACTGCCGTATAATGAAAAAGGAACTCTTCCGTCGTGGGACGAGGTGTATGAATTGTATAAAAAATCCTGGATAGACGAGTGGTATCCCAGCCGTGCTGACCACGATCAGTATTTTGAAAAAGGAAAAGCAGGTCTCAAGCGACTGTATGATGATCTTGAAAAGAATGGTGTTACCCCTAAAGCGATTGAACGAGATTTTACCTTAAAAATGGCAATTGGCAATGACCAATATGCATTAAAGGGGCGTATTGATCGTGTGGATACGGCAGGAAAAGATAGTGTTTCATTGGTTGACTACAAAACAGGAACGCCAAAAACACTCAAAGATATGCGGAGTGAGGATAAAGAACAGCTCATTTTATACCAAATCGCCTGCGAAGATTTGTTTAAAGAGGAGGTAAAAGATCTCACGTATTATTATCTTGAAGATGGATCAACGGCATCCTTTCTCGCAAGTGACCAGGAAAAACAGAAAGTAAAAGAACGAGTCATGCAACGCATTGAAGCAATTCGGGCAAGTAATTTTGAAGCAACTCCCGGGTTCCAATGTACGTATTGCGATTTTCGCGATATTTGTGAATATAGACAATAATTGACTACCCCTATGTCATTTCAACCACTTCAAGGATTACTTCCTAATGTTGCACGCCATACGGGCATTACGGAGCAGATTATGATTGCACAAGCGCTGACGCGTGCGCATCGGGTGATTGTTGAGCATCTCGGGGAATCAGCAGGAAGCAAACTCCAGCCGGCATATATTCAAAATAAAACATTGTTTATTGCAACTCTTGAACATCCGCTTGCTTGGGAAGTGGGCTTACACCAAGCGGACATTGTAAAAGGCGTGAATGCAGAAAGCCCCTATCCGTTAATCCAGCGCATAAAAGTTATTAGCTAACATGTCAAAAGGATTTACAAAAAATGAACTCACGATCGGTATTCCTATAGCGGTAATTATTGTTGCACTTGTCGTATGGGGTATATGGTATGAATTTGCTCGTGCGAAAGATGCCCAGAGGTATGGAGAAGCACTTATTTGGCATAGCGCCTTCGCGTTATATTTCCATAATCATGGGGTCTATCCGTCGACATCAACGGATGGCCAATCGTTGCAAGGGAAGTGTTTGGTTGATGTTGGACTGGTTGCTATCACCGATTCGGCATGCAGTGCATCGGCGTATATCTATAATGTATCGAGTGAATCATCGGCGGTGTATTACCCCCGCACGTCAGACAATTTTGTATGCAATGATCACCAAGGATGCAGCCGATACTATATGACACTATCACAGACAACGCGTGCAATTTCTGGTCAACCACGTGATGTATTTCGTACCTCTCCTCGCGGAATTCATATCTTTGGCCCCGAAGGCCTTCTTATTACTCAAAAACAAATACCCGGCCTATGACTCTAAAAAAATACCTTGCAATGATGACGTTTGCCACTCTCGTTTGTTGGGGGGCATGGCTTAGCGTTATCAACATGATTGATGTGGCAAACACAGGATTTCTTGGCCACACCCTCTTTTATGCCAGTTTATTTCTTGCATTGACAGGCACGTTTGCCGTAGTTGGCTTTTTTATCCGATTGGTACTGCTCAAACAAGAATTAGTATTTCAAAAAGTCGTTATTGCGTTTCGACAAGCAATATTCTTTGCCCTGCTGATTGATGGTCTTTTGATCCTTGCTGCCCGCAGTCTATTGACTTGGTACAATGTTATGTTTTTGGTCATTGGTTTAACGATTGCTGAGTTTTTCATGATTTCACGAAAACCACGATATCGGGGGTAGATCCTTTACATTTTCCCTCGCTTTTGCTACACTTCAACCAAGATTATTACTTATATTTATACCCGTATGATGGTGTTCTATATCTTGCTTGCCATCGTGGTTTTATTGATTATTGTAGTGGTTGCCATATTCAATGGCCTTGTTACGTTAAAAAATCGCACTGAAGAAGCGTGGTCTGATATAGATGTACAGTTGAAGCGACGCTATGATTTGATTCCTAATCTCGTGGAAACCGTCAAGGGATATGCTACCCACGAACAAGGAACGCTGACAAAAGTTATCGAAGCGCGTAATATGGCAATGAACGCTCATAACAGCAATGCGCCAATTGAAGAGCAGGCTCAGAATGAAAACATGCTTTCGTCTACTTTGAAATCAATTTTTGCCTTAGCAGAAAGCTATCCTGACCTTAAAGCAAACGCAAATTTTGCAAAATTGCAGGATGAATTATCTGATACCGAAAATAAGATTCAAGCTTCACGTCGTTTCTATAATGGTAATGTTCGGGATCTCAACACAAAGATCGAAACATTTCCAAGCAATATGATTGCCGGGATGTTTGGGTTTGCAAAACGCTCATTCTTTGAATTAGCAGACGAAAAGGAGCGTGAAAACGTAAAGGTTTCATTTGGCTCATAATCATGTATAACCAGATTGCGTCTAATAAGAGGCGTTCATGGTTGTTGATGGGAATCATGACGCTGTTAATCATTGTCGTAGGCTATGCAGGGATGCTGGTCTACGGTTTTGATTATTCACTTCTTATCGGGGTGGGAATAGTCGCGTTGTTATTCAACACTATCGGGTATTTTCAAGGAAGCTCAATAGCCTTGGCCGTTAATGGGGCAAAAAAGATCAAGAAAAACGACAACCCATACCTCTACAACATGGTTGAAAACGCTGCCATCACCGCGGGAATTCCCATGCCCGACGTCTATGTGATGGAAGATCCTTCCATGAACGCGTTTGCGACAGGTCGAGATCCCAAACATTCCGCAGTGGCGTTTACCACCGGGATTGTCCAAGGGCTTGAAAACGAAGAACTAGAAGGCGTCGTCGCCCATGAGTTGTCACATATCAAAAACTACGATATTCGTATCGCGACCCTCGCCGTTGCTTTGGTTGGTGTTATGATGATTTTGATCGATTTCTTTTGGCATATGGGGTTATTTGGCGGCGGGCGTGATGAGGATAATCGTTCAAATCCTGTTTTTGCCATCATTGGAATCATTTTACTTATCCTTGCACCCATCATTGGACAAATGATCCAGCTTGCCGTTTCTCGACGTCGTGAGTTCCTAGCCGATGCATCGGGTGCACTGTTGACGCGATACCCGGAGGGTCTTGCACGTGCGCTTGAAAAGATTGGTGCACAGTCGCGTCCGATGGCTCATGCAAATCATGCGACCGCTCATCTGTTTTTAAACAATCCCTATGGAGCCAAAGCAAAGGGGTTTGTCAATAAATTTTTTTCTACGCATCCGCCTATTGAAGAGCGCATTGCAATACTTCGTAAAATGGGACAATAGAGATTTGTATGCACAGTCTATTGGTATGTGATATACTGATATTAATTGTTTGCATTACTCTATTCCCATGCCACTTTTTAATTACAGTGCAAAAACAAAAGAGCGTAAGACCGTGCGCGGTTCCGTTGAGGCTAACAATCTTGACGATGCTGCAGAAATTTTAACTGAACAAGGTCTTTCGGTAATTTCGATCAAGGAGCAAGAGATAACCGTGCGTATTGCAGAGAAAGCACTCAATCTTTTTAATGGTGTTTCAAAAAAAGATCTTGCCATCATGCTACGCCAGTTATCGATTTTGATTTCGTCGGCTATTCCTTTGGTGCAGGCAATCAAAATGCTGGTGGGTCAAACGCAGAAACGCAAACTCAAAGAAGCACTTTTGAATATATCAAACGACGTTGATTCGGGTACAAAATTTTCTGAAGCACTTGCGGTATATCCGGCTATTTTCAAGCCGTTTTTTATTAACATGATTAAATCGGGTGAAACGACGGGAAAGCTCGATGAAATTTTATCCTACTTGGCAGATCAACAGGAAAAAGATTACGAACTAGATAGCAAAATTAGAGGAGCAATGCTGTATCCGGCGTTTATTTTCTCGGCATTAATTGGAGTAGGGGTGTTTGTAATGGTCTATGTAGTCCCTAAAATGCTTGATCTGTTTAAAGAAGTGGATCAATCACATCTTCCTATTGCGACCAAAATATTGCTTGCGGTTACGTATGTTTCTGAAAATTATTGGTATCTTATCATTCTTGGTGTTGCGGCACTCGTGGGCGCGATCGGGTGGTATTTGAGGACACCATCAGGAAAAATGCTATGGGGAACCTATCAGGTAAAAATTCCCGGGTTTGGGTCACTACTAAAAAACATTGTTATTGTGCGATTTGCCCGTTCATTTGAAACAGTATTAGTAGGGGGTCTGACCGTAACGGAGGGGCTTGCTATTGTTCGTGATGTTGTCGGTAATCCGGCTTATAAAAAAGTGCTCGATGAAACGATTCGATCGGTTGAGGATGGAAATTCGATTGCATCAATTATGTCACAGCATCCCGAATTGTTTCCTCCGATGGTGCCGCAGATGTTATCAGTGGGTGAAGAGACAGGGCGTTTGGAAGAAGTGTTAAAAAAGATAACCGAGTTTTACACCCGTGAAGTCAATATCGCCGTCGAAAGTATTCTGGTGATTATTGAACCGATAGTAATCGTGTTGCTTGGTGTCGGAGTGTTAGTTGTTGTTGCGGGTGTTCTGTTGCCTATGTATCAACTCGCGACAGAGTTGTAGTATTAGCTGACTTCTATGGATCCGTGATATACTATACGAAAGGTTTCAAGTTATCCACATTATTAATAATTTCATAATAAAGACGTATGAAGAAAAACAAGCAGGGTTTTACCCTTATTGAGTTGCTCGTCGTTATCGCTATCATCGGTATCCTTGCAACGATCGCACTCGTTTCATTGCAAAGTGCCCGTAAGAAAGCTCGAGATGCAAAGCGTGTTGCTGAAGTAAAAGGTATCGCAAATGCTCTCGAAGCAGCTGCGTTTGAACCTTTCACTGGTCCTGGTGTCTGTGGTGCTGCAAAAGCTTTGGTAAGCAGTACTTGTGCAACCGTGGGCGAGTTGACCACTGGTGCAGCAGGAACATGGGCGAACTTCAAAGATCCTAGTACGGGTACTACACCAATGCCACTATGTTCATCCGGAGCCACTACGACACCTTGTGGGTATACTATGAAAGGAGGCTCTACTCCTAGCGATTATGCTATCTGTTTCTATTCTGAAAGTCCGACCTCTCCAAACCCAACCGGTGGTTTGACCAAGATTACTGAAGGGGGAGTATTTAGCGCAGGTTGTTCTGCAGGAGACGGTTTTTAAAACCGACTGTATTGTAAAAAACACCCTTGGTATCATACCGAGGGTGTTTTTGTTATACTAACAGGATATGACCTTGCTACTATTTTTTATTTTAGGCGGTATTATTGGAAGCTTTTTAAATGTCGTGATTTTGCGTACTCATAACGGTACACAATCATGGTTAAAAGGTAGATCGCATTGTCCTTCCTGTCACCATCGATTGGGGTGGTATGATTTGGTTCCAATAATAAGTTATGTACTGTTGAATGGTCGATGTCGATACTGCAATACACCGATTTCAGTACAATACCCACTTGTAGAAGCTGTCACGGCATTGCTGTTTGGGCTGGTGTATATAGTTACCGTAGGAACGGCGCTTGAGACATCTACGACCCATACGGTCATACTTTTAGCACGCAATCTCCTTGTTGTTTGCGTACTGGTAATATTATTTGTTTATGATTTTCGATGGCAGCTCATACCCGACCGTATCACACTTCCTGCAATTATTTTTTTCTTCATTCTCAACTCATTATTGTATGGCTCCGCCGCGGTGTGCAATCCCATAACGGCGATTTGTCACACTATCCCAGGCTGGACGGACTATGCGCTGGGCGCTATACTAGGAGGAGGTTTTTTTCTGCTCCAATTCGTTATTTCCAAAGGAAAATGGATCGGAGGAGGAGACATACGACTGGGAGCCCTCATAGGGGTCATTTTGGGTCTTAGTGGTACTGCTATCGCACTGTTCATTGCCTATATGGTGGGTGCAATATGGGGGATAGGGATGATTGTATCAGGCCAAAAAAAGATGGGCAGCGCGATACCATTTGGAACATTTCTGAGTATTGCAACACTCATAGTTCTTCTGTGGTATCCCCAGGTCATCGCATTAATGCAGCGATATTTAATACTATGAGAAATCAAAAAGGGTTTACATTGATAGAGTTGCTGGTAAGCATTGCTATTTTGATGCTCTTGCTGACTGTTTCATTGGTATATTTCCGCAAGGGCAATGATTCTCAGGCGGTAAGAAGTGCCGCAAGTTCGTTGTCTGATGCGATTCGCAATGCCCAGAATTATGCCCAATCCGGCGTGTTGGTAAATGGACAAGTCCCTTCTGCATTTGGCGTGCACATTGCGAGTGTTCCTGATGCCAGCAATCCAGGCGTGGTAATCCCCACCGCCATTATGTATGCTGATGTGGCGCACGGCACCGTGCCGGCAAACAATGTCTATGATACAGGAGAAGAATACCCTGACTCCTTAAAAGGAACCATTGTGCTCGATTTTATGATTCTAAAGAACGCACGGAGCAATACATCTATCGGATTGGATACCGATCTGAATGACGGGATCACCATTGATGGTACTATTGCCGTCGGGAATGTTGATATTGCATTTACTACCCCCAGCGCTGCCATGCTCATTAATGGCGTTGCGGTAAACAATCAAGTTGTTTTCTCTCTCCAAAAGGGAACTATCAGTAAGACAGTAAGTATTGATCGAATTAGCGGTCGTGTTCAGACATCATTTTAAATATGGAGACAACACAGAGTTCATTATCGGTATTTCTCGTGGTTCCCACATATAATGGCCAGGATGACATTCCTGGTTTTTTTTCGACTCTTCAAAAATCCCTCGTTAATACTCCGTACACCGTGACGGTAGTGGCCGTCGATAACAATTCTCATGATAATACAGTCGTGCTGGCACGAGAGCATTTCCCCGCCGTGCATATCATACAAAATGAAGAAAATAAAGGGTATGCCGGAGTGAGTGCGGGAATGCAGTATGCGCTTGATCACGGCGCTGATTATGTGGCAGTACTCAACCAAGATCTGGTGTTTGATGCAGAGTGGATTTCTCCTTTGGTCAAATATTTATCCGATAATCCTAATACGGGTGCCGTTCAATCTCAAATACTCCTTGAAGGAGAAGAGAGTATGATTAATTCAAGCGGTAATGCGTTACATTATTTGGGATTTGGCTACACGTTGGGTCACAAGCGGAATGTATCCGAATATACGCCATCACGCCCGTTGTTTTACTGCTCTGGTGCGTGCGTTATGTTCCGAGCTGATGCGCTCAAAAAAGTCGGTCTTTTTGACGAGATATTCTTCTTGTATCATGAAGATACGGATCTTTCTTGGCGACTTCGTTTGGCTGGCTATGATTTGGCAATGGTCAGTGATTCGGTTGTGTATCATAAGTATGTGTTTAGCAAAAGCACGCTGAAGTTTTTTTACATTGAACGCAATCGTTTGCTCACGTTATTTAAAAACTACGAAGTACGGACGCTGTTATTGATTTCACCCATGCTTCTGGTTACCGAGGGTGCTATGCTCGCCAGTTCGGTGATCGGTTCATTGTTGCGCGTGCCCATGTTGGGTTTTTTTTCAAAGATGCGTACCTATGGATTTTTTATGAAAAAAAGTACTTGGAAATATATACGCCAGCAGCGGGGTATTATCCATTCACAACGACAAAAACGGGATCGGGATTTAGTGCCGTTCATGGTCTCTGATATCGCATTTCAGGATCTTTCAAGTCCTATCGTCAAATATGCCATGAATCCGCTTACACGGGCCTACTGGGCGATTATAAAGCCTCTCATATGAAGATAGTTGAAGTTTCCGCAGTGTTTCCCCCATATCGGGGTGGTATCGGAACTGTCTGCCGTCAAAACGCCCGTATGTTGGCCGAGGCCGGCAACGAGGTGACGGTACTTACGCCGTGGTATAACCGTCTGCGTGCCACAACAAAAGCGGTGGAACAACAAGACGGTTATACCATTCGTCGATTACCTCCCGTAATCGAGTTTGGCAATGCAGCGATTGTTCACATGGAGGAGCATCTCCATGAAGCCGATGTAGTACATCTTCATGTGCCATTTATTGGTGTGGGAAAAGAATTTTTGAAATTAAAACCCCACCAGAAATTGTTGATAACCTATCACATGGATTTGATCGGGCGCGATTGGAAAAAAATCTTTTTTAATCGATATACCAACACCACCTTGCCAAAACTCATTGATCGCGCCGACACTGTACTGGTAACGTCATTTGATTACGGCAGGCATTCCAACATTAGTTCCATAATGAAAAAAAATGATGCCAAGTTTGTTGATCTCCCTAATTGTGTCGATACGCAATTTCATTATCCAAAAGAGAAAAATCAAGATCTCATGAAACAACATCATATTGCAAGTGATGACAAGATTATTTTGTTTGTCGGCGCTATTGACCAGGCACATTATTTCAAAGGAGTTGAATATCTTATCGAAGCATTTGGCATGCTGATTCAGCGTGAAAGTGGGCATAATCAGACAGGATATAAGCTACTTATTGTCGGGGATGGTGATCTTAAGGTTGAATATCAAAACAAGGCGGCCAAAATGGGAATCAGCGATGCGGTGATTTTTGCTGGTAATCCTTCTGACGATACCGTTTCTGACTATTTTAATCTCTGTGATGTCATGGTACTACCATCAATCGACAGTTCGGAAGCATTCGGGATTGTGCTGCTTGAAGCGATGGCATGTGGCAAGCCGGTGATTGCATCCAACCTCCCTGGTCCTCGCAGTGTGGTAGAAGACGAAAAAAATGGATTTGTCGTTACCCCTCGTGATGCAGTTGATTTGGCGGAAAAACTATATGCTGTTTTATCGGACAATGTCTTGGTCGCTGAAATGGGTAAGCGAAGCAAGGAACTCGTTGATGAGAAATATAGTTATTCGGTAGTGTCAAAGCGCTTGAATGATATTATCAAGAGTCTATGAAAATACTGGTCATAAACAGCTTGTATCCTCCCTATCATCGTGGTGGTGCAGAAGTAGTAGTGCAGACACTAGTCAATGAATTAAAAAAAGAGCATGAGGTACATGTATTGACCATACGACCATGGGTGGGATTTTCTTCTTTGAAGCTGTCTGCCTCACAAGAAGATACCGTGACCGTGTATCGTTTTTACCCGCTCAATATTTTTTCGTTTATCAATATCGATAAGTATCCGTTTTGGGTGCGGATGATATGGCATGCCTTGGATGCTATCAATATCCATAGCTATATCATTGTCCGACGATTTATACGGCGTCTTAAACCCGATTTGATTCTTACTCATAATGTAAAAGGAATAGGGTACAGCATATTTTTGCCTATTCAGGAGAGTCAAATCGTTTCCGTGCATACCATGCACGACGTGCAGATGATCGAGCCTAGCGGACTTATCATGTGGGGTCACGATGAAGTGTTAACCAAGCCGTCACTCATCCAATGGCTAACTATTGTCTGTTCGCGATGGTTGGTGGGTTCACCTCAGCGGGTTATCTGCCCCTCACGCTTTCTCAAAGAACTCTATGAGAAATATGGGTTTTTCCCTCAATCACAAAGAGAGGTGATATCTAATCCTGTACCTGATGATTTTTTTTCGCCCCAGTCTGACACCAAAGTCCTTCATGCACCATGCCGTTTCCTTATTCTTGGTCAGGTAGGGGAACACAAAGGAATCCGCGTTGCCATTGAAGCATTAAAACTGGTTCCCGATTTGGCATGCATACTGACAATTGTAGGAGACGGCGCACTGACGGAGTATGTCAAAGAGCAAGCAGTAAGAGATGGACGCATCCAATACCGAGGACGGCTTGGTCGAGAGGAGATCAAAAAAGAGCTTTCTGAAACAGATTACACGATCGTGCCCTCATTGTGCTATGAAAACTCTCCATTAGTAATCTATGAAAGCATGGCAGCAGGTGTACCGATCATTGCCAGTCGTATTGGCGGGGTGGCTGAGCTTGTCGATGATGGATCAAATGGGTATGTGGTAACCTCGGGAAACGCCGAAGAGCTTGCACGCACTCTTACTATTGCCGCTGCTAATCCAGACTATTCGACATTTTCTCAGACTAGTCGCGAAAAAGTGAACGCCTCAGCGGTGTCGGAGTATGTTAAAAAGCTTATATCATAAGGGAAAAGTAGCATTTGTCCTTGACAAAAAGGTTAAAATGTGCTATAAGCAAGGATAGGTTCTTTAAATATTACAAGCAAAAGGAGAAAAAACGATGAGTGAAGATATATCTGCTGAAGAAAAACAGCAGTTAAGCGATATTATGAAGAGCGCTGCTGATAGTTCGGCACAGTATCTTATAGACAAGATCACGGACAAAGATGCATTCCAACGACTCTTAAGACCGGAAGGTAATTTAGCAAGGTTCATAGCTGAAAAATGCCTTGAATTGTCTCGCGGTAGGTATGCCGGTGAAGAGGTGGCATCAAATTATGGCTACTATTCCGGCTATACAAAGCCGCGGCCTGCATCTGACCAAATCGATATTTTACGATCTCATTGGCCGCAGCTCAATCCTGATCCGGTCATAAAGTATATGAGGGACGTCTATCTAAGACTTCAGCTGCCAAACTGGGTGGAGGGTGCCTTCGTTATTATTCGTCGTGGTTATTTCTCTGATCAATATGGTGAAGAGGTTGTGGAACTATTCAAGGCTCTTTCAAAAGATCGTAAGGGGAAGTTCTATAACGACTATGAAGGCAGAATGGGTCCGGAATATTTACGTCAAAACGAAGCTACCTTGGCGATGCTTGCAAGATTAATGGAGCAACAGCCAGATAGCGATCTGTTGATGCTCCCTGCACAATTTGGAATCCGTTTTCGGGGTCGTTCAGTGCGCCGGGTACGTGAGATATATACAAATGGAGAGTTTGGACTAGGGACAAAAGACAGTGGCACCATGTTATTAACCCACGATAATCGTTTACGAGCTACTAGGGATTTATCGGTTGATCTTGCGGGAGATAAGATATCTCCGCATGCCGATGGTGTGTTCTCCCGCGCCCCGTACTTCAGCTTCCATGATGGCAAGGTCAAGTTCCTCGCCGGCGTTGTTGGCTGTGCCAATGTCCGCTGCGGTTCTGCGTCGGTCTTCGCCCTGTAGTAAAAACTTAGGACTTGAGATCTTATATCTAATTGATATTTTGAATCTTAAGTCTTTTTTCTTTCTTAATTTTTTCCAAACACAAATACCGTATCTTCGCTATGGCCTTTGTGAATCACTTCCTCATGCGAGGCAAGCGGACGCAGGGCATTGTTTTTTCCTTCATATTGCGGTTCGTAATGATTAACAACGACATATACTTTTGAAATACCGTATGTCTCCATGATTTCATAGATTTTTTCGTATGTCGGCGACGAAAGTATGGTGCGGTAATCCGCATACAACGGCGAGCTAGTAGGAACGGGGTAATAAAAAACATCCTGGATTTCACCGTCGATCTCGCGGCGGAAATACTGCTTGAATCCGTATTCCTGGATCGCTGCGGCTGCCACGACCTGGCTTGCCAGCACGATATGGCTCTGCTCTCCTGCGTCTTGTGCGATCCACTGCACGGTCGCAATATTCGCTGCTGATACCATATACCCATGATAGGCATTGTACGCATCACGCTTTGGGTAGGAGGCATAGAGGTTTGCGGTCATAAGGGCGGCAAACCCAACAACGCTGGCTATTTTTAGTAACGGATAATGTTTTGAGGTGGTATACAGTCGGCATAAAAGGCTATGCAGTGCGATCATGCCAAAAGGGAGTAGTACAATCATACTTGCTTCGTACAGACGATCTGTAAATACACCCTGCTCATACGAGACAATAGAGGTGAAGTGTACAAATCCTTTGACGAGCACAACATTTATAAACAAGGCTAGCCAGCAGGCCCATAATGTTGCCAACGCTCTTCGGTACATTCTATGGATATTCCAATAATACAACGTAACACCGATTGCCGATGCGACGAGGATCGCGCCAAACATAAAAGGCAACAGATATGCTGTGTCTTGCCATACATTAAACCGGGAGGTATATGAAAAAAAGTGTGATCCGATTGTTTTAATAAAGGTATATGTGTCGTCGGGGGGTGCGATCCGGATGCTGAGTTGTGTGGAAAAAAGATTATTGATAGCAAAGGCCATTGGTACCAGAATACTGGCACCAATAACGGCGGCTATTGAGATACTCATCCGAGAGAGTCGGTGGCGCAAGTGTGGCAATAATTCATAGATAACGATTGTCATACCGCTTACGATCAGGGCAGGAATCCCCCCGAGAGGGTGGATGAAGAGGGCGGCAATGGTGGTACTCATGGCAATACCGAGAAGCGGTCTATATTTTTTTTGTATATACAACAGGCTCAATAGGAAGGTAATAATAAAAAACAGGAACGCTAACGACCAAGGGGTGGTATTGATCAATGAAGTAAAAGGAACGATGAATACAATGGCTGCAAGAAACATGGTCAGTGCTCGCTGTGCTATAAGCCGCTGAATTGTGAGGAAGGCAAGAGGAATAATGCTCACACTTGCTAATACAGGGACGAGCCACATATCGATATAAAAAATCGGGATCGACAAGAGGGTGCTTATGGTTACCACGGTAACGTATTGGCCGATATAATAAATAGTTTTAGGGATCACAACACCATACTGGCTAATGATGGTTTCTGCGGCACGATGTAAATAAGGGTCAAAGCCGTATCCAAGAGGGAACATAATACCTAAGACGCTCAAGGTCAGTAACCCATGCATTACTAAGAGTAAGACATACAAACCCTGCCGTATTCGATATAGGTACCCTATTATGAGTAGTAAAAAGGAAGCGGCACCATACATAATGAAAAACAACGTATGCACTTGCTCCCACGGTCCCAAGGTGCTGTCAAATGTCCTGACATGAATAAGAAGAAACACACACATACCGCTCGCCAGGAGATATAATAATGCAAAGATACTGCTTGGCAGTTGATGTTGTTTACTAAGATTTGGAACGTAAGCAAGGGATCGAATCGGTAAATAGGGCACTTGCCTGGTTGGCAAGGGGTAGATACTTGCTATAATTGAAACAATACAAAAGGTGGTGATGATGGCAAGGATTGCTATTTCATTAAACTGGTAGAGCCAATAGAGTGGTGTGCCAAGAACGATGATGATAGTCGTACTGGCAAGGGGTGCAAGAAGAAGAGAAGTAATATGGTCAAATCGAGCCCATCGCCACCAGACAAGATAGCTGGTTGTTAGTGAGAGAACGATAAACAAAATTCGTATCACCCATAAGGTTGTATTTCCATCGATCATATGGCACCATCATAGCGAATTCCGCTCACTTTTTCAAGACTATGAAGTTTCCATCGTTTCGCAGTACTGAATATATCAACGCTCACAAGGTCTATCCCACGGACCGGATTATTGCGGCAACTATTTTACCACTACTGCCGGCGCGCATAACCCCTAACCATATCACCATGGTTCGATTTTTCGCGACGCCCATAGTGTTGCTACTTTTACTTTTGGGGAACTATGCATGGGGGGTACCATTATTTTTGATTGTTGCGTTCACTGATGCGATGGATGGCGCGCTGGCGCGAACCCGGGATCGTATTACTGAATGGGGGAGACTATTTGATCCGCTTGCTGATAAATTGCTTATTATCCCGACGGTTCTGATTTTGGCCATAAACTTTTTAGATCATTATTTAGCGTTTATTGTGGTGGGAGTGGAGTTGCTGATTATCGTCGCTGCACTTGCGTGGAGAAAAGAGGGGAGGATCGTTCAGGCTAACTGGTGGGGAAAGATTAAAATGTTTTTAGAAGTAGTAGGAGTAATGGCGCTTCTGTGCACTGCCTGGCTGGGATGGCCACTGATACCGTTTGCATCATATATGCTGATTGCCAGTATTTTCTTTGCGGTAATGAGTTTGATTCGGTTTGGGGCTTGACAAAACCATTCTTTTTTGATAGGGTATAGGAATTCGTTATTTGAGAATTAAATAAAAAAGGAGGTTATTTATGGTGGCAGTGCCACGAAGCCAAACAAGAGCAGCACCTGCTCTTTTGGAAGTATTATGGCCGCTTCGTGAGCGGCTTATACCAGGAGTAGTCCCCTCGTTGCGAGGAGTACGTCAGGTTGTTGATATTATTCGACAATGGTTTGATTTAATCGAAAGAGGTCAAGTCAGAAAAGTTATGGTGAGAATGCTTGATCAGATTGAAGAAATTTTTCTAAAGGATTGTCCACATAGAAGTAATTTATTTCGTCTTTCTAATAAAGAGTTACTTGTTTTAGCATTTCTGTGTAACCATATAGCAAAATGTTATCCTCGGATTAAGCAACAAGCTTATGGTCCTCAACGAAAAACGATAGTCAGTGAATTGGGCTTACGAACAATACACTTTCTGCATAGAATAAGCTCTCAATCTATCCTTTGCGGTAAGGAATATATCGATGATCGGTATATGCAGCGATTGCATTTCATTTGGCATGATTTGGATTGTCGATATGCGAGCGGGGAAAAAGAACGGGCATATTTTTTAAAGTCACTGCTATTGTCAGTGGTATATAATAATATGTCTCGAAAATGGCATAACAGCGAGTTTATTGCACAGCCTGCAAACGGTTATTTACCTAAAAACGAAGTAATCGGATGGGATCTTGATCGTCTTATTCCTTCTGGAAATGTGAAGCGTGGAGCATTCCAAAAAGAGAATGCTTCGCTTCTGTATTCTGACATTCCCCTCCGATTTCATTGCCCATCACGGGATATGCAGTTTTTGGAAGTAGTAGCCTGGTCTTTTTATCAGGACAGTAAAAAAAGTAATATGTTGTAATTGCCACTGACAGTAAGCCAAGTCAGTGGTTTTTTATATTTTGGCTAAAATATAAGGAAATGTAGTCATTTGTACATAAAACACTTGACAAAAGTAGAGATATATGCTATAGTATGGGTATTCAGTTATTATAAAAATCCTATAGGAGGGTTTTAAAAATGGTATTTAAAAATTTCATTGTTATGGGTTTTGTGTTGACAAGTGGATGCTCAAGTGTTCCCAATAGCCCTGTCTCAACTTCAAAACAAACTGCCAAACCAACTGTGGTTTTGCAGGATAGTGGAAAAAAGAATATTTTTCCTTTGGCTGAGTTTAAGGATTTTGGTATATCTGATCATTTGGAAAGCGTCAATATTTACCAAAAAGGCGATTTTAAAGTCATGCTAACTAAGTCAAACACAATCCAGGAACCTGACAAAAAAAGCATTGCACTAAGGTTGGAAGAGTTGATAGTGAAAGCTGGCTTTGTTACTGCAACCTATAGATCAGCTGGGAGAGTAATTTTAATACTATCTCCGTACTGGTATCCTGCATATGGACATATTGATGCAGAGGGAAGTTTTGATGTTAAGACTTACGAAGTAACTGGGCTTGCATATACATCTACGGGTCAAAATGTATTTGGTCCATTGACTGAAACTATGGATTTTTTCAAAAAAAAGATAGAAAGCAGCGATCCATACCAGATGTTAAGAGATTCCGGAAATCGCACTGCTCCCGCTAATTAAATAAAAAGAGGTATGCTCAAATAACAAGCATATCTCTTTTCATTTACAAAAACCCCTATTTTCGCTATGGTGAGGGGATATGGCTTGGCTAAAATATAACAAAAAATGGATATATGGACTCTGTATCGGCCTTGTGTTGGGTGGATTTGCAGTCCTCTATAGCTATCTCTCCTGGGAAAGTGTGCACATGCCCCTGCTGCGTTTCAGTGCGCCCGATGAGCAAGCCAACTATGTGTTCTCAAAATTGTTTGCAGAACAATCTACATTGAGCTATCCAGAACCGCTTTTAGAGGTGAGTCAACATTTTGTACACACGCGCAGTATGACTGCTTCGCACGGTGAAGTGAAGCCAGTGGGGTTTCTCGGGTTCAGTCTTATCTATGGTGCTCTTGCAAAAGTATTCAGCGTTTCAGCAATTCCTTTTTTTACCCCCATACTTTCAGTGTTAACGACACTCTTTTTTTATGCGGCACTTAAGCGAATATTCAATAAAAAAATTGCCTTTCTTTCATCGGTCTTATTACTGATCCAGCCAGCATATTGGTACTACAGTTCCCGCGCATTAATGCCGAATATATTATTTCTTGACTTGCTTATTGTTGGTCTTAGTTTGTTGGTGATTGCATCGCCTACCGATCGAAAAGAACAATACATTAAACGGTTATTTCCTTTGAAAATAATGCTTTTTGGACTGAGTGGTTTTTTTATTGCTTTGTCTTTAACAGTACGCCTTTCTGAGAGTTTGTGGGTAGGAACACTACTCTTTTTGTGGGGGTTAATCTATATCCGTCGTCTCACCGTCTGGCGGGTACTTTCATTCATATTAGGATTTGCAATTCCTATCGCAGTACTGCTTTTTTATAATTATTCGCTGTATGGAAACATACTTTCAAGTGGATATAAGTTGTTGGATGCCGACTCATCAACGCAGGCGATTACGCATGCCGTTTCTATTGTACAGCATGGTCAGTTGGGGAATTTGTTTGATGCCATGAAAGATGTCATTCGTCCGTATATGCCTTTGCTGCTCCCGTTTGGATATCGACCGGATATCTTTTGGAATAATGGTTGGAATTATATTGTACAGTTTTTTTGGTGGTTCACTATTCCGACAGTTGCGGGGATAGTCTTGCTTCTGCGGAATCAGGTGATTCACATTGTGAATCGGCATGTTCCCCATCAACTCTGGTATCTGTTTGTGTGGGTAGGAGTAACATTTTGGCTTCTCATGTTTTATGGAAGCTGGAAGTTGACTGACAATATCAATGGCCAGATAACATTGGGGGTATCCTATGTCCGTTATTGGCTGCCAAGTTATGTTATGGCTTTGCCGTTTATTGCCATGCTTTTTGTCTGGCTATTTGAAAAAGGGAGAAACAGTATTCTGCGGCGAAGTGTGGTTATTACCTTGCTGGGAGTCATGATGGTAATGTCAACTCAGACTGTCTTGCTTGGCGGACAAGAAAGCCTTAGTGATAACAAACAACAGCTCCACAATGCTCAAGGCAAGGCTCAAGCAGTATTTGGATATACAGAAACGGAAGCAGTAATTTTTTCGGAACGGTCAGATAAGCTCTTTTTCCCTGAACGTCGCGTCGCAGGCAGTTTTGCCGAATTTCCTGAAATTAATCTTATCGTAACCTTAATCCAGAATGCGCCGGTGTATTATTATGGGTTGTGGAATCCTGAAACAGCGGCATATGTCAGTTCAAAATATTTTGAACCATCGGGAATCCGGTGGGAATATGTAGCGACCGTTGCTCCTCGAGAACATTTATATCGTCTGGTAAGAATTTCTCAATAATATGAAGATACTCCACTGGCTTGTCCGAATACTATGCGTGGTAGGTATGAGTCTGTTTTTTGTATGGGTTATTGACCAGAATATTGCATTGGGAGGTCATAAAACTGTTGACTACTTGTTTGGTGATCCGGGACCGATTGTCAGCGAGCTTCAGCCAGTGTCGCGTATGGGAGGCAAAGAATATGATGACCGCCGATCATTTCAGAAGATGTTTGAAGATCCAGTGTATTTTGATCTGATTACCCCTGTTGTCTATAAACATGCGAATATTAGGCTGGTACTCAACAATCACACATCGCTGCCATTGCGTCTGGGGGTTCGTGGTGCAGGAAATGATGATTATACTCTCTATGATCTGACAGAGGTTTCAAAACAAGACGGGTGGAGTGTGTGGTACGTTGATATTGATTTAATCAAAGCGGGATGGGAGAAGGGGAAATATCGCTTTGTGATTTCGGTACCTGGATTAGTCCACGGTAATCCCGAGGAGTATGTTGCCCTTTCATCTATACAGATGAAGCTCTACAAAGATCCGATAACATTTGCTAGCATGAAGGCAGTGATCGGTCGAGCCCTAAACAGTATTGTGAAGTAATGCTATGAAACACTTACGAACAATGGGAACCATTATTTCCCAGCTTTCATATGACGTATTTTTGATTACATTGGCGGGATATGTCATCGCTCTTGCTTTGGAAAGTATGAAAGCAGGGGTGGTGGTGCGGTATTTTAACCTTAATCACCTCCTTATAATAGTCGTATTGTCAGGTGTGCTAGCGATTCTGTTGCCCCATCCGTCGGTGGCTTCGCGCAATACCCGTTGGTATTATGTCGGATTAGTAGCCCTTTCATTGGTGTTGGGATGTATTGTATTTCAACTCACGGTCAGTCTGGGTGTCTGGGCATATATCTGTTCAGCAGCGAGTATTCTTCTTTTGTGTTCTGCTGGTATAATGATAGAGCAAGAATCATAAGACCTTGTTCTATGGATGACTGTTTATTTTGTAGCATTGTTAAAAAAGAAATTCCTGTAGAGATTGTCTATGAAGATGATGCTACTATTGCATTTTTGGATATAAAACCAATAAATAAGGGGCATACGCTGGTGATACCCAAAAAACACAGTCGGGATGTCCTTGATACTGATCTTCCAACTCTGGAAGCCATTACTAAAACAATCCGAATTGTTGCGTTGGCAATAGTAAAAGCATTCGATAGTAAGGACTTTAATATTGCAGCCAATAATGGTGCCATAGCCGGACAGATGGTATTTCATACTCATTGGCACATCATGCCTCGGTTTGAAAATGACGGGTATGAGTTATGGCATGGTAAAAGTTACGACGAAGGCGAGGCGCAACAGGTAGCTGAAAAGATTCGTGCAGAATTATAACTATGAATATCAATCGTATCCTTGTTACGGGAGGAAGCGGCTTTGTAGGAAGCCACTTCATTCGTCACATGCTTTCAAAATACCCCGAAGTACAGGTGGTTAATATTGATAATCTTTCAACAGGAAATTTGGGTAACCTTTCAGATATAAAAACCAATCACCGATATCATTTTGTTCGTGCCGATATGCGAGAGCACGATACGCTTGATGCGGTACTGAGTGAGGGGGTAGATGCGGTCGTGAATGCAGCAGGTGTGTGCCCATCTCCTTTGGGACATAATCGATCCTACATAGATGGTAATGTAGGAACACTCACAGCGTTGCTGGATCGCATTGCTCACTATAATAGTCTTGAAGGATATAAAGTTCAGCGGTTTATCCAACTTTCCAGTTATGAAGTGTATGGCAATGGGGGAGGAGAGCCTGTCTATCATGTACAGCCGGCGAGTCGGTATGCGGTGTCAAAAGCAGCGGCAGATATGGAATGTTTGGTGCGGAAAAATGATGCGAATATTCCTGCAATGATATTACGTATGAGCGAGATCCATGGCTCGGGCCAGCATATTGCGCATGGCATGAATGCATTGCTTAACAATAAAGACCAATGGTTTGACATGCGCTTTCCTTATGAAACGTATGAATGGTTATCCGTATATGATGTAGTAAATGCCATTGATTTTTTGATGCATCGAGGGAAAGTAGGGGAAATATATCATGCTGGCAGTGGAGAGTATGCATCAATACGTGATATACAAAAATGTGTTCAAGCGCGGACACCGCTAATGTCTTCTAAAGAACGCGGCGACTACCCCGATGTATCTGCTGAGGCATTATGGGAACTTGGCTGGCGACCAAAGGTTTCCCTTGATGCAATGTACTAGTGAGAGCTGGTTAGATTGTGATATACTACACATAACTGTATTTAATTCTTTATATATTTCCTTATGAAGGAATTGTTTCAAAAAGGTCTTTCGACCAATATCGCCATTGCGATAATCGCAGCAATTGCACTAGTTGCTGGTGGTGGTATCACTTATTATTCATACAATACTCAAAAGCAAGCCGAAATACAGCAAGAAACATCAATGATGGCAACTACGACAACGAAACAGCCTGAAACTACTTCCACACAACCAGCATCTACACAAAAAACTCAAATAAAAGTTGTGTTAGCTGCTCAAAATGATTCGGGCGAATCAGGAACTGCTACTTTGACGGACGTCAATGGGCAGGTACAAGTTGATATCAATGTGGTTGGCGAACCAGATGGTGCTAACCAGCCTGCTCATATTCATTCAGGCGCATGTCCGACACCTGGTGATGTTCAATATCCTTTGACTCCCGTGGTAAATGGCACTTCTCGTACTATGATTGGGATTTCGATGGAAAGCCTCTTCAAACGGTTTCCGCTCGCAATCAATATTCACAAGTCAACTGCAGACATGAAAGCTTATATTGCGTGTGGGGATATAAAGGCTGATTCAGCTGCTTCTGTTTCCGTTGAAGAAGGGGGACTTCTCGGTCAGATTAATGCAAATGCTGAGGCACAGGCTCGAATGGAAGCTCGCGACGCACGACGTATTTCTGACATGAAACAATTAGCACAAGCATTTATTTTGGCTCAAGCTCAGACTCCAGCACAAAAAATTCCTTGTGGATCAGGAAAGGCAGTAATTATCAATAACGCAAACTGTACGACATCATTGGGAGCAATCGTGTTGGGTACGGTTACTGATTGGAGTTATTGGAATAAGATCAATGAACAGTCTTCTTCTGCGACGACCGCATGTCATTCTGGATCAACGGCATCCTGTGCCACCACCATCAAAGGGAGTTCAAAGACCAGCAATTTTGAAGTATGTTTTTACCTCGAAACCAATACCACCTACGGACCAGCAGGGGTATACCATATTGGCGCTGATGGTATGATTTCCTCAGGGTGCAGCATTAAACAGTCATCATTGTAATCGCTTGATCGGTCAGCTTACAACAAGCAAAAAAGGATCCTCTTTGCAGGATCCTTTTGCTCACCACTAGATTTTTTACTGGTTCCATGCTTTAATGCGTGATATATGCCCGTACGCACTATAAAAAAAGAGAATCCGTACCCCCTTGTTGCCTTGGTGGGACGCGTTAATGTAGGTAAATCAACCCTTTTTAACCGTCTTATCGAGCAAAAGAAGGCGGTGGTATCAGATGTTGCAGGCACCACTCGCGACGTCAATTATGGTTTTTGTACATGGCGTGACTTCACGTTTCAAGTTGCTGACTCGGGAGGATTCGTTCCAAAACCGAGTGATGAAATTGAAAAGAAAACATATGAACACGCAGTGGCATTGCTAAAAAAAGCAGGCCTCATTCTTTTTATCGTTGATGGCAAAGATGGTATCACCCCTGAAGATCGTGCCTACCTTAAAATAGTCCGAAAGACCACCACCGTCCCTGTCTGGCTCGTGGTGAACAAAGTTGATAAGACAACAGAGCATCGCGACATCTCCGCACAGAAGTGGGAAAATCTTGGGCTGGGCACTCCTCGTGATATCTCAGCTTCAAGCGGAAGGGGGTTGGGTGATCTTTTGGATGAAGCGCAACCACTACTACAAAACGCTGTTCAACCAATTTCAAATGTACCGCCGATCAAAGTTGCCATTATTGGTCGTACCAATGTAGGGAAGTCTTCACTCCTCAATGCCATTCTTGAAGAAGACCGCGTTATTGCAAGTCCCATCGCTCATACCACTCGTGAGCCCCAGGATATGTTGATTGTGTACAACGACCAACCTATATTGTTAGTGGATACGGTGGGTATTCGTAAAAAAAGCAAAGTCGAAGGTGGCGTTGAGTCTGATGGGGTGAAGCGAAGTATTGATAATATTGAAAAAGCAGATGTCGTATTGTTGGTTCTGGATGCAAGTGTGACGGCATCAAAACAAGAAAGCCGTCTTGCTGATATCGCCGTAACATCGGGTGCGGGAGTTGTCTTTGTTGTAAACAAGTGGGATTTGGTAGAAGAAAAGACCGTCAAAAGCAGTAATGCGTATACGGCATATTTCAATAAGTTTTTTGCATTCATCAATTGGGCGCCCAATATTTTTGTTTCGGCACTCACCAAGCAGCGTGTTAAAAAAATTCTTGATATAATACTAGAAGTACAAAAAGAGCGGGAGAAAACCATTCCACAGGAAGAATTGACGGCATTTTTGAAAAAAGCGATGACGCGCCAACCGCCGATTTGGCAAATGGGGCGTAAGAAGCCAAAGATTTTTAGTATCAAACAGCGTCCTCAAAATCCACCGACGTTTATTCTTGAAGTAAACAGTCGTGCGGCGATTCGATATGAATACCTACGTTATTTGGAAAATCGTTTACGTGAACAATATGGATTTGCCGGTACTCCGGTAAACGTCGTAACTGAAGAGCGTATTAAAAAAGGAGATGCATGAAACTTATCGTAGGTTTAGGAAATCCTGGCACCGAATATGAAATGACCCGCCACAATGCGGGCTTTCTGGCGCTCGACGCGCTCCATACGCTCCTCACGCCATATGGCGTGAACCCGTGGGAGCTTTCCAAAAAATTCCACGCCGAGATTGCGGGGTGCGCGGTGCGCGGCGAAAAAACACTCTTGGTCAAAC
>CAYHKW010000004.1:0-30846 GCA_964357385.1 uncultured Gammaproteobacteria bacterium
TGATTCCTATCTCAAGGTCTGTGTTGATGTAAAACGTGAAGAGTTTACAGAAGGTGTTGAAAGTAAAAACAAGTTATTTAAACAAATGAAGCATCGGAAGGTCGCGATGGCTGCATTGAAGGGTGTTGCGATTGGGGCGGGAGTCGGAGTGGTTGCTCAAGAAGTTGGTGCTTTTTTTTCAGAAGCAAAACAAGGTGCGCTTGAGTCAGTCTTGATACCTCATGCGCAAGCAGAAGATATACATTCGACCGTTAAGACTGAGCGCTACACCGCTTTGGAATACCTGCGGCGCCTGTCTGCTGGTGAACTGCCTCGATTCCCGGGTCCAGTCCATGATACTGTCTTGGGTGACGGCACCCACATCAAATTACCTGAAGGGGTTACGCTCAGTCATGTCAGTGATGGTTCGTATACTCTTTGGAGAGGGGATGAGGAATATGCTCAAGGTCTTCATTTTGAGAGTGGACATTTGACCACACAATCACAAGAGATTCTTGACAGTAACGATATTGTTTTTAAAGAAGATACTATCACAACAACAAAAGATATCTTACAAAAGGAAGTCCATAATCCTAAAGAATATATTGTCGCACATCAAAAGGATTTTACCCACATAAGCCGACATCTGTGGTATGACAACAACACAAAGATGTATTTTGATGCACACTCCGGCAAGTGGAAGGGTGCTGACTTGAACGAATTGAAATTACAGTGGGGCGGAGGTAACGGCTTGAATGCAAAAGGAGACTTCGTGTTTTCAGTTAAAGAAATGACTGCCGACGGTTCTTTCCATAAAGAGTTTTCTACTAATGCGCAACAGGATATTGCTCAAGGCAAATTGCGGATTGCTCTTTCGCTTTCTCGTGAAACTCAAAAAGATGTATTCATGGTAGATGTTGATACAAATGGGAATGCGATTATTCCTAAAGATAGTCCTGCCGCAAAGTTATTTTTTGACGTGCAGCATGATGGTCACGCTATTTTTAAAGGTCGTTTTGCTGAAGTGTTTGAGGTTATGAAAACGGACCCCAATGGCGAGATGCATGGGAGGATTTTGGCAACCCATGAAGGATTAGGAGTTACCACCCCAATCGAAGACACTGTTCCCAAAAAAGTCATTGAAAAGATCCCTGTTATAGCACTTGATGTGCCGTCCCCCTATACGGTTGATATTCCACCGGTTATTCCTGTGCCCGCTCGCACCCCGCTTGAACGTATGAGAAGGCCGATTGATGCAGGATATTATGATAGTTATGGAGACTCATTTAATCAAAAGGAATGGGAGGAATATTTTAAATCAGTGAGATCACCGACCTTGGAAAAGAACCCCGAAGCGGCGCTTGATCATTATAAAGAACTTACGCGGTACTTTGGCGTAATGAGCCCCGCGCACCGAGATCGAGTCAAATCATTAGCAAATCAACCAGGGGCAATGACTAAGGATGCCAAACTATCAGTATGTATTCCGGTGGCAGGACACCAAGAGGCACATAACATTTATCAATCACTCGAGAGTTATGCTCGCCAAATACCGACAGGGTACGACGAGAAAAACGCTGACGCGCCGGCACAGCTAAAGGATTTTCAAAATCAATTTGAGGTATCATTGTTCGTAAATTGGCCGGAGAAGGATAAAAACGGTAATAGTATCAATAAGGACGATGTACAAAAGACGCTCGATGAGATTGAGCGGTTTAAAAACGATTTCCCTGATGTGAAGGTGAGCGTTATGGCGCAAGAGCTCCCGAATCAAGATGCTAATATCGCGTTTATTAGGAAAATGGGAACCGATGCGACGTTGTGGAGACAGCGTGCTCGTGGCAAAGATGCACCCGATATCATTATGGTAAGTAATGATGCAGATAACAAAGGTATTTCACCAAAATATATTTCAAACTTTATTGATAAGTTTGATGATCGTCCGGAACTTGATTCACTGGTTGGTGAAATTGACTGGGATCCGGCCGATTACGTGCGCCATCCTGCGGTACATTTAGGAACTCGTTTATTTCAGTATTACAATATTGGGGGACGCAGGAAGTTTGGCAGAATAACAACGAGCGGTGCCAACACCGCATTTCGTGGTGGTATGTATGGTGCGATTGGCGGTTATTCTGGGGCGACGGGAGGAGAGGATATCCGTATAGGACAAGCGATTCATCATGCGCGTCGAACCTATCACGCATCAAAAGAGGTACGCACACGACGTATTGATTTTGCGGGAACAGGGGTTTCTCGTATCTATACTTCAACAAGAAGAGCGATCGATGCTTGGAAAAAAGGAACTCCTCCTATCGATCAATGGGCGGGTGGTTTTACTGCATTTGATGAGCTGCGAAAACTCAACACAAATGCTGAGGGGAAAGATTGGAACTATGAAGATCCTGCTGACTTGGAAGAGTTGAAAAAAGAGTGCGAAGTTATGATCAGTGCGACTCTCTCAGTCTATGAGGCCGATGAACCTCTTGGTAAAGATTCCCACTCTTATAAAAAACTGGTTAGTAGGCTTGGAATAAAATACAAACTCAACGCTGAGGGAAAGATAGAGATTACAGACATGACCAATTGGGTTGAGGGGCTCAAGGATTACCAAAAATATGCAATACTCATGCGTGATGCCAAATCGGGCAACAAAGAATCAGCAGAAGAACTTAAAAAAGTCTTAGCGGGCTTTAATGAAAAGTTGGCAGAAAAAGAACTCAAAGAAAAGGCACAGGAAACACAGGAGCAAGAACAACGACAACAAGAAGCACAGCAGCGTCAAGCCGAACTCCAACCCCTGCTGGATGAGTTTTATTATGAAAACCCTCTTAATCTTGATGTACCCGACCAGATTGCGACTATTCGGGAACTTGAAGCAGAGACAGATGTCGAGGTGACAGGTGATTATGTAAAAGTCAAAAAATACCTTCTTTCCGACCTTACGACTGGTAAGGTATGGGCAGGGTTCAAACGAGGAAAAGATGATGTAGTTGTAATTAAGGAAAATCCTGTTGATTCTTTTGAAGAACTCGCGCGCATTAATATGCTTCCAAAGGAATTCAAAGATCCAGAAACCTATTTGGCCGATGCAGGATTTTCACATGAGAATATTTTGTTGCCAAAGGAGCGAGTTCATAATGGGAAAACAGTCTTGCGTGCATACGAGGCCGGAAGTAAAGATTTGGAACACTTCTTATTGGAAAAGGGGAGCATGGAACCGAAAGTTGCGATATCAATAATGGTTCGTGTGTGCGATGGTGTTGCAGCACTTCATCGTGCTGGGGTGGTCCATTATGACATTGCGCCGCTCAACATCATCCTCTCAAAAGACAAAGTGCGTCTGACTGATTTGGAAATGGGGTCAATTGACGCTGGGGGGGATGGAGTATTTAAAAAAGGAGCCATGCTTGGTAATCGATTTATCATGCCGCCAGAACTGTTCACCGAACAGCCTATATTTGATCGCACTGTTGATATTTACTCATCAGCATCGACACTCTATTATCTTATTGCAAAAAAATGGCCGCACAATATTGACTCTCAGACCAAGGATCTAGCACAAAAAGAGAGGATGGAAAAGTATCGTCTCGAACACTTAAATGAAGAAGTAGTATTTCCTGATGAAATCCCCGCCGTCCTTCAGCCGATTCTGTCTAAAGCGATGAGCCCCCGAGCAAGGGAACGATATCAATCCATGGAGGATTTTAACAAAGAACTAATTACAGCATATAAAAGTTTGTGAGTTTGAAATATAGAAATTAAAAAACTGCATATCCTTTTTATGCAGTTTTTCTAAAATTATATTAGTTTATGTTTGTTTCGAGGATTCCTTTTCCTCTTTTTTAATTTCAATTTTTTGACTAGCCTTGGCTTCTGTAGATTTTATTACAGCAGCTTTGGTGTCACGAGCAGTAAACCATTTTTTGCCTGCTTCATAGCATGCTTCTAGGATAACTAAGGTCTCAAAATATTTATTTTTAAGACGTTCTTTTTCACCTTTTGCCCATTGGTCACGAGGTTTGCCACTTCCAGCTTCTCTGTTTTTAAGAAGTTGTTCGTAAGCTTTCCGAGGATTTTCAAGACGTTTTCTTGCGATATCAACAAATTTATCGTAAGTTAAATTCTTTAAATCCCCGACACTCAAACCAAATTTTTCTAACCATCTAAAGTAAGTTTCCCCGACCTTAATAGTGAATTCATCAACTATTACATTGTCATTTACTACTACAGCGGCATATACAGATAGACTTTCAAGTCTTGGTCTTACTGCAAATTTTGTAGATTTATCGATGAATGCTTTAAATTCTTCAGTGTCTGCATAAATTCTTTTACCGTTAGGTCCTATAGCAACCAGTCTGGAGTATTCTTTTCTGTCGGTGTTGAGCCATTTTACTTTTTTTAATTTGGCCTTGATAACGATTGAGCCATCTTCCTCGCTCAGCCTTTCTTCTTCTCCCAAAGTGGCGGGATCAGGAATAACAGGGATTTCGTTATTTTCTCTACCATCTCTACCTCCTCTTTTAGAAAAGCTTTTCAACGTATAAACATTATATTTCTTTCCTGCAATTGGTTTACGACCATCCAAAGCCCATATCAAGGCTTCATCATTGGCATAACCAACATAAGATTCACTAGGTTCTGCTGCTTTTTCTTCTCTGTTAAAAACATTTAAGGTTCTTTGAATTGATTTTTTCCCAAAAATAATACCTGGATGGGAAACAATCTCTTCAGCCTTAACGACTTTTGGTGATAAGGCCTGAAAAGCTTTTAATAGTGAACGTGAAACATTCGAATTAGACATGGGCTAAGCCCTCCTTTATAACAAAATATTATTTTTTTAAAGATCCAATATGTGACCTTCTGAAGAGAAGAATAGCATATTATAGACATTTTGTCAAGTATTTATAGGACAGTTGTTCCAAATTCCTTATATTTATAACCTTTTTCATCTTTTCGAGTACCTTGGTGAATACTCAATTGATATTAGAATAGTCAACGGAATCTTCAGTAGTTTTTCTTCAAATACGCCATGATTTCCTTTCTAAATACCACAAAGTCATCAAGGCGCGTTTGAAGTTTTTCGTATATGATAGTGCGGTCGATTTTTTCGTAGTCGTGAACGAGGACATTACGGAACCCTATGATTCCTTCTACTCGTTCAGCAGTCTTTTTTGAAATGATCTTGGCATTACGCAGAATGAAAATAAACTCTTGATTGCTGTCTGGTTTTGGAAGTTCAAGCCGCGCAACAAAAAGTTTTGCAATATCCAGTACTACTTCTATCGAAAGCTGAAGGTAGCGTTCCGCGAGACCAAAGTGATGATAGTCTTCTAGAAAAGCTTTTTTATTGATTTTTTGCAGTACTTTTAGATACCCCAAATACTCATTGAGATGATCCAATTTGGCAACAATTTTGTTATACAGCACGTGCGACATACGCTTTGTTATAGGCAGTTAAGAATGGTTCAAAGTCGTAGTATTCATTCATAATACGCAATTCGTACATGACGCGCACAACATCTGATTCTTCGTAAAGGGGCTCACCTTCTTGGATGATCACAAATTTGAAGAAGATTGAGGAAATGTCGTTGAGGACTACAACGTCGATTGGTGTGCTGAGGGCACCTGCGAGTTTTTCTGCGAGGATGCATCGGATATCAAAACGTTTGGTTGCGGATAAGGTCGAAGGGAGGAGTATTGCAATATCGACATCGCTGCCCTTGGTGGCTTTGCCTTGGGCATAAGAACCAAACATGTACACCAAAGTCGCCCCGTATTCCCGTGCTATTTTGACGATGGTGGATTGTTGTTTCTTCGAGAGCTTCATATTGGTTTATTGTATCAAATGGGCAATATAAAACTACCCCGAGATGGGGTAGTTTTGAGTATCTATATCATCCCTACTTCACCTTCTCAACAACCTTGGTAAATACTGCAGGATAATCTTTTGCGAGTGTAGAAAGGATTTTGCGATCGAGCATCACGTTGTTCTTGTGGATGCGATCCATGAGCTTGCTGTAGCTAAAATCATGAAGCTTTGCCGCAGCGCTAATCTGGATCTGCCAGAGACGGCGGATCACCCGCTTTTTGTTACGGCGGTCGCGGTAGGCGTATGAACCCGCCTTAAGCATAGCAGGACGTGCCAGCTTAATGAGATTTTTTCGACCCCAACGGTAGCCTTTGGTGGCAGCCATGAGTGATCGACGCTTTTTCAGATGGAGCATTCCTCGTTTTACGCGTGGCATACAGGTTTACAACTGGTTGGACAGTATTTTAATAGTTTTGGTAAACGCAACTGACATAGTGTCGTCACTGCGCTTGTTTCGGGAGACTTTTCCGGTATCGCGGGCGTTAAAATGGTTCTGTCCGGCATGGCGGCGAATCACTTTTCCGGTGGTGGTTACACGGAAACGCTTGGCTACGGTCTGTTTTGTCTTGAGTTTAGGCATAAAATATAAGGGTGAGTATGACGGAAAGTAACGTACTTGTCAAATGTTGAAGGGCGTGAGCCCGTAAATACTAACTAGTGTCGGTGGGCGTGAGCCGTAAGCACTGGCTGGTACTAGACGCGCTTGAGGCCAATAATGGCATGGAGACGGCCTCCTTGGATCTGGATTTTGTTGTCCCAGGTCAGGGTTACGCCATGGTCGACATCGAGGCCTGCGATAAAGGCTTTGATGATTTCTTTGGCATGCTCGGTGTGTCCGCGTTCACGGCCACGCAGTACCATTTCTACCTTTACTTCGTTCCCTGCTTCCAAAAATTTCTTGGCTTGCTGCATGCGAACCTCGATATCATGGGCGCCAATACGCAAGGAAAGGCGGACACCTTTGGTCTCAGTTTGCTTCTGTTTTGCCTTTGCTTTGCGCTTTTGCTTCTCTTGTTCGTATTGAAATTTGCCGCTATCGATGATTTTGCAGACCGGAGGGTTGGCGGTAGGTTCGATTTCTACCAGGTCAAACTCGAATTCTTTTGCTTTTGCAAGGGCCGCTTCGATGGTCATCAGACCGACGTGGTTTCCTTCATCGTCAATAACCCGCACTTCTGGTGCGGTGATTTGTTCGTTGGTACGATACTTTTTCTCGTTAGCGTCTGGTTTTCGCTTGTGATAGGTCTTTCGCATTGTATTGAAATAAGCCCCAACGGGGCGGTTTAGTCGACTCAAAAAGACGTCTTTTGGTGGAGATGGCGGGAGTTGAACCCGCGTGATATACGGCAGGAATAGTACGGTCTACACGTTTAGTTAATCGTTTATACATACTACGACACGGAGATTGACATCCTTGATCGTAATCGTGCATACGTAGGTTTTGGACTATGGAGGGTATGCAATCCACATAATCCTATCCTGATAAAATGACACCCGCGCTCGTCCATCAGGCATCAACAAGACGGATGGCTTCTACGTTATTACGCTGAAGCGGTAGCAAAGTTCGGCATGAAGTTTGAGGCTAGCATGCGAGCATTGCTGGAGATAGTGTTTTTTGCACTTATCAGTTGTGTACAAGGATTGACGAGGCTAATACACCTGCTCGACGTGCGCGTCCTATACTGTTCGCATATTCGAAACCCGGCATCCCCATAATAGCGGAAAGCTTATGGACGTGGGCGTTTGAGTGCGTGTTGTATGGTTCGCTTGATATCGCGGTTTTTAATGAGCTCCCGTTTTTCATGTTTTTGACGTCCTCGGGCAAGACCGATCGATACCTTAATCCTGATCCCTTTAGTATATATGCGAAGAGGCACCAATGTCAAGCCCTTTTGCTGGAGTTTTCCTTGTAATTGCGATAGTTCTTTGCGATTGAGGAGCAGTGCTCGGCTGCGGGTGGGGGAATAATGCTGTTGGCTTGCTGGCTTGTAGGGAGATATGTGGGCGTTGAGAAGTTGTAAATCAGTGCCATGAAATACCGCAAAACTCCCTTTTAATGAAATATGGCCGCCGCGTACTGATTTTACTTCAGGTCCAGAAAGCACAATACCTGCCTCATATTCGTGAAGAATTTCATATTCATGGAGGGCTTTTTTGTTGATAGCAAGTACGGGCATGGAGGGAATAATAGCATTGTTATGGGACGAAATCAATGGACATGGTATACTTTTATTATATGGCATCCCCTCGTGAAACAGTGATGAATATAAACATCTCAACGCAGACCTTCATCAAGATTCTGGTGATCATGGCTGCATTGTGGTTTTTGTACCTCATTAGCAATGTACTGGCCCTTCTGTTTGTTGCCTTCATTATATCATCCGCACTGTCTCCATCAGTAAATGCCATGGAGAAACGAAAAGTTCCTCGCGTGGCAGGTATCTTGCTTATCTATTTTGCAGTGTTGGCAGTGATTACTCTCATGTTTGTATTGTTAATACCGGCACTAGCAGATCAGGTAAGCCAGCTGGCAATGAATTTTCCGGTCTACTCAGAACGACTTCTTGCGATTTTCCGCGGGCTTCAAAGCCAGGCAATTGATGTAAATATTCTTGAGCAAGCAAAAAAAGGTTTAGCAGCCATGGAGGCGGGACTGCTTACGTTTGCCAGCGGCCTTTTTTTGAAAATCTTTGATGTGATTGGAGGATTTGTGGCCTTGTCAGTAGTCCTTGTTCTGAGTTTTTACATGACGTCACAAGAGCATGTGGTTCAGCGCGCATTGACCTTTGTTACTCCAAAGCGCTATGAAGGATATATCAATCACCTGATTACCCGTATCCAGCATCAGATCGGCAAATGGCTTCGTGCTCAGCTGATTCTGAGTTTTATTATCTTTGTATTGAGTTATGTCGGGCTTACGATCTTGGGGGTGGACTATGCATTGACCCTTGCGCTGGTTGCGGCACTGACGGAATTTGTCCCGGTGGTAGGACCTATCCTTGGTGCGATTCCTGCGGCATTTATTGCCCTTAACCAATCCCCGTGGCTTGCATTGTGGGTGATTATCCTCTATTTGGTGATCCAAAGGCTTGAAAATGACCTTTTGGTACCAAAAGTCATGCAGCATACCGTCGGTCTCAATCCGCTTATTAGCATTATTGCCTTATTAATAGGGGCAAAATTGGCCGGTGTGGTCGGGGCATTGCTTGCTATTCCGGTTACCACCGCTATTGGGGTGGTCGTTTCTGACTTTTTTGGTGAGACTGAAAAGGAAGAAAAAGCGAAATAGGGGTAATTTTGACAAAATACGCGATGTGTAGTATAATGAATTTATACAAATATATATAACTATACATCGTGTATTTCTAGTTAATATGCCCTATTTTGAACGAATTGTCTCTCAAGCGATACGTGATTCTATCGGAAAAGGTCAGCAAGTGACCATTATATACGGGCCTCGTCAGTCCGGTAAAACTACCCTCATAAAGCATATTGTGGGTGAAGCAAGTAAGGACGTTTACTATGCCACCGGAGATGATCTTTTTGCTCAGCAATTGTTTTCTCGACATGAATGGGCGTTTCTTGAACGTGAATTGGGAAACGCACGAACTATCGTGATTGATGAGGCACAAAAGATAGACAATATCGGGCTTACTCTCAAACTCTTGGTTGATAGGGGCGGTTATACGGTTATTGCTTCAGGATCTGCTTCGTTTGATTTGGCACAAAAATTGAACGAACCACTCACGGGTCGTACCAATACGTTTCATCTTTTCCCTTTGCTCTATCAAGAGATACAAGAGCAGTACCGTGGCGTTTCAACAGATATTCAGCTTGAGGAATGTCTGTTGTATGGTATGTACCCTCGTATTCATACGATACGTGATAAAAGGGAGAAAGAGCAGTATCTGTCTGAATATCTTAATACGTATCTCTATAAGGATATTTTGACGCTCGAAACAGTGCGCAAGCCACAAAAAGTCGTTGATCTCCTTACATTGCTTGCACTGCAGTTGGGCAGCGAGGTTTCTGTTGCAGAGCTGGCGCGTACCCTTTCTATTGGACACGGTGTGGTTGAACGGTATCTGGATCTTCTTGAGAAAATGTTTATTATTGTTCCCCTTCGCGGTTTTAGCCGCAATTTACGAAAGGAAGTAAGTAAGATGCCAAAATACTACTTCGTAGATATCGGAATTCGTAATGCTCTCATCAAAAACTTTAACCCCCTTGCCTTGCGTGACGATGTCGGGGCACTATTTGAAAATTGGTTTATTGTGGAGGTCTACAAGTCTCACTTGATGCATCGTCGTGGTGCAAATCGCTATTTTTGGCGTACATACAATCAAGAAGAAGTTGATTTTGTGGTTGAGCGCGACGGGATCTTGAGTGGATATGAGTGCAAATGGAGTCCAAAAAGCAAGGAAACACCGCCAAAAAGCTGGACAAGCACGTACCCTAACGCCACCTATGAAGTAGTGCATCGCGATAATGTTCGAGAGATACTTGATCGTCTCGAACAGTAAAATGACGCAAAAACACTACAAAATCCCCCTTAACCCTTCCTTTTTTAAGGGTTTTGTGGTAGCCTTGCTCTATTGTATTAATTGAACTGTAACGTTTTCCTGTTAGCTTACGTCTAATATAGCATCACTCACATGCGTGGGTACCTGAACGAACAAATCCTCATTTATCATATTAAACGAGGACACACCGAGAGTTTTGCGCCTTTGTACGATTATTATGTACAAAAGGTATATCGGTTTGTGTATCTGAAGGTTCCGTCTGCCAGTGATGCGGAAGATTTGACTTCCGAGACATTTTTAAAAACATGGCAGTATATAAAGGAAAGCAAGGGGATTGGCAATCTTCAAGCAGTGATTTATAAGATTGCCCGCAACGTCGTCGTTGATTTTTATCGAAAGAGAGGAAAAGCGCTTGTCGAGTCACTCGATGATAGTGAGAATGAAATCGTCATTGCTGACCGTGTTGACCTCACCCTGGAAGAAAAGATGACATTAAAGTCTGACATGGTGCTGGTTGAAAAAGCACTTCGCGAACTGAAAGACACCTATCGTGAAATCATCGTACTGCACTTTCTTAATGATTTATCTCTTAAAGAGATTGCCAAAGTGGTTGATCGTTCTCCGGGAGCAGTACGCGTTATGCTCCATCGGGGCATCAAAGCACTGAAAGGCAAGCTGAAACCGCACAAATAGTTTTTCATACATACATGAGCCGTAAGATTATTAAACAACTAAAAACGTTACAGCGCATCACTCCTCGCAGTGAATGGCAGGCTGCCTGTAAAGAAGTATTACTCTCTCAAGTGGCGTCTCAAGGCATGGGGACATCACGACCAGGGACATTTGCGGGGATTGTCGTATATACCCGCACCGTACTTTCTGGCGCCTATCAATATACTCTTGGCGCGGTAGTCGCTCATCCGGCTGCAATGGCTTTGACAGCATTGACGATTCTTTTTGGAGGATCAGTCGCAACCTTGGGCGCTCGACACAGCTTGCCGGGCGATACATTATATAGTGTAAAAAAGACCACTGAAAATATTCAGGTCGCCATCGCATTCCCTGACCAAAAGGCAGAGCTCCAGATGCAGCAAGTAGAAACACGCCTTGAAGAGTTGGATGCCATTTCAAAACAATCGATCAGTGATGAAGAAAAAGCAGCAAAAGTAGATTCACTGGTAAGCGATGTAACATCAACCCTCACGAGCGCCGGGCAGTATTTGGAAGATATAAAAAGCAGCCAAGATTCAAAGCGGGTCGCTCAAGTAGCCAACGCAGTGAGTCAAAAGGCAGTACGCGTCAGTGAGGTACTTTCAAAAACAAAACAAGCGCTCTCAAAGCCGGTGAAGCACAATACGGCACCAAAAGTAAAAGAAGCGCTCGCGCAAGCCAACACTACCACCACTAAAGCATTAGCGGTCGTGATCGAGAAAAATGGAAGCAGTGCAACGCCGGAAGAGATAAAGAACAATATACAAGATCGCATTAAGCAGGCGGAAGAACATGTAAAGACATTGGATCAGGTAGTAAAGATCGCATCGAGCACAAAAGGGGTGGATGCAACACAGGTAGCAAAAGCCACTCAAGATTCAAAAGAAGCCACTGACAAATTGAACATCGCAAAAAAATCCCTTGAAAAAAATGATCTCTCACTGGCGCTGATGAGTTTGGATGAGTCATACAAGCTGGTGGTGGATGCGCAAGAAAGCGCAGAGGCAATCATCATCACTACTCCAGAGACCAAAGATGAAGAGATAAAAGAAGGGGATAAAAAAGAAGAAACAAAAATACCTACCCCAGAAAAGCAAGAAAGTGAAACACCGCTTGCTGATCCCACTTCACCATAGGTTAGGTGAAGGGGGTAAAAAAAGTAAAAAATAAAAACTCCCTATTGTTTAAAATCTACGCAGAAAGCTTGAGAAGGGAAACCCAATCAAGGACTGCTGTTTAGTCCGCTTCAGTAAAGGTCGAGTTCGTTCCCTCGCGAGAGGGAGTAGCGAACCGCTGAAGATGGTGTCGTCTAATAATAACTACGAAAGGACTTAATTATGTCAAATGTACTTAAAGCCGCAAAGCGAATGCTCACGACGGCTGTGGTGGCAACCACTGTACTTGGGTCTATGGGTCTTGCTTCAATTGTTCCTGCAAGCGCAGCAACATTGGTACAAGGTGATCTCATCAAGGCCTCTGGTGCAGCCGTATACTACTATGGTTCCGACGGAAAGCGTTATGTTTTCCCTAACGAAAAGACTTTCAAGACCTGGTACGCCGATTTCTCAAAAGTGAAGATTATCACTGATTCAGAACTCGCAGCCATCTCAATTGGTGGCAACGTTACCTATCGCCAAGGCACCCGCCTTGTAAAAATCACCACAGATCCTAAGACGTATGCAGTAGAGCCAGGCGGCAAACTTCGCTGGGTATCCAGTGAACAGATCGCAAAGGATCTCTATGGCAACAACTGGAATATGTGGATTGACGACGTATCTGATGCTTTCTTTACGAACTACCAGACAGGAGCAACGATCACCACGTCAACCCCTTCAGTAGGAAGCCTTATCAAAATGGCATCCTCTTCTGATATCTACTATGTAGATGCAACCGGTAAGAGAAAGATTGCGGATTTCAATGCATTCGTTGCAAACAACTTCCGCTCTGAATTCATCCTGACTGTTGCTGACTCAATCTTTAATGCAATTACCACTGGTACTTCTATTACTGCTTTTGAGAGCGCAATCGCGATGTTTCAAGTAACCACTGTTACTGGTCCTGTATCTACGGGTACTGGGTTGAGTCTCATGGTTGACGCTGCTGCTGCCCCATCAACATCAGTTATTGCTGATTCTGTTAATGGCGGCCAGGCACAGGTAGACATTGCAAAGTTTAACTTCACTGCAGGTAACGACGGCGACGTTGTTGTAAGCGGTCTGAAGCTTAACCGTATCGGTATCGCAAACGATTCTGATATCAACAATGCTTATCTTTACGACGGTATGATGCGCTTAGCTGAGGTAACAAGTATCTCAAGCCGCGTTATTACCTTCACCAACTCAAACGGTCTCTTTACTGTTAGCCGTGGTACGACTAAGAGTATTTGGGTAAAGTTTGATATCAGCAAAGCAGCAACCGCTGGTAAGACACTTGGTGTCTCTATCAATGCAGCATCTGATGTTACCGCTGGCGCTAATGTAACCATTGCTGGTACATTCCCAATGAGCGGCAACTTGATGACCGTAGCAACCGTTAACGATCTCGGTAGACTTACCGTAGCAAACGTATTGCCAACGACTGCAGGTACTGTTGATGCACAGGACAACTACGAGGTATGGAAATTCAGCCTTCAGGCTTCAAACCAAAACCTCCGCGTTACTCGTCTTGCATTCACCAACATCGGTTCAACTTCAGCATCCGATATCGTCAACTTCAAGTTGTATGATGGAGGCGTGCAGATTGGATCTGCTGTTGCATCTGCTGACGCAAACAAGCGCATTGAGTTTGACCTTTCATCAACTCCTCTTGATATCACCTCTGGTGTAACCAAGCAGTTGACCTTGAAGGCAGACATCAAGGCTGGTTCAGCACGAACCTTCCAGTTCTCAATCCAGAAGCCATCAGACATCTATGTATGGGATCGACAATATAACGTTGCTCTTTTCCCATTCCCATCAGGTGGAACCGTTGGTGTTTGGACCGTAGTTCAGGCAGGTGGTGCAACCACCATCAATCCAGGTACTTTGAGCGTAAGCCGCACCTCAACATCACGTTCTGGTAACGCTGCAATCAACGGTACAAACCAAGAGCTCGCAACATTCGAGTTCAAGGCCGCTGGTGAAGATGTTAAAGTAAACACATTGAACGTTCGCGCACAGGTCGGTGCTGTAGGAAGTGGCAAGACCATCAAGAACGTAAAGCTTTTGGCAACTGAAGCTCAGGTTGGTACCATTCAAACAACGGTAACTTCCACTGCGGTAGCAGCAATTAATGCTGGTACTTCAGGTGCTGTTGTCACTGACGCAAACGACGTTTCTTTCACATTGGGTAACAGTCTTGTCGTAAAGGCAGGTACTTCTACTTTTGTGAAAGTCGTTGCTGATCTCACCGGAACTGGTGTTGCTGCTGATGCAGTACAGGTAGCACTTGTAGCGCAGTCTGGTAATGCACAAGGCACTGCTTCGTTGACGGGTATCGCTGCTCCTGCAGCAACCACTACTGGCAACTCACTCATTCTCGCATCTGGTTCACTTACCGGTGCAAAGAGTGCAGCAGTTGCTGACATGACCGTTGTTAAGGGCGCCAACAACCAATTGGTTGGTCAGGTTGTTCTTACTGCCGGTTCTGCAGAAGGTCTTGATTTGAACAGTCTTACGATCACTGATGCAGATGGTACAAACGGTCTTGGCGCTGCCTTGAGCAACGTTAAGCTTATGACCACCATCAATGGTGTAAGCACGCAGCTTGGTTCAACTCAGGTTAACCCAAGCAGCACTACCGCTGCTACTCTTACATTCAGCATCTCACCAGCGGTGAGCATCGCTGCTTCAGGATCTGTTACGCTCGATTTCCGCGCTGACATCTTGAGCGGTGCTACTCTTACTGGTAACAATGACTCGATCAAAGTTACCGCTGCTACCGGTGTTGGTAAGAGCACCACAACAACAATCAGCCTCGCTTCTTCAGCAACCCTACAGGTTTACACTGTTGTAGCAGGCGGAACGGTTTCTGTGTCTGTTGATTCATCAACCCCACAAGACCAGATCGTTGTTATGAACACTACACAGAATACACTTGGTGCATTCCGTGTATCAGCAAACAATGCAGAAGACCTCATCGTTAACCAGCTTATCTTTGTTGATAACAGCACTGACGCAAACAGCGTAAGCAACGTTACCAACTTGAAGCTGTACGCTGATGGCGTTCCTGTTGGCAACACTGTTGCTACCTTGAGCAAGATCCGCAACAACACATTGTCAGCAAACGTTGGTGGCAGCACAACTGCTCCTACGGTTACTGACGGTACCACCTTCACCTCAACCGACGTCGGTTACTACATCGTTATGACGAGTGGTACGAACGCAGGTAAAATCGGCCGCGTTGTTTCTGTCGCTGCTAACGTAGCAACTCTTGCTGCTGTTGGTGGTGTATGGACAACCGGTACTGATAACGGTGCTTCTTATAAAGAAGTATCAGGTGCAGTATTCAGCAACATCTCAAAGCCTGTTTCAATGAACGGTTTCAAGGTGTTTACCTTGAAGGCTGATGTACCAACAAACTCCAATGCATACGTAGCTCTCAAGAGCCGCTTCGTATTGGGAACCTTGGTTGCAAGCCCAACCGGTGCAGGTACTGATACCTTCATCGCGACTGGTGCTTCATCCGGTGCATATGCAACGTTGAGCAGTCTCAACACAACATACGCTCTCAACAACAGCTTGGCACATCGCACCAGCTTGAGAGCAACGCTCAATTCAGCGTCTCCTTCAGGTACTGGAAAGGTTCGTCAGTCAAATGACATTCCATTCAAGTTTGACTTGGCTGCTAACGCTGCAAACCGTGCATTGTTCCGTGGTGGTCTTCAGGATTCAGTTGAATCTTTAACTCCATCTTCCGGTACTCTTGCTGGTGCTTGGACTGTTACAGGTACAACTCCAACCCGTGCACTCGAAACGACTGTCAAGGTTGAGGGCAGCAACTCTCTTAAGTTTACTGAAGATGGTTCAGCTGCACTCTCTGACGGTGTTAAGAATACTCTTACCACCGCTACTGATCTTTCTGGGTACACTGGCGTTGGTTTCTGGATGCGTTCTGACACAACTTCTGCAGCAGCAGACATTGCATTCAGTGTCTACGAGACGGCAGACGTGTTTGGTACCCCAGTTGCTGGCAACACCTGTACTACTGGCGTTTTGACAGCAAACAAATGGAAGTATGTGACTTGTGTATTTGCTGGTGCAGATGCAAATATTCGTAATGCTGTAGATCGCTACGGCTTCCACATTGCTGCAAACGCTGCTACCTATAACGCAGCAAACATCTATATCGATGATATCCGCTTCTCTAAGGACATGATGCGCGTGAACGTAGCTGGTAGCAGCTTGCTTGCTGATACCGCTACTCCGATCCTCATGACCCTTAAGAATGCAAATACGGGTGCAACCGTTGCTACTGGCTACTTCGTAACCAGCACAACGAGCACCACGAATGGTATTGCAACCTTTATTCCGGTTGCTAACACCACTAGTGGTACCGTTACGGGTGACTTCGAAATCGCTGGCGGATCAACAACAACCGTCAATCTTGTGGTTGATAGTAGCGCTCTCTTCACTGCAGCAGGCTCACTTTCAATGAACATGAACCTTGGTTCATCTTCAAGTACAGTAAGCGCAAGTGGCGATATCTCTTGGTACGATGAATTTGTCAACGTAACCACGGGTCTCCCACAAGTTGGTATCTATGGTACCAGCGCAGCGAACACAACGCTTGTTACTCCGTTCATCGGTACTGGTGTTGGTACTATTCCGTGGATTTCCGCAGGATCAGATGCCAACCCATTGCAAGGTGGTTCCCTCAGCTATAACTAAACCTATAGCGTGAGATCTGCTCTCATGATGTGTTAAACATTGTGAAGGTAGGCAAAAAGGCTCCTTTCCTTTGGGAAGGAGCCTTTTGTATTAAGTTTTTGTGCACAAAAGACCCGCAAAAAGACTTTTAAAAAACGTTCTTTTGACAAGAAGGGAGTTTTTTTCTAAGATAGAGGGACTTTATAGACTATGACTGATATGCAAAAAAGCCTTTCGTCAGGGAAATTCATCGGTGCAGCAATAGTATTGATACTGGGTGCTGTTGCTCTCTGGTTTATCGTACCGCCATTACACCAGCAAATAAGCAGAGTACATCGCAATGCAAAGAATTATGTTGTTGCCGTTACGATTCCCCAGCAAGCACAAAAAAAAATTGAGCAAGATATTCGCGATATTGAAGATAAAATCAAGCGGGGAGACACGCAAGAGGATACAGTATTAGCACAATATCTTCGCCTTGGGATTAATTTTGAAACAATAGGAAGGCTTGACTTGGCCATAGATGCATATCAAAAGGCTGCGATAGTGGATCCTACATCATTTGTTCCCTATGCAAATATGGGCACCACCCATGAAGCCGCAAAGGAGTATGAAGCTGCCAAAGACGCATTTCAAAAAGCAATTGGTATCGTCCCGCAAGAACCATCCAATTATCAAAAACTTGCTGAACTCTATTCATATAAGTTGAACGAAATTGCGGTTGCACGAGGGGTATTTTTACAGGGTTTGATGGGTACCAATCAAGAACCAAACCTAGTTCGATCATACGCATCTTTTTTGGATCGAACGGGATACACTTCGGAAAGTTTACTCTACTGGCAAGTGGTATTAAAAAACTCTCCCAACGACGAATCTGTTAAAACCCGCATTAAAGAACTTACTCCGACACCACCCGCACCAAAGAGCAATACGCCAGTAAAAAAGAAATAAGACCTTCACAATCGAAAACAAAGACATTATACAGAGTTCGTTATGGTGTTGGCGAGGGTAGTGCAGGGTGATATACTAACCACATGAAAAAAACCTTTGTACGCAGTGCTATTGTATTCCTTGGCTTTCTTTTGGTGGGACAACCGAATGGTTTTTTGTATGCGGCAAATACTCAAATGATACCTAACGATGAGTTTTATACTCGTCAAGGATATTTAAGAGATATAAACGTACAGCAAGGGTGGGAAATTACTACTGGCTCCCAACAGCCCGTCATCGCCGTCATTGATACGGGGGTTGATATTGATCACCCTGATTTGAGGGACAGTATTTGGGTTAATACTAACGAGATAGCAGGGGACCGTATTGATAATGATAAAAATGGGTTTGTTGATGATGTTAATGGATGGGATTTTGTTGAAAATTCTGCTGACCCACACCCTAAGTTTGGTGATTCATTTATCAATGCAGGTATTCAGCATGGCACTCTCATTGCAGGGGTAGCTGCGGGGCGCGGTAATAATCATGTCGGTATTGCGGGGATTTCATGGCGGGCGCGTATTATGCCTCTGCGAGTAATTGATAGCAATGGGGAAGGGGATGTTATTGCTGTGGTAAAAGCAATCGACTATGCCATTAAACAAAAGGTAAATATTATCAATTTAAGCTTTGTGGGTCCCAATGACAGTGGCTTTCTTGAAGATGCGATTTCGCGAGCCCATACAGCAGGGATTATTATTGTTGCTGCATCAGGGAACGATGATCGATTTAACGGGGGGACAGACACCACCATTACTCCAATGTATCCTGCGTGCTATGACGGGAGCGACAACGCCGTTATCGGTGTTGCAGCATTGGATGCATTAGGACAAAAGGCACCGTTTTCCAATTATGGCTCATGCGTTGATGTTTCGGTACCGGGTAATGATTTTTATACGACCCAGGTTGTCGATAACAGTATCTCAGGATTTGAAAAATTGTATGGCGGCGGATGGTCAGGTACCTCGCTTTCAACTGCAGTCGTATCAGGACTTGCCGCATTGATATTGTCAGCAAATCCTCACGCAAGTCCCAGCGACGTGAGTAATGCAATAAAAGGGGGTTGTGACGATATTAGTGCGTTGAATTCAAACTATATTGGGAAATTGGGGTGTGGAAGAGTTAACATTGGTAAATCAGTACATATTGCTTTGAAACAAGCAGGAACTACGTTTGTAGTCCAAGGGAGTGGAAGTGCGACAAAGGGAGCGATTTTTGCCTCTAAGCGTGATGGCACTTCACCTCTTTCGATTATGAGCCGTCAAGGACTATTGGCGATTTCATTTTCGCCATTTGCACCATTTAAAGTGCCATTCCACACGAGTACTTCGCCTCACAGCGATTGGATCGTTGTTGCAGCAGGACAAGGGGGAGGTCCTCATGTGCGCCTCTTTGATGCCAATGGGAAGCTCCTTTCTCAATTTTTTGCCTATGACAAAGCATTTCGTGGGGGCATACATATAGCAATGGGGGATGTTGATGGTGATGGGGTTGATGAGATTGTTACCATCCCTGAATCACGAGGTGGTGCCCAAGTACGCATTTTTAAGCAAGACGGTACATTGAAGGGACAATTTTTTGCCTATGATAAAAATGCACGCACGGGATGGTATGTTACGATTGGCGATGTTGATGGCGATGGGACGGGGGAAATTATTACCTCTTCACAAGGAACCGACCCTCAGGTTCGTATTTTTTCAGCGAAAGGAGTTAAAAAAACATCATGGAATGCATTTGAACCAGTACGTAACACAGGTGCACAGATTATTGCCTGTGACGTGAATGGTGATAATAAAGCAGAGATTATTGCGGGACAACTCCAGGGCGATGAAATTCGTGTGCTTTCGGGGGTCGGAAAATTGCTGCGCAGCTGGAACCCTTATGGGCGTGGCTTTAAAGGAGGGATCAGCGTAGGTTGTGGTGATATTGATGGTAATGGCGTTACGGATATTCTTACCGGGCCGCGCAATGGAGGGGGTCCTCATGTGATGGCGTTGAGTATGCAAAAAGGAGTAATTGCGCATTTTTTTGCTTTTGAAAAGAGCTATACTAGAGGTATCGAAGTAGGCTCAATACGTTAATTTTTTCTTCCTATGCCACAAGAACTGCGAAATGCATTAGTCGTTGGAGGTGCGGGCTTTGTCGGATCTCATTTGTGTGATTATCTTTTGGAACATAATCGCCGAGTGATTTGTATCGACACATACACGACCGGTCATGAAGAAAATATTGATCACTTGCTCGCCCGTCCTAATTTTACAATGGTACGTCATGATATCACTCAGCCGTTTGATTTGAAAACAATGAATGACGCCAAACGAGCAAAGGCAGTGCATGAAGGCATTCATGAAGTGTATCACTGTGCGCTTCCAGACTCGCCGGCATGGTACACTCATCACCCTATAGAGATGATGCACACCGCTGTGGCAGGAACAAAACATGTACTGGATGTTGCCGTGTCCTATCGGGCAAAAGTGTTATATGTGTCTGATATGCGTGTATACGGTCTTCTTCCCCAAGAAGGATATGCGCCGTCAGAAGAATATATTGGCCTTCTCGATCACCAAGATCCATTGAATTTTTATCCCACCGCAAAACGTATTGCCGAATCTATGATACTGGCATACGCAAAAGAATATTCATTGCCGTACAGTATCGTTCGTTTGGGAACAACCTATGGTCCTCGCATGTATCTTGATGATGGACGAGTTATCCCTGACCTTATCAGCCGTGCCTTGCGAAATGAACCGCTGATACTTCCCCGCATGTTAGACAAAGGAGCGTTTTGTTATATTGATGATGTTATTAATGCGTTGGAAAAAATAATGACGACCGATCAGTTGGGAGTATATAATGTAAGCCACACCACTCAATATACCTATAAAGAGTTGGTAAATAAGATCCAAACACTCACAAAATCATCTTCGACACTGCAGTGGATACCCGAATCAGATGTTACGGATCCAGTACAAAAGGCATGGGAACGCCACAATATCACGGGGAATATTTATAAAGCTAAAGAAGAAACAGGATGGTTCCCGGTTGTCTTGTTGGATGAGGGACTAAAGAAAACGATTGATTTTATGAAAACGCTCCGTGGAGCAAAGAATATAAGGACATAAGTGTACTCATATGGATACATCAAAAGAACTGACAATATATAAGCAGCCAAAAGTAATGACCACCAAGATGGTGGTACTTATGGTTATCATTTCTTTGGGAGTAGGATTTTTTGGGGGAATCGCCGGCGGGGTAGTCGGATTATCTCAAGGTATGCGTATTGCATCACTGTTTGGTGTTGATCTATCAAAGGCAGAAACCGTAACCAATGAAGCGAGAATAATCCAAGAGGATTCCCAAACGATCGATGTGGTAAAAAACGCTTCACCGTCAGTGGTAAGCATTCTTATTAAAAAAGAAATCTCAACAACAAACAGCCTTTTTGGCAGGAGTCCGTTTGAGCAATTTTTCCCATTGACGCCATCAGTGCCAATGATGCCTCCTGTGCAAGGGGAAACAAAGAATGGTAAAAAACAAACCGTAGGAGGTGGTTCGGGGTTTATTATTTCAGCTGATGGAATGATATTAACGAATCATCATGTTGTTTCTGATACTAATGCTGATTACGTAGTAGTGACTAATGATGGAAAAGAGCACCCTGCAACCGTTTTAGCAAGCGATTCATTGAACGATATTGCGATTATTAAAATTAATGAGACAGGATTGACTCCTCTTGAGCTTGATGATGCAGACACCGTTCAAATCGGGCAAACCGTCATCGCTATTGGCAATACACTGGGTGAGTTTCGCAATACGGTTACTCGTGGGGTGATTTCAGGAATGAATCGTGTGGTACAAGCAAGTAATGACAATGGGGACGTGGGAACTATTTATGAAGCAATTCAGACAGATGCCGCGATCAATCCCGGCAATTCAGGAGGGCCGTTATTAAACTTGGCAGGAAAGGTCGTGGGAATTAATACGGCTGTTTCTCGAGAGGGTCAATCGATTGGATTTGCTATTCCTGTCAGCGTTGCGAAGCGAGATTTGGAAAGTGTCAAAAAGCACGGTAAGATCGTTCGGCCATGGTTAGGAATTCGATATCAGATGGTTGACCAGGAGTATGTTGTTAAAAACAATCTTCCCCATGATTATGGTGCGGTCGTGGTGGGGAATATCGCGCAAAAAGAACGAGGGGTGGTTTCCGGAAGTCCGGCAGAAAAGGCAGGTATTGTAGAAGGCGACATTATTTTAGAAGTTGATGGTGTAACGATCGATGACCACAATGCTTTGGCCCATGTATTGTCACGTTACGAGCCAAATCAAGAAGTAACGCTCAAAGTATTTTCTCAAGGTAACGAAAAGGACGTACGCGTTACATTGGGTGAGTTTAACGAATCTTCGATTCACTAATCATAAAGAATATGCCATCTCCAATTCATAATATCGATGCACTAGTCAGTCGTATCGACGAATGTAGGGGGTTACTTTGACCTCGATACATTAAGGGTTCGTATTGTTGCTATTGAAAAAGAAATGTCCAATCAAGATTTTTGGTTGGACGGTGATCATGCGCGCCGGCAAGGACAACAACTTGCTCGCGATAAAGAGGTTATAGAACGGTGGGATCGTCTTAAAAGCGATGCAGATACTCTTGCCGAAATGGCACGCACCTATGGTGCGGGTGCATCCGAAGAGATCAATGAGTCGTTTGAAGCACTCAGGAAAGAGTTTGAGCGTTATGAATTTCAAGCGTTATTTTCAGACCCATATAGTACCAATAACGCGATGGTGGCTATCCACGCGGGCACCGGAGGTGTTGATGCAATGGATTGGGCAGAAATGTTGCTTCGTATGTATTTACGATTTTGCGAACAGCAAGGATGGACAGTGCGCATACTCGATCAACAACAAGGGAGTGAGGCAGGTATTAAAAGTGTAACGTTTGAAGTGCAAGGGGCGTATGCCTACGGATATCTGCATGCAGAGGCAGGAGTTCATCGCTTGGTACGAATTTCTCCTTTTGATGCTGAAAAGCTACGCCAAACTTCTTTCGCATTGCTTGAAGTGATTCCTGATTTGGGAGAAACGCAAGAAATTATTATAGCACCGGACGATATTCGCATTGATGTATACCGTGCTTCAGGCAAAGGAGGGCAGGGGGTTAACACCACTGATTCTGCGGTGCGTATTACTCACATCCCAACGGGCATTGTGGTAACGTGTCAAAATGAACGCTCCCAACTGCAAAACAAAGAAACGGCAATGCGATATCTGAAAGCAAAACTTCATCAGCGTTCGATGTCGCAGCGCGAAGAAGAGCGTCAGGAATTACGCGGTGAATATCATGAGGCGGCATGGGGGAATCAGATTCGTTCGTACGTACTCAACCCCTATAAAATGGTAAAGGATCATCGTACGAATTATGAGACCGACCAAGTACAGGATGTTCTTGATGGGCAGCTCTTGCCATTTATTGAGGAGTATATAAAATGGCGTAAGAAGCAGTCTTAAAATCTATCCCGGAACCTCTATAGAATGTAAATCATTATATGAATGAAACGGCAAAAAAACCGAAAATGTTAGTCACGGGCGGGGCGGGTTTTATCGGCTCACATCTTGTTGATCGCCTTGTTGAGGAGGGGTATCCCGTAATTGTGGTGGATAACCTCTTCGCGGGGCGTCCTTCGCATATTAATCCGGTGGTACTTCATGAAGAGAATAACTCGCGGTTTTACCAGATGGATATACGTGATCATGAGTTACATCGCGTGTTTGATGTTGAAAAACCGGATTACGTGTTTCATCTTGCGGGTCAGATCGATTTGCGTTTATCGGTAGAAGATCCTATTTATGATATTGATATTAATATTATTGGCGGTATTAATATTTTGAAAAATTGTATCTATGGTCGGGTAAAAAAAATTATTTTTGCATCTTCAGGCGGTGCGGTGTACGGAGAACTTCCTCCTGGTATTGAAAAATTTCCTCACAACTATACTCCGGGTCCTGTTTCTCCCTATGGACACAGTAAGCTTATTTTTGAACGACATTTGGGTTATGCAAAAGAGGCATATGGTATTGATTATCAAGTACTTCGATTTGCCAATGTGTATGGTCCCCGACAAGAATCCAGCCGTGAGTGCGGGGTAATTTCAATCTTCGCCCAAAACTTTTTGAAAGGAAAGGAAACTATCATTAATGGTGATGGAAGTTACACACGAGATTTTGTCTATGTCGGTGATTGTGTTGATGCATGCATGCGTGCATTGCATAGTGACAAGACGGGCGTGTATAATATAGGTACGGGCGTGAAAACATCGATCAATGAACTGTTTAATATTTTAGTAACCGTATCGGGCAATCATCAGGTTCCTTCGTATGGGCCGGCAAAGAAAGGAGATGTCTCGCATAGCTGTTTGGATTATTGCGTTACCCGCGACATACTAGGATGGCAACCGCGAACGTCGCTTGACGCAGGGGTACGTGAAGTATTCACATGGAATACTGATCCTGAGTATATACAACGCGCTCATGCAAACAAACTGTTATATCAAACATTATCACCCCATCAGCGCTCACGTCATTGGCTGCACGGCTCGTTTTAATAAATTGGATACATGAACGGCATCCCTTTGTCACGCATCACTCGTTGGTGCGCGATTTCATTTTTGGCAGGAATTGCTGCAAGTGAATGGATTACCATCTCGTGGATGTGGTTATCGGTCGTATTTTGGGTGGGTGTTATTTCTCTAGGGCACGGACGAAAAACAATTGCATTAATGATAGGGTGCTGTGTTTTGTTTTTTGGTGCAGGAATCATGCGAGGTGAGGGAGGAAGTCCAAACATGCATTCTTTGGATATCGGGATGTTGAACGATAAAGGGGTAAAAGAATGGGAAGGGGTGATCGTAAAAGAGCCCGATGTGCGGGAGACCAAGCAAAAAATTACTGTCCGGGTAGATCATCACCAAGAAGGGGTGGAGAATTATGATGGTTTGATGTTGGTGGAAGCAGGGGTCTATCCTTGGTTTTCGTATGGTGATCGGCTGCAGTTTCGATGTAGAACCGAAGAACCCTTTATTACGAAAGAATTTTCATACAAAGACTATCTTGCGCGTCAGAATATTTTTTCGTGGTGTCGAAATCCAGCAAACATCACTCTCATTGATCGCGATCAAGGATCACGGCTATTGGGAATGTTATTTGCCTCAAAACAGTGGTTGATGAGCGGGATCAATACCGTCCTTTCTGAACCACACAGCACCCTATTATCAGGAATTTTGTTTGGAGCACGAAGCGGTTTTCCTAAAGATGTCGCTGCAGACTTTTCTACTGTTGGCCTAACCCATATCGTTGCAGTTTCCGGATACAATATCACGTTAGTCATGGTCGCTATTACATGTATTTTAAAAGGGGTTGGTGTGGGAAGAAAACGAGCAATGTGGGCAGTGCTTGTGGGGATTAGTATGTTCACCCTATTCACTGGCGCGGCAAGTTCAGCAGTAAGAGCAGCACTTATGGGTGGGCTTGTCCTATTTAGCCAATACAAAGGCAGGACACAGATGATTGGACACACGTTGGTTGTGGTGGCTACATTGATGGTAGCGCTGTCTCCTCCAATTTTGCTTCACGATGCGGGGTTTCAACTTTCGTTCTTGGCTACATTGGGGTTAGTGTATGGGTCACCAATAATCGCAAGAGTGACCGATCACCTCCCTTTGTGGCGTTGGATAAAGGAGCTTATCGACCAAACATTGTCGGCCATCATTTTTACCGCCCCATTGATTATCGTCGAATTCTCATCATTTTCATTGATCGCATTAGTGGCAAATATTCTGATCTTACCGACAATGTCGCTGATGATGGCGCTTGGTCTGGGGTTAGTGGTGGTTAATATTGTTGGTGTGTTGTTGGGGCCATTTTCTGTATTATGGCATCTGATAACTACTCCGCTTGTATGGTTTACCTGGCTGATTTTGCAGTACATTTTGAGTATCACACATTTCTTTGCTGGAATACCATATGCCTCGCTGCACATTACCCTCAATGAATGGTCGTGGGTATTTTTTGTACTCACCTATACGCTTTTATTTTGGGGAGTATGGATCTTGAAGAAAAAATCATAGTAGACGACTGCTCCATTTCTTTATTCGCCTTGCCATTTGTGATCAAGTTACGTACACTTGCAGATATGAAGAGGCATATTTCAATCACAACCAGTGTTGTGTTTATATCACTACTACTTATCGGCGTTCCGTATGCTGATCTTTATGGTGAACAATTAACAACACCTGTTCCCACTACCGCTCCTGTTGTGGCAGACAAAGTGCTTATCGATAGTTCCATGCGCGATCAAGGATTCTCTCACTTGTTTGACGATGCCCACCTTACTGTTTCCGTTCCCGAGAAAACTTTCTTAAAGACCCTCTCTTTGAGTGTTACTCGTACCATGACCGCAAGTGAGGCGGTGAGTTTTATGACCCCTCCTACAGGGCTTAGTATTGGCAGTACGGTATATATCTATGATTTTGGTAAAGAGGGGCAAGGGGATATCAGTAAAGACATCACACTTTCTTTGTCATATGCAGGCAAAGATCCCAATGCCTATATTGCGTTCTATGACAGAAATAAAAAAAAGTGGCGCGGTCTTGAATCCCGCCATAAGAATGGGCGTGTAACGGCAACAACCCGATTACCATTTTCTCAAATTGCAATTCTTGAAAAACGCCAATGGTTGACGGATGCCGGTGTTGATCTTTGGGCCATTCCTGCAAAAGCCGTGTATGTGGTTGATGAAAAAGGTAACGTATTGTTATCAAAAAATAGCAGTCAGCGTTTGCCGATCGCAAGTATTACAAAGTTGATGACAGCATTAGTGTTTCTTGAACATAATCCGGGTTGGAATACCTCTATTACCTTTACAGCAGCCGACGACACAATACCTGCTAAATTTTATCTCAAGGCAGGGGATCAAATTACGGTGAAAGATGCGTTTTATGGAACACTCGTAAGTTCAAAGAATAATGCAGCGAAAATGCTTGCACGCTCAACAGGGTTATCTAAAGCCCAATTTGCACAAAAAATGAATGAAAAAGCAAAGGTTTTGGGTATGAAGGATACCGTCTTTGTGGAACCGACCGGTTTGAGTGAGGGTAATATTTCTACTGCAAAAGACCTTGCTCTTCTTACAAAAGAAGCATACAAGCAGTTTCCTGTACTACAAGCAGCAACAACAAAAACATATGGATTCCATACGTTGAAATATGATACGGTAATCTCAACAAAAAATAGCAATGCTCTCTTGGGCAAGGTAAAAGAAGTCCGCGCCGGTAAAACAGGCTACACCGAAGAAGCAGGATTCAGCATGGTGGCGCAAGGAGAGCAAAATAATGGAACATTAACCGTGGCGCTTCTTGGTGCACCGGATGATAGTACACGGTTTGATGTTGTTGGTAAATTAGTACAATTGGCAATGAAGAATGGTAAATTTACATTCAGAATTGCTGGTTTGTAACAACACCATAACAAGAGATACCCATGCTTGTCGTGCATAAACGTATCCTTCACATCACCAGTACTACGCTGGTGATGTGTGCTCTATTGTCAGCCGTATACTTCGTTGGCCATGCTCGCGATGATGTGCCGTTGACTTTTTCTGTATTGGGGATTGGACAAGGCGACTCGCTGTTGATACAGGGTCCTAACGATCAGCAGATTCTTGTTGATGCTGGTCCTGATCGCAGCATCCTTTCAAAATTAGGGCAGTATATGCCCTTTTATGATCATGATATTGAACTGGTTATTCTTTCTCACCCTCATTTGGATCACTATGGTGGGCTTCATGAAGTGCTAAACAGATACACGGTTCATCGACTGTACATAACCGGTGTGGTTCAAAAAAGCAAGGATTATAAGGATTTGTTAGATCAAGCAAAAGCGAAGGGAGTTCAAATTGAGGAAGTATGGCGTGGTAAAACAGTCGATATTGGCGCAGATATACACCTGTCAGTACTTGCACCAATAACTTCTCTTCATGATGTAAAGGTGGCAGACTTGAACGAATCATCAATTGTTGCTAAGCTTTCTTACAAACAAAGTAGTTTTTTGTTGACAGGCGATGCGACTGATAAAGAGGAGAAATCTCTCATGGCTACAAACGATGATCTGAGTGCAGATGTACTCAAAGTTGCTCATCATGGGAGCGAGTATTCAACCAGCAATACATGGCTTGAGGCGGTACATCCAAAGGTGGGGGTGATTTCTGCGGGATTGCATAATAAGTTTGGACATCCCAATGAGAGGTTGTTAAAACGCTTTGAGCATCATGATGTGCAACTATTTCGCACTGATCTTGATGGGGATGTGATATTTAAGACTGATGGTGACACAATAGATGTGTTTACGACCTCGACTTCTCAATTTTCATTACCAGGAATTTTCCCAACCCCCACATATACTATTAATTAATATGGTTATCATATGAGTCAGATAAAAGAACGAACACTGGTGCTACTCAAGCCCGACGCAGTACAGCGCGGTTTGATCGGAGAGATCATTAGTCGATTTGAACGCACTGGTCTTAAATTTGTTGCATTCAAGTTTTTGATATCAAGTCGTGAGCAGTGTATCACTCACTATAACAAGGATGATGCTTGGTTTTTAAAGAAAGGTAATCGCATTATCGAAGATCTTAAAGCACAAGGATTGCCGGTTGAAAAAGATGCAATGGAATACGGACGAGGAATTATCGAAACACTTGTATCGTTTATGACTGCTGGTCCAATACTTGCAGTGGTGATTGAAGGTAATCAGTCAGTAGCGATCGTCACAAAGATTACCGGTTCTACTGAACCAGTAACGTCTGATGTGGGAACGATTCGCGGTGATCTTACGGTTGATTCATACAGCCATTCCACATTTCAAAATCGTGCCGTACGCAATTTGATTCACTGTTCTGAATCACCAGAGGAAGCAGAACGTGAAATTAAAGTATGGTTTGATGCTGACGAGATCATCAACTACAAGACAGCGCAGGAACAAATTCTTTATGCAGCTGATTTGAGTGGTATTCTGGAATAAGAGGTAATTAGTAATAACAAAAAATCCGCGATTCATGTCGCGGATTTTTTGTTATCGTTAGAAACCTACTTTTTCATTTTTGAAGCAGGCATACTCTTCTTTTGTGAACGCATTACTGACATAGCAATGAGTGCAACAACGATGATAATAATTACAATCCAAACCGCGAGAAGAGCCTTGGACAATACCCAGAAATCAACGGTTCCGCTCAACATTTTGCCATTGTCATAACTTGCATTAAGGGTGGCGGTATACTTTCCAAATGCAAAGCCCATAGCCCAGTCAACGTTGAAAACACGGCCTGCCTTTGGTAAAATATTGCCACTATCTTTTGCATCATTGAATGGCAATGTAGCAACCGTAGAACCAAAAATATTTTTTATCGTAACTACACCGACGGGCTTTTCGTGAACATTCCCGCTGTTATAAATATTTGCGGTAAAGGTGATCGGAAGTTTTTCAAAACTGGTTGTTCCATCTTTTGTCTGGAAACTTTGAAGTTCCAGCATTTCAATTACGTCACCTTCGATACTCAACAAAATTTGAGTTGCGATACCACTTGCAATTGCCACACCAGAACCATCCACTTTGCTGGGCGCTTCGTTCCATGAAATCCATCCATAGTGACCTCCTGCTTCTGCGTCGGCAGGAACGGTGATGGTAAAGGGTACATCAAGTTTTTGTCCTGGTTGAAGAGTTACTTTTGGTGTTGGAATAGAAATCCAATCAGCAATAGAGTTAATGTCTTTTGGTTTTGGAAGCAAGGTAGGGGTACCATTGCCTTCTGCCGCCGCTTCAAAGATACCAGCGGTATGGCTCAGTGTCATCGGTGCGGTGGTTTCATTGGTGAGACGAACTGCCTTAGTGATGACTTCGCCAGGCTTTGCTGCTATATCAAAAATGGTAGGGGAAAGCTGTAGGGCGTTCGCTCCTTGTGCAAAAAACATAAATGGGATGACCAAGAACACCCCGATGAGTAATGCGTACTTTTTCATAGTAACAAACGTTGTTAGGGTTAAGTATTATATAGTATACCATGAATCATTGCGGGTTCCGCACATTTTTATTGTCACAGATTGCTTAATACTATTTCAAAATGATATCCGCTAATGCCTCGATGCCAATCTTTTTTTTCGTTGAAAAAGGAATGATGGTATGGCGCCCAACAGTGTCTTGAATCGATTGAAGTTGCGATGCGTATTCAGATTTTTTAATTTTATCAATTTTATTTGCAACGACGACAATACTTTTATTATATTCCTCCAGCGTCTCTAGCATTTCTTTGTCGTTGGCAGTGAGTCCGACATTCGCATCGACAATCAGCACTACTTTTTTTTGCTCGTATGACGAAGCAAATAAATACCAGAACATGAGGTTTTGAAGTTTTTTCAGACCCTGCCATGACGCTTTTGCATATCCATATCCTGGCAAGTCAACTAAGTAGAGTGAGTCATTTATTAAAAAAAGATTGAGCTGTTGGGTTCGTCCCGGAAATGAGCTCGTTCGGGCGAGATCTTTTTTGTGGGTGATGGCATTGATGATGCTGGATTTTCCGACATTGGATCGGCCAATAAAAGCAACTTGAGGGGTGCCATCCTCAAGTGCGGTGTCTGCATCAACGATGCCTTTTACAAATGTCGCTGATGTTATGGGCATTTACTTTTTCTTGTCAGCCTTTGGCTTTTTCTTATTTTTGTTTTTTGACTGAGCGTTGTTTCCCTTCGCCATATACATGAGAGGCTTATATATTAGTAGTGTCATTATACTATAGTTTTGAATGATATATACAAAAAACGAAGGCATTAGACCTTCATTTTTTCATAAACCTCTCGGGCTGTGCGGA
>CAYHKW010000005.1:0-26566 GCA_964357385.1 uncultured Gammaproteobacteria bacterium
TGGATGACGGCGGCAGGGGAGAAGGACAAGGTAAAAAAAGCGCAGGACCTCTTAAAGGCTGCTGTGATCGGGCTGTTTATCATTATTGCGGCACAGGGGTTAACATACTGGATATTGTCGGTGATAGCGGGTGCGGTAAGTGGTACAAAATAATATGAAACGATTCTCGACTGCTCTACGAACCTTTTTTGTGGCTGGTCTCTGTACTATTGCACTAGGCGGCTTTGTATTCAGTGTGCTCCCAGTACCTTCTCAGGCAGCCTCCTTAAAAGAAATCCTTACGGGTACTACTTCTGAGTTTAGTAAAACATCGGGTGAGCAAGGTACGGGACAGGCACCAATACTGCTTAATCCAGGAGTTCTTGCGCAGCGCATAATTGAGTTTTTATTAGGGTTCCTTGGTCTCCTTGCTGTCTGTATCATTCTTTATGCAGGCTTTTTATATATGACTGCCGGGGGAGATGATGATAAAGTAGAAAAAGCGCAAGAAATGCTTAAATACAGCTTGATTGGTTTGATAATCATCTTTTCCGCCTGGGGTATCACGCGATGGGTATTTACCATCATTCCAAAAACAATTACACCATCAACAACAATGAATTCTTCTGACCACACCCCTAAAGTGTGATATACTGAGATATATCATTCTGCCCAATTAAGAGTGCACAAATCCTATGCCAAAGCCTGAGAAAAAAACAGTGAACACCAAAAAAACACTCATCCCTTTTTTTATATTGACCGTCGCACTTCTTGGGTTTATGGGATATGCAGCAACGTATGCAGCATTTCAAGAACCGACAGGACTTCCACCTGAGGGTCAGCCGGTAGGACAGACAGGTTCCACTGGTGATTTATCCCAAGTGTTGACTGAAGGATCCGATGCTTCAGATATTACAAAAGATACCCGTGTTGGCGGTCGATTTATTGTGCCGCAGATTTGTATTGGTCTTGTTAATCCTGATTGTAAAACTAGCTGGGCAGCCATTACAGGGGGTGTTACCAAGCAATACGTCGATGACGCAATCAATAATCTAAAATTATATATTGACCAGAAGATTACGGATATCAACACTGAAATTACGAATATCAAAAATCAGCTCGCTAGTTTGACACAAGATATTACTGATATTGATGCACGCGTCACCAATATTGAGAATAATCAAGGGGGCGGGGGAGGTATTTCTACCGGAGCTGGTTCCGCAGACCGGCCGCTTGCATTTACCAGCGGGTATTATCCCGGTACGGGAGTTGGAGGTATTGATACCGCATGTAAAACAGAGTTTGGTTCCCTCTGGCGGCTTGCTGCCCCTGAAGAGGTGTTACTGTATGTTGATGGAGATGCGGGGGGTATCTCGTTTTGGACACGCCAGGATACCGCTCATACTGCTATCCCAATGAAGCTTCGTATGAATACCTCCAACAAACCAGTGGCTGATTTTTCGAATTACATAGCCCCAACAGCTACACAGAAAATGGTGTGTATTAGGCAAGATGCACCGTTGCTCTATACCACAGGATATTACCCTGGCATGATGGTTTTGCCCATCGATCGTTCTTGTAACACAGAATACGGGAGTGCCTATAAGGTGGCAACAAATGAGGATATCTTACTGTATAGCCATTCAGGAGAGGATGCGGTAATAAATTCAAGTACAAATCTTGTATATGGGCACGGCGAATTCTGGTCACGAAATCATATTAATAATCCAGGGTTCGGAGCAGTGGATTCAAGGTATTTAAATGGGGAGCAAGTTCGCGATCTTCTTGTGGTAAGTAACAAACCCTACATTGCACCCACTCGGGGAGGAGGCAATATTTCTTACTCTAGCTTAGGCACCTCAACTACAACGTGCGATGCAGGCGAGTCAGGAGTATGTGAAACAACATTTACCGGCGTTACCGACACACTAAATTCAACATGGGAAACAATAAATACTACCAACAAGCTGGTCTGCGTAAAGAAGGGCGGACCAGAAGGAACCGCTTCACCACTTGCTGTTGTCCCACCGATATCTTCCCCTGATTTGGTTAATGGTTCTGATTCTGGATATCGCAATGATGACAACATTACCAGCGACAGCACGCCAGAATTTTCAGGATCCTGCTATCAGGATGGCAGTACTGTTACAATAAAGGAGGGAAATACAACAATAGGAACAGGAGCTTGTGCAAACAATACCTATAAGACGCCAGTTTCAACCCTCACCGATGGCACCCACTCCATTGTCGTGACGTTTAGCGATAGTAGTGGTACAAATGAAAGCACACCCTCACCAGCTCTATCGGTCTTGATCGACACGATTGCACCTACCGTCCCTGGCCTCCCACTTACCGCAAGTCCCGCACCAAATACAACACAAAGCGTCTGGACATGGACGGCCTCGACTGATGCCGTTAGTGGATTGCACCCAGGAGACAATGGTAGTCAAGGATATTCAGGACCCTATGTTGTTCAATGGGCATTTAATGCTTCATTTACTAATCCAAACAACGAGAATTGGGGGACTACCACCTACAACAAAACCCCTGCCACAGCGGGCACATGGTACCTCCGTGTTCGTGCAATCGATAAAGCAGGAAACCAATCGGGATTCTCCCCTGCAGGAAGTGTCTTTGTCTTTGTCCCTCCTACCACCAGTGCTGGATTCGCAGGGACAATGGTGCCCTACGCCACAGCTTTGAGCAATGGACGCCCTATCATGGCGTATGTAAACACTAATTGGAATAGCCTTGAATACGTCTACTGCTCTGATGCGGCATGCACATCCAAGAGCAACCCTATCCCAATTGATTCTGGTTTAAGTCCGGATCCTCGGTATAGAAATATTGCCATGACCGTAAGGGCAAATGGGTCTCCTGTCGTTGTATATATAAAAAATAATTGGATCTATACCGTAGTATGTGCAGACATAACTTGCGGCACGTTGAGTGTGTATCGTGACAATTCCTTATTGACCATAACTGCCGCAACAAATGAATATCCCAAGATTGCTGTTACTGTAGGCGCGAATAATTTGCCGCGCGTTGCTGTTGCAAACGATCATAATTTGTGGACTGGGTTCTGCGTTGAGCAGTTGTGCTCATATATCTCCTGGACTCGTCTGACGCCTCTTTCGGGCACTACCTCGCCGATAACGCTTGCACAGAATGGAATTGGAATACAGCCACAGTTCGGCAGCACGCCATGGATTGCATGGAGAGAAGACTCAAACATAAAAGTTTTGCATTGTACTAATGACTATTGTACCACTGCAATTGATCTTGCAACGATCTCTGACCCTGATATTGAGACGCTTACCGTCAATCGCCCCTCTATGGTATTGGGATCCGACGGATTCCCAATGATTGCCTATCACGCATATGTTCAATCCAGCACACCTCGTACGAGCCTCATAAGATACTTTCACTGTGCGGGCGCCGTCTGTACTGTTCCCGGGGCTAAGACCATAGATACAGAAGCCAAAGATATTGGATTCAACTGGCCAGAAGGGTCGTTTATTCCAAGCATATCAAAGGCTGGAGGAGTCGGAGGAGTACCGGTCATCGCATACCAAGATGCTGACAAGCATTTGAAATATGCATACTGTACCGATGATACGTGTTCGACAGTGGTAAAGAATGAAATCGTTTCCGGTGCAGGGTCACAGGGGCACTATCCGACAATCGTGGTCCCGTTTGATGGAAACGCCTTTATCACAAATGGAGTTGTGGGCGCCACCGGCATCCAGGGCAACACGTACGTCAAATGTAATACATTGAGTTGCCAGTAAAGAGCAGATCCACACAAAACTAAAAAAGCCCCATTAAGAGGGGCTTTTTTAGTTAGAACGGTTTTTCTGATCCGTAGCTAATGCTTGGGATAAGGATTGGTTGTGATGACGAGCGTTCAGTAGGGGGGATCAAGACGTAATACCCTGCTTTTATGAGATTAAGTTCGCCTGACTGAGTCTTGAGCGTACCGTCTGCTTGCTTGGTAAACATATTTACGGTTGTCGCATCCGTTATTTTGAACGAATAGCTACCTTCAGGGATACTTGTTGCGATACCTCCTTCTGGTGTGGGTAATGGCAGTTCTTTTACAGTAATAGTATCTCCTTGGACTCTTTCAACAACACCATAGAGTGAGCTTTGTCCTATCACTGTTTCCGTCTTTACGGTAACGGGAACAGTAGTGGTCTGTTCTGCTTGTTCCGGAGTCTGGGCCTGTGGTGTGGAAACCGGCCTCATCCAAAACCAGTAGTATACACCCGCAGCAATCAGGATAAGTGCAATAATCGTAAAAATGATCATAGCAGCGGTTCGTTGGGGATCACGTGTCCCCACGGCCATTGTTTCTTTGGGCATAGATAAAATTGTTAAAGACATTATGAAGAAATGATACCATCTAGGACTGTTGGTGTACATAAAAATCGGCATTATGCCGATTTTTATCCTTCTTATCGAGACACTACTGTTTTAATGTACCAGTGCTAATAAGAATGTTGGTTGCAAAGAATGTGCCTGTTGCATCATTTTTTCCGGTCGCCTGTACATTTGTTCCTGTTTTAATATTACGCAGTGGTATTGTTTTACTTGTAGAAGGATTACTGAGGTCGACATAGTTGATCTTTGTATCAGTAAATACTTTTATTGTAGCGGTAGTGCTTGAGGGTTTCCCATCGTTACCAATAAGGTTGATTGTTAATGTTTCTCCCTCAACGCTCTTGACCACCCCAGAGACCTGTGCGTCAGGAATCACAATCGATGAAGCAGAATTAATAGGTCCTTGTTGAGGTGCTGTCGCTTGCTGTGTTGTCACTGGAGCAGGCGACACGCTGCCAACTTTATAGCCGATAACCAGTGCAATGATAGCAATTAGCGGGTATGCAATATAATGCTTACTCATGTTCATAAATAAATATATTAAGAATAAAGTGATTTCAAAATTCTTATACTATAGTACCATATTTGATACTAAAAATCCCGCATCATAGCGGGATATCGAGAGGCCGACTACGACTACTCTAACGGACTTTCTTCAGAGTAGTTTATTTCGATGGCATCAAAGGTAGTTTCTTTGCTTACATCCAGCATAGTCGTTGCTGACGCATACATCCCTTTTTTAATATTCTTCAACGCACCGGGTGTAGACCCAAATGTAGTTTTGACAGCATCCTTTGCGCTGGTGACAGGATGATATATAAACTGAGTTGTGTCAGTTGCAGTAACAGTATATTTCATACCCATACCGTTTCCATCTTTGGTGGGTGCAATATTTTCAATGGTAATCGTATTAGCCTTAACTTCAAGCACTTTACCAATGACACCTTGTTGGCCTTTTGGTGTGGCCGTGCTTTCCGGCACATAAGCAGGTGCTTCTGAAATTGTTGATGCGCTCTGTGTCATAGGCGAGGGGATTGAGGCGGCATTGGTAGAAGAATCAGATCGCCCGGCATAAATCACCGTGACCGTTACGAGAACTGACACAACAAGAAAGATACCCCAATGAAGAGCTTCGGTATTGCGGGGAATGGTGACTTCAGGAATCTCTGCTTGTGGCGTCGCTGTTTTTCGAACGCGTGTTGAGGCACTTTTAGTACTCTTTTTCTTGGTAGGGGAGACACTCGCTTTTGGCATAGGACAAAAATATTATGACGATACTTTAGTATACCACATTAGTAATGTAAAAAATGATTTTCAAATGGGCATAACTTGATTTTTCCCCTTTCTCGTCGTAGGATATCTATAACCCCAAAGGGGCACTTCAACGTAATCTTCGACTATATTTTATGAATGAAATACCTTCAATGGAAGAACGAATACTAGCCTTCTGGGAAGAAGAACAGATATTCCAAAAAAGTCTTGAACAGCGAAGCAGTGCCCCTGTATTCGTTTTTTATGATGGTCCTCCTTTTGCAACAGGGCTACCTCATTATGGTCATATTGTGGCAAGTTGTTTAAAAGATGTTGTTCCTCGCTTTAAAACAATGCAAGGATATTATGTTCCTCGTCGATGGGGTTGGGATTGCCATGGTTTACCGATTGAAAACAATGTCGAAAAAGAACTGGGATTCCAATCAAAGAAAGATATCGTCGCATACGGTGTCGACAAGTTTAATGAACAATGCCGTTCAAAAGTATTGGCCTACGCAAATGATTGGAAAACCTATATTCGACGCCTTGGTCGCTGGGTTGATATGGAGCATGACTACAAAACCATGGATCTTGGATTTATGGAATCCGTTTGGTGGGTGTTCAAGCAATTATGGGACAAAGGACTTGTGTATGAAGGATACAAGACAATGCATATTTGCCCACGGTGCGAGACGACATTATCTCATTCAGAAGTTACTGAAGGGTATAAGACAATAAAAGATATCTCAGTGATTGCAAAATTTACTCTTACTGATACTCCTGATACCCATATCCTTGCATGGACTACAACACCATGGACATTGCCCGGCAATGTTGCTTTGGCGATAAATCCAGACATTAGTTATAGCGTTGTCCAGTGGGAAGGAGATAAATATATTCTTGCTTCTTCTCTTGTTGAAAAGGTGTTTGCAAGCAAAGAGTACGTTGTGCTGCAGCATAGTATTGATATCCAGTCATATATAGGAAAGACATATGTACCGCTCTTTCCATTTTTCCAAGATAAGAACCTCAAAAATAGCGAGCAGCTCTATACAATACAGCCTGCTTCATTTGTGACGGACACTGACGGTACGGGTGTTGTGCATATTGCCCCCGCGTTTGGTGAAGATGACTATCGTCTGGGACAAGAAAAGAATTTGCCTTTTATTCAGCATGTTGGGATGGATGGTCGTTTTACCGTAGAGGTGATTGATTGGGCAGGGCAACTCGTTAAGTCTAAGGAAGATCATCAAGCGACTGATGTTGAGATTGTAAAATATTTAGCAAACAAACAGCGCTTGTTTTCCAAAGAAAAATACGAACACTCCTATCCTCATTGCTGGCGTTGTGATACACCGTTATTAAATTACGCAAAGTCATCATGGTTTGTGAAAGTGACTCAAGTAAAAGATAGGCTGCTTGAGAATAATAATCAGACGTACTGGTTTCCTACGCACCTAAAAGAGGGTCGTGCGGGACAATGGCTTGAGGGTGCGCGTGATTGGGCAATTTCTCGAGAGCGGTTTTGGGCATCAGTCATGCCAGTCTGGAAATGTGAAAAGTGCGACACCGTAACAGTGATTGGCTCACTGGCAGAACTCAAAGAATATTCAGGACAAGAAGTCACTGATCTCCACAAGCATATTGTTGATCGTATTACGTTTGCCTGTTCTTGTGGTGGTACTATGTCTCGCATTCCTGAAGTCTTAGACACATGGTTTGATTCAGGGTCTATGCCCTTTGCCCAGAATCATTATCTGGGAACACCGCTTGAGAATTTTGACCCTCAAGGGGGAGTGAATTTCCCTGCTGATTTTATTGCTGAAGGGGTCGATCAGACTCGCTGTTGGTTTTATTACCTTAATGTCATCTCAAGTGCATTTGCCGGAAAACAAGCGTTTAAAAATGTATTGGTAAATGGTATCGTGCTGGCTGAAGATGGACAAAAAATGAGTAAACGGTTACAGAATTATCCTGATCCAATGACAGTGATGAATGCCTATGGTGCTGATGCGCTCCGGTTTTATCTTATGTCTTCGCCCATTGTGAAAGGAGAAGATTTACATTTCTCTGAAAAAGATGTGCGGGAGGTATATAACAAAGTGGTGAATACATTTTGGAATGTCTTTACCTTTTACTCAATGTATTTTCCAACACCGGAACAGTTTGAAGGATTTGATATGAATACGTTGAAAGATCCTCTCGATGCCTGGGCTCTTTCAAGGCTCGAACTCACCACACAAGAAGTGACTGAGAAATTGGAAAGCTATGATCTTGCAAGTGCCGCTAGGGTGTTATCGGAATATATTACTGAATTGTCCCAATGGTATGTACGTCGCATACGTGATCGTATTAAAGATGAGTCTTCAGAAGGCCGCATCCAAGCAGGGGCAACACTCTTTTTTATCTTGCGTGAGACGACAAAATTGTTGGCACCGCTCTGCCCATTTATTTCTGATGAAATATATCGCGGACTTGGCCCTTGGAATGAGAAATACCAGTCCGTACACTTGGAATCATGGCCTATATTTATTCCTGAATTCGTACATAGAGAGGGGATCGAACAAATGGATACGGTACGTATGTTGATTGAGCGTGCGCTGTCAGTTCGTTCAAAAGCGGGCATCAAAGTACGACAACCACTTTCCATACTGTCTATTACTAAAACCTCACTTGATCCCGCTTTGTACTACCTGCTGTGTGAAGAGGTGAATGTAAAAGAGGTGGTGTGCGAGAAAGAACTTCGAAATGGACCAAACTGGATAGTTGACGATGAAATGCTTGTATCAATCGATATCGCCATAACTTTAGAGCTTCGAGAAGAAGGATTACTTCGCGATATCGTTCGTCAGATCAATGCATTGCGTAAAGAAAAAGGGCTCACGATTGCTGATCGGGTTACAATTACGATTCACGCTGACACCGAAATTGCAGACCTCATTGTGCGCTACAATGACACATTGGCAAATCAAGTGCTGGCGACTTCGGTAACGGTGGGGGAAATGAATGACAGCATGACACCAATAAAACTTGAGAATTATAATATTCACGTTTCACTTGAGTAATTAGTATGATTGGATATCTCAACGGCACTGTGTATTCCATAACACCCCCTACGCTCTTACTCGAAGTTCACGGTGTGGGGTACATAGTATATACCCCAGGCTCTGCAATTCAACACATAACACCAGGTGAGCCGCTACAGCTTTTTATCCATGATCATATTCGGGAAGACAGTCGGGAACTCTATGGTTTTTTAACACCAGAAGATCTTGAGTTGTTTACTCATCTCATTTCCGTAAGTGGAATTGGGCCAAAAACCGGTGTTGCGGCACTCAATATTGCTTCGTCATCTCATCTTCGTAGCGCCATCATACATGGCGATGCAAGTTTGTTGCAGCGTGTGCCGGGGATTGGCCAAAAAACAGCACAACGGGTGGTGCTTGAACTGAAAGAACGCCTTGCAAAAGAATATGGAGAACAGATGGGTGTCGATCACTCCTATCGTGATGATGCAGACGTGATTGATGCGCTTGTTGGGCTTGGGTATGCTATCCATAATGTCCAAACAGTCATCAGTGAAATGTCTCCCGAAATAATCGGCATGCAAAATAGGCTCAAGACTGCTCTTCAATTATTAAGTAAATTATAGGTCATGGAATTTTCGGGAACCCCACAAGAATGGAATGAGTATATAGCACGACAGCCTCATGCTCAGTTTTTACAATCCTATGAATGGGGTGAATTTCAAAAAAAAATTGGTCGGCAGGTTTGGTATCTTGATAGGGAAAACACAATAGATCCTGCACACTGCCTCGCCATAGCGTACCCGCTCAAAGGCAATATGTTTTATATTATGTGTCCTCGTGGCCCCATTGGATCAAATGATGCATGGTTTGAATTATTCGTTGAATGGTCTAAAAAACAAGGCGCATTATTTAGCAGAGTCGAGCCTTCTACAATCCCCACTACAGCAACATCACTTCATGTGCGTGATGTTAATCCTGCAACAGAACGTTTTCTTGATCTCACCAAAACAGAAACTGAATTATTAGCAGCAATGCATTCAAAAACACGATACAACATCAATCTTTCTCAAAAGAAAGAGATCGTGGTAGTGCAAAAAAAATATAATGAAATCAGCGATACAGATATTGAGCAGTGGTGGGCATTAACCCAGCAGACTGCCACCCGTAATCGAATATCAGTACATCCGAAAACGTATTACAAAACACTGCTCACTACATTTCCGTATGTTACCCTCTACGAATCTCGATGGAATGGCACTATTGTGGCAATGACGGCAATGGTGGGGTTTGGAGATACAATGTATTATCTCTATGGTGCAAGTAGTCAAGAACATAAAGAAGTTATGGCACCATATTTGCTGCATTGGCAGGCCATCATTGATGCAAAAAATAGCGGATACCGATATTATAATTTTGGAGGCATTGCACCAGATGATAGTCCATCCCATCCGCTTGTAGGAGTAACACGATTCAAGAAAGGATTTGGTGGAGAGATTATTACCTACCCAGGAACATTTGATATACCGAATAAAAAAATGCACTATAACCTCTATACTTTTTTACGCAACATAAAACGATCCATATGATGCAGGAGCTTCACGAACTTATTTCTGACTACTCAGTGATTTTTCTTGACCTTGAAACAAACGGCCTTGCAGTAAATACTGACGTACTAGAAATAGGCGCGTTAAAATTTGCGCCTGGTGAATTGCTCTCCCGAGAAGAACCGGTCGGGATACCCTTTCATCGATATGTCTATTTTGATGGCGAGCCTGATAGGGGAGCGTTTGGGGTAAATAATCTCAACCCTGAAATCTTACGTGACGAGGGTGTTCCGATTCGAGATGTGTTGAGTGATCTCAATTCATTCCTGGAAGAAGGGATAGTTGGCGGCCAAAATGTGAAAGCGTTTGATTTACCAATTTTGCATTATCAAGCAGCTCGTCATAGCATGCCGCTGGAATACGCCCATATTCTTGATACAAAAATCATCGCAAGAAAAGTATTATTTTTGCCAAGCTATAGTTTGAGTGCAATGTCTTCACATTTTAATATTGCCCATCGTCCTACTCATCGTGCTCTCGATGATGTGAAGGCCACGGTGCAGGTGTTTCGTAAGCTCATTGGCATATGATCCATACTATAAAAAGAATTAACCAAGCTATTACTCCAAAACCTCTTTTTTGGCTGTACCATACCGCCCTCACACTTTTGGCGGCGTGGCGATATGGGTTTCCTGCTCGAAAAATGGTGGTGATCGGGGTGACAGGTACAAATGGCAAAAGTACGACCTGTATTCTTATCGCGGATCTTTTGAAGTCTGCAGGTTTGAATGTAGGTCTGGCAAGTAGTGTGATGTTTCGAGTGGGGGACCGGGAGTGGCTGAATAAGTCAAAAATGACCATGCTCGGTCGGACACAACTACAGTCCTTGCTCGCGGATATGGCAAAAGCAGGCTGTACTTATGCGGTGGTTGAGGTTTCATCTCAAGGTCTCGTCCAAAATAGATTGGCAGGTATTGATGTTGATATGGCGGTATTCACAAATCTTACTCCCGAGCACCTAGAGTCGCATGGTGGTTTTGAGAATTACAAAAAAGCCAAGGCGAGGCTGTTTTCTTCACTTTCTCGTTCATACCGTAAAACGATTTCTAGCCATGAGGTCCCTAAAATCATCATTGCCAATACCGATGACGAGCATGCGTCTTATTACATGGGATTTAAGGCCGATAGAAAGGTCGGATTTGGTGTGAACACATTAGTGAACCACCCTATTAATAATCTTCATATAATAAAAAATATAGGACTCAGTGAAAAAGGATCTTCATTTGATCTGGATCAATATCATATACAGTCCGGTCTTGAAGGCCTCTTTAATGTATATAATGCGGCAGCTGCGTATGCGGTCATACAAGAACTTGGATTTCCTGTTGAATCCCTAGGTAATGCATTGCAGTCTGTTCACGGCCTCCCGGGTCGTATGGAGTGGATTGAGGGGGGGCAGGATTATCGTGTCTTGGTTGACTATGCCCCTGAACCAGCATCGCTGCAGGCACTCTATGATTACCTAGGAAAGGCATATAAGACATCAAAGGGAAGAAGAATCATCCATGTACTAGGTTCTGCAGGTGGGGGCAGGGACGTGGCGCGTAGGGAAGTGCTTGGCCGCATGGCAGCGCAATATGGGGATATTGTAATTATTACGAACGAAGACCCTTACGACGAAGACCCGCAGGCAATTATTACTCAAGTTGCGGCAGGGGCTATTAATGGGCGCAAGAAGGAAGGTGAGGATCTTTTTATGATACAGGACCGAAAAAAGGCTATATTTACGGCTTGTGCTATGGCTAAAACAGGAGACATAGTGCTTTTAACAGGGAAGGGTGCTGAACAAGCCATTATGGGCCCAAACGGTACTAAACAGGTGTGGGATGAGCGGGATATTGCCGGCCAAGCGATCAGGGAAACACTAAAACATTGATACAATAAGGATATTTAAGCTGTGGATAACATGTGCACTAAGGGGGTGTTACTGTTGATACATTTTCGTGTGCAGTGTCCCTCTGTCAAGGTAGTTTCAGACGATTGAATGATCTAAAAAGCTTTATATTATAATACATTTCTACTTCTTTTGATCAAAATACAGGGGTATGATCGTTTTCCTCTTGACTTTCCGTAAAATTCTGGTAGTATTGGGTATACACACCGCTTCTTGTTGTGATAAAAAGGAAGCACACATGGGATTTTCACGTTTGGCACAAATATAGTACTAGGACTAAGTCCTCACCTTTGATTTTGGTGAGCATTTTTTGTTCTTACATAGCTTTTATAATGGCAGCCGTATGATAATGGTACGCAAAAGAGAGGAGTGATTTCCTTTTGCCCTGTTGTCTGGTATGGGCGCACCCTTTTTAACTCTCCATGCTCGCGCTTTTAGCCGTTTTCCTTCTAAGAAAGGTAACGACCGGTGCAGGCTAAGTTGTATCCCCACTATATGGCGACGAATTCTTCCCGTCGGAAGTATTTTACTAAGGAGCACAATATTCAGCAGCTCCCAAACTTGATTGAAGTACAGCGCGACTCATACCATTGGTTTTTAGATACTGGCTTACGTGAGCTTCTTGATGAGATTTCTCCTATCAAGGACTTTATCGGACGCGACCTCGAACTCTACTTTTTAGATTATTACCTCGACGAGCCGAAGTTTGATGAAAAAACCAGCCGTGCAAAAAATCTTACCTTTGAAAGCGCACTATGGGTGAAGACGCGCTTGATCAACAAGCGAACCGAAGACGTAAAAGAACAAGATATCTATTTAGGCGATTTCCCTATCATGACTGATAGAGGTACGTTTGTGATTAACGGTGTTGAGCGTGTTATTGTTTCGCAGCTGATTCGTTCAGCAGGGGTATTCTTTACTTCAGAACATCTTCGCGGATCAGAGCGCAGCTACTACGGTGCAAAAATTATTCCAAACCGTGGTGCGTGGCTTGAATTTGAAACAGATGAGAACAACGTCATCTGGGTAAAGATTGACCGCAAGAGAAAAGTTGCAGCCACCTCTCTTCTTCGAGCTATGGGATATGGGAGCAATGAAGAGATTTTGGATTTGTTCAAGACAGTCGATGTCCATCCTGATAATCAACACATTGAAGCAACCCTTGCGAAAGATACGGCAACCGATGAAGCAAGTGGTTTAGTAGAAATTTATCGCCGTGTTCGCCCTGGCGATATGGCAACACCAGAAAACGCTCGTCAATTAGTTCATGATATGTTTTTCCGTTTTGATCGTTATGACTTGGGTGCAGTAGGTCGCCACAAAATGAACCAGCGTTTTAATGAAGATATCCCTGCTCGTAAAAAAGAAGGGCGTATTATGCGTCCTGAAGATGTAGCACACGTCATTAGCGAAATTATTTCATACAACAACACACAAAATGAACCAGACGATATCGATCACCTCGGTAATCGTCGTATTCGCGCAATCGGTGAACAGGTTCAAAATCGTTTTCGCATCGGTCTTGTGCGTATGGAGCGTATTGTTAAAGATCGCATGAGCACGTTGGACATTGACCACCTCAGTCCAACAAAACTTATCAATGCCCGCCCGGTCATTGGTGCAGTCAAAGAATTTTTCATGTCATCCCAGCTTTCACAGTTCATGGATCAGACCAACCCACTTGCTGAGCTGGAACATAAGCGTCGTCTTTCCGCACTCGGTCCGGGAGGTCTTTCTCGTGAACGCGCTGGTTTCGAGGTTCGTGACGTACACGCAACACACTACGGTCGTATTTGTCCGATTGCTACCCCAGAAGGTCCAAACATTGGTTTGGTGGGTCACTTGGCATCATATGCACGCCTTAATGAATTCGGATTTATTGAAACTCCATATCGTCGTGTAAAATCAAAAATTGATAACACTGAAGAACAAACAGCTGGTGAAATTATTCGTGTTGAAGTAAAAACAGCTTCTGGTGAAGTGATTGCAAAAGCAGGTGAACACGTATCTGATGCACTGGCAAAGAAGCTCGCATCTCACAAAGAAGAGATCCCACAAGTCTGGGTAAACCCTCGTGCAACGGCTGAGATCATCCACCTTGATGCATTCATGGAGGAAAAATACACTACCACCGCCGCAACAACACCGATTGATGAAAAAGGTTATTTTATCAATGACCGTGCAGAAGTACGTCGTCGTGGATATCCTTCCATTGATAACACCTACAACATCGACTATATGGACGTCGCGCCAAACCAGATTGTGAGTGTGGCGACTTCGTTGATTCCTTTCCTTGAGCATGACGACGCTACCCGTGCATTGATGGGAACAAACATGCAACGTCAAGCCGTTTCTTTGGTGCGTCCGCAATCACCGATTATCGGTACAGGTGTGGAAGCGCGCGCAGCATACGACTCAGGACACTTAGCTATTGCCGATGCTGATGGAACTATCGTTGGTGTTGAGGCAGATCGTATTAGTATTCAGGGCGATGACAATGAGGTGTATAACTATGACTTGGTAAAATTCCAGCGATCGAACAACTCAACTTGTATTAACCAAAAACCAATCATTAGTCTGAACGATCGTGTCACAAAGGGACAAGTACTTGCTGATGGGCCTGCAACAGAAGGGGGAGAACTCGCATTAGGACAAAACGTGACGGTCGGATTTATGTCATGGGAGGGTGGTAACTATGAAGACGCTATTTTGGTTTCAGAACGTATTGTTCAGCGTGATCGCTTTACCTCTATTCACATTGAAGACTACACCTTGGCAGTGCGCGATACTAAGCTCGGTCCTGAAATCATTACTCGTGATATTCCTAACGTATCAGAAGAAAAACTCAAAGACCTTGATGAAGATGGTATTGTCCGTGTTGGTGCAGAAGTATCAGCAGGGGACATTCTTGTTGGAAAAATTACTCCAAAAGGTGAAACAGAATTGTCACCAGAAGAAAAATTGCTTCGTGCCATCTTTGGTGAAAAAGCAAAAGATGTTCGTGATTCATCTCTCTATCTTGAGCATGGAGAACGCGGCAAAGTTATTGACGTAAAAATCTTCTCACGCGAGCAAGGCGATAAGTTGACCGCCGGTGTACTCAAGACGGTACAGGTAACGGTTGCAAACCTTCGTAAGATTCAGGTGGGTGATAAGATGGCAGGACGCCACGGAAACAAGGGTGTTATTTCTCGTGTAGTTGCACAAGAAGATATGCCATTCATGGCAGACGGAACACCAATCGACATCATGTTGAGTCCACTGGGTGTTGTATCTCGTATGAACCTTGGACAGATTCTTGAAATTCACCTTGGCTTGGCTGCAAATACTCTCGGCTACAAAGTCGCAACGCCAGTACTGGACGGTATTCATGAAGATATTATTAGTGAACAATTAAAAGAAGCAAACCACCCTACAAACGGTAAGGTACAGCTCTACGACGGACGTACGGGTGAGAAATTTGATCAGCCAACGGTAGTGGGAGTCATGTATATGGTTAAACTGAACCATATGGTTGAAGATAAGATTCACCAACGTTCCATTGGTCCATACTCGCTTATTACCCAACAGCCGTTGGGAGGTAAAGCGCAACAAGGTGGTCAGCGTTTTGGAGAAATGGAAGTATGGGCATTGGAAGCATATGGTGCAGCACATACCTTGCAGGAAATTTTGACGATCAAATCCGATGACGTTCAAGGGCGTTCAAAGGCATATGAATCGATCATCAAGGGCGAAAAAATTATCAAGCAAAACGTTCCTGAAGCATTTAACGTGCTCGTTCGCGAGCTCAAAGGTCTTGCGTTAGATGTTGAGCTTCTCAAAGATGGACAGGTCGCCGTACCGCCATCACCAGAGCAAGAATAATTGCCTATCCTTACTTCAAATCATATGAACAACAATTTCGAAAAAAAGGATTTCCAACAAGTACTCGACTTTGAGGCAATTCGATTGCGTCTGGCGTCCCCTCAAGACATTCATCGCTGGTCGTTTGGAGAAGTTACTCGCCCTGAAACGATTAACTATCGTACTCAAAAGCCAGAAAAAGACGGGTTGTTTTCTGAACGTATTTTCGGTCCAACAAAAGATTGGGAGTGTTATTGTGGAAAATATAAAAAAGTTCGCTACAAAGGCATTGTGTGTGATAAGTGTGGTGTAGAGGTTACTCGCTCAATCGTTCGTCGTGAACGCATGGGTCACATTGATTTGGCAGCACCGGTATCTCATATTTGGTTTTTGCGCGGGGTGCCATCCAAGATCGGTACGCTTCTTGATATCTCTGTGCAAAATCTTGAGAAGGTTATTTACTTTGCGAGTTTTATTGTATCTGACGTTAACGAAGATTTGAAAGTTCAGACGGTTGAGCAGTTGAAGCAAGAATATAAGAACAAGAAAAATCAGATTGAAACCGACTATAACCGCAAAGCAAATGAAGCTCGTTCGGTTGTTGAAAATGACGAAAGCGTGGCAGAAAAAGCAAAGCCAGCCGCCGTTACTACTGCAGTAGCAGGGTTTGAGGCCGCAAAAGAAAAAGAATTGGTGGAGCTTGAACAGAATTTTAAAATGGAAGAAGAAGAGCTCAAGAACCTTAAGCCTCTTCGCATCATGAGTGAAGAAAGCTATCGTGAGCTTTCCATGAAGTATGGGCATATCTTTGAAGCAGGCATTGGTGCTCAGGCGATTAAGGATCTTTTGGTCCGCATGGATCTTGAGGTTATGGAAGAGCAGATGAAAGAACAGATGGCAAATGCGCAAGGTCTCAAAAAAGAAAAGTTGATCCGCCGCGCTATCTTGGTAAAAAACTTGCGTAAAAATAATATTCGCCCCGAGTGGATGATCCTGACTACCGTTCCTATTATTCCCCCAGACCTGCGCCCTATGGTTGCTTTGGATGGAGGACGATTTGCGACATCCGATCTTAACGATCTTTATCGCCGTGTTATCAACCGCAACAATCGCCTCAAGCAATTAGTTGAACTCCGTGCTCCTGAAGTTATTTGTCGCAACGAACGACGCATGTTGCAGGAAGCAGTTGACGCACTTATCGATAACTCTGCCCGCCACGGTAAGACCGTCGTTGCTTCAACGGGTCAAAAGAGAACCTTGAAGTCACTTGCAGACATGTTGAAAGGAAAGCGTGGTCGTTTCCGTCAAAACCTTTTGGGTAAGCGTATCGACTACTCCGGTCGTAGCGTTATTGTGGTTGGCCCTACTCTTCGTTTGGATCAGTGTGGTTTGCCAAAACGTATGGCTTTGGAACTGTTCAAGCCGTTTGTTATTAGCAAACTTATTGAACGCGAATACGTATACAATGTTCGCAGCGCTTCTCGATTTATTGAAAGCGGTCGCGACGAGGTATGGGATATTCTTGAAGAAGTGGTTGATGGCGCATATGTACTTCTGAACCGTGCACCAACGCTTCACCGTCTTGGTATTCAAGCATTCCGACCTATTTTGATTGAAGGTAAAGCAATTCAGGTACACCCATTGGTGTGTGCTGCATTTAACGCTGACTTTGACGGTGACCAGATGGCAGTTCACGTGCCCCTTTCTGAAGAAGCGCGTGAAGAAGCAGGGACATTCATGCTTGCGAGCCATAACTTGCTCAAACCAGCAACCGGTGCACCCATTGCACAGGCAGATAAAGATATTGTGTGGGGTGCGTTCTACATGACGTCAACGGGTTCAAATCAGGATGACCGTCCACAAGAAAGTATCAAGCGTTTTAGCAGCGAACAAGAAGCAAAACTTGCGTATGCGACTGATGCAATCGGCTTGCGTGAAAAGATTTTTATCCGAATTTCTCCAGAACTGGCTAGTCGTCTTACTCCTGAAGAAAAAACATCAACACGATTGGAAACAACTATTGGGCGCATTTTGTTCAACGAACTTCTTCCTTCTGAGGTAGAATTCTACAACAAGGAATTGAGGAAAAAAGTTCTCAGTGAAATTGTTTCTTTGACGCTCAACCGCTGCGGACAAGATCGTACCGCACAATTGCTCGATGATATGAAAGCATTGTGTTTCGGATTCCTCACCAAAGCAGGACTTTCATTTGGTATGTTTGATGTGCCACCCGTAGCTGAAAAAGAAGGGTTCATCAAAGAAGCAGAACAAAAAATTACCGAAGTGGAATCTCAATATGAAATGGGACTTCTTACCTTCTCTGAGCGCCGCGCCCGTATTATTAGTGTGTGGACCGAAGCGAAGGATAAGGTATATGCAAAGAGCGAAGTCTCTCTCGGCAAAGATAACGCGATCTATTCCATCATTGAATCAGGTGCTCGTGGAAGCTGGTCACAGCTCAACCAGATCATTGGTATGAGGGGTCTGATGGCAAGCCCATCCGGAGACATCATCGAACTTGCTGTTAAGAGTAGTCTTAAAGAAGGGTTGGGAATTCTCGAATTCTTCATCTCTACTCACGGTGCTCGTAAGGGTCTTGCTGATACCGCTCTTCGTACGTCCAATGCTGGATACCTTACTCGTCGTTTGGTAGACGTCGCACAAGATGTTGTTACGGCGATCGGTGATTGCGGTACAACAGAAGGATTGACATTAACAAAAAAAGAAAGCGATCAGATTGATGTTGATTTTTATGACCGCCTCTTGGCACGTGCATGCTTTGAAGATATTAAAGATGCAAAGGGAGATATGATTGTGGAGAAAGATCAGATTTTTGATCGTGCAGCAGCTGATTTGGTCAAAGCAGCAGGTATCGAAGAAGTTAAACTTCGTTCGCTTCTCACCTGTGCTTCGGTGCGTGGTGTCTGTGTTCAATGCTATGGTCTCGACCTTGCTACGAACGCCCCCGCACTTTCTGGTATGGCGGTGGGTATTCTTGCGGCCCAGTCCTTGGGTGAACCATGTACACAGCTTACGATGAGAACCTTCCATACGGGTGGTGTGGCAGGAGGAGCCGATATTACTCAGGGTCTTCCTCGTGTAGAAGAACTTTTTGAAGCTCGTATTCCAAAGGTGAAAGCAATCGTTACCGAAGTATCAGGTAAAGTCTCTATTTTAGAAAAGAAAAAAGCGATTGTTGATGCAAAAGGAAAAGAAATTGCCCAGACTACACATGGACAAAAAGTTGTTAGCATTGCTTACGATGAAGTACGATCTGACCTCTATCGCTTTAAAGCAGTTCGTAAAGCAAAAGTAGAAGGTGAAGAACCTGCGCCAAAGAAAGGAAAGAAGGGTGAATTGGTGATGAAAGTACAAGAAGATGATTCTGTTATGGAAGGCGATACCCTCTTTGTTACTGAGTACGGCATTGATGTCAAAGCACTTCATCCTGGTACGGTAAAGATTGAGAAGGATGGTGTGAAACTCACTGCTACGGTACAAGGAAATCGTGAATACATTATCCCAACCACCCTTACCTTGTGGGTACAAGATGGCGACCTTGTTACTGCCGGAGATGCGTTGACTGAAGGGAGCATTGATTTGCAAGATTTGTATGGCTATAAAGGTAAGCTTGCAACACAGAAATATATCATCAATGGTATTCAGAATATCTATGCTTCTCAAGCAGGACGTCTCAACGATAAGCACTTAGAAATCATTGCCCGTCAAATGTTCTCACGTGTACAAATTACTGATTCAGGTGATACTGATCTCTTGCCTGGTGAAATCATCGAGCAATCGGAATGGATGGAAGTAAATGAAGAAGCACGAAAAGCAAAAGGGAAGCCTGCACAAGCGTTGGAATTGCTCATGGGTATTACCAAAGCATCTCTTGCGACGCGCAGCTGGCTCTCAGCAGCATCCTTCCAAGAAACCGCTCGTGTACTGATCAACGCTGCCGTAACCGGTAAGGTTGACCAACTCGAAGGTTTGAAGGAAAACGTTATTATCGGACGTTTGATTCCTGTAGGAACAGGATACGAGTCACGACGAAACAAGAAGAAGTAGGAGATTTGGATATAGACAGAAAACCCCTTCGAAAGAGGGGTTTTCTTATTTTTTTGAATCTTTAGCACCCTTGACAAAAGGGTTATTTTGTGCTATAGTGGTTTTCGCGTTCCTCATACAACGGTCTCCTTATCTCGACAAGAACAAATCTCTCTCCTCCGGTCTGTTTAACTACAGACTTATATCTTGTCGAGATAAGGGGATTTTTTGTTTTCTAGAAAAGCACCCTAGTTGCATGGTACAATAAAGGAGCTTATTTTCTAATCTCCTGAACCCATGCCACGTACTTCCAAAAAGACTCCATCTTCATCAATGCATCCGTTGTGGTCCGGGGTGATCGGTTTTGGTTTGGTAAATATTCCGGTTAACTTGTATAGCCCTGCTTCAGAAACTACCATTGATTTAGATTTTTTACATAAGAAAGACCATTCTCCGGTTCGCTACGCACGCATCTGCAAAGCAGAGGAAAAAGAAATTCCCTACGACGATATTATTCGCGGGTTCCAGTATCAACATGGGTCATATGTTGAACTAAACGACAAAGATTTTGAGCATGCCAATGTCAAAAAAAGCAGCATGATTGATATCAAACTATTTACTGATAAAGAAGATGTTGATTTTATATATGCTGAAAAACCATACTATCTTGAGCCGGCGTTAAAATCAGAAAAGTCATATGCATTGTTTCGCGAAGCCCTACAGCAATCAGGCAAGATTGGTATCGCAACCTTTGTAATGCGCACGAGGGAACATTTGGCTGCCATATTGCCATACAAAGATGTCCTTGTTCTCGATCAGCTTCGGTTCGCTCATGAAATCAAACCGTATACATCACTGAACATTCCTAAAGAACCGACTATTTCAAAAAAAGAGCTGGCGATCGCCCTTGAGCTTATAAAAAAGGCAGGAGGTACATTCAAACCCAAACAATATCATGACACCTACGCGGAAGAAATCGCTGAACTCATCGAGAAAAAGATCAAAGGAGCACGACCAAGCCACAAAGGAGAAAAGGTCAAAGCAAGCAACGTGAAAGATTTGATGGCATTGCTAAAAGCAAGTCTTGAAGCTCAAAAGCCTGCCGCACGGGTATGAGCCTCACTCAATATCACGCAAAGCGGCAATTTAAAAAAACACCAGAACCCAAAGGTTCTTTGAAACAATCGAAGCAAGGTGCACTTCGTTTTGTTATACAAGAACACCATGCATCCCACCTTCATTATGATTTTCGTTTAGAGTTAGATGGTGTTCTCAAAAGTTGGGCAGTACCAAAAGGCCCCTCTATGGATCCTAAGCAGAAGCACTTGGCAGTCATGGTAGAGGATCACCCTCTTTCATACCGAACCTTTGAAGGCACTATCCCCGAAGGTAATTATGGTGCGGGTACGGTGACAATATGGGATAAGGGAACGTATACAAGCGTGTTTGCTTCAAATCGCTCCGACACTGAGCGTGAGATCAGGAAAGGTTTGAAAGAAGGTAAAATCGAATTTGATGTCGTCGGCAAAAAATTGCACGGAACCTTTGTGTTGGTTAAAACAAAACGAGAACATCAGTGGCTGCTTATGAAAGTGCATGATAAGCCTGCGATAACAACAGTCAAGCACTTTGCAGCCAAAACAAAACGACCGCTCGTACCGCATGCGATCAAGCCTATGTTGGCAACGCTGGTCGATTCGCCATTTGATCGTGAAGGATGGTTGTTTGAAATGAAATGGGATGGATATCGAGCCATTGCAGACCTAGAGAATGGTGAATCACAATTGTATTCACGGACGGGGCACTCCTTTAATGAACAATTTTCAGCCGTACGAGATGCTCTGAAGTCCATAAGACATAATGTGGTTCTCGATGGGGAGATTGTGGTTTTGGATAAAGAAGGCCGGTCACAATTTCAACTACTTCAGGACTACCAGAAAACAGGGGATGGTGCTTTGTATTATTACGTGTTTGATATTCTGTCACTGGATGGCAAAGATCTTCGGTCATTGCCATTGCACGAGCGCAAAACGTTACTAAAAAAGATAATTCCCAAGAAAGGAATTATTCGTTTCTCAGATCACATAGAAAATACAGGAACGGCATTTTTTAAGATAGTACAGAAACAAAAACTGGAAGGAATGATCGCAAAAAATGGTGATAGTCCGTATCGGGAAGGCGTACGTGGATCTGATTGGTTAAAAATAAAGACACATTATCGCCAAGAGGCTGTTATTTGCGGATTTACACAGCCACGCAAAACACGAAGTTTTTTTGGCGCGCTCATTTTAGGAGTATACAAGGACGGTGTTTTAACGTATATCGGACATACGGGTGGAGGGTTTGATCAGGAAGCACTGGAGGATCTCTACACAAAAATGAAACCCTTGGTACAGACTCATTCATCGTTTAAAACAATACCGAAAACAAATACCCCTGCAACCTGGTTGAAACCTTCACTGGTGTGTGAAGTGCAATTTGCGGGATGGACGAGGGATGGCAGTATGCGCCAACCGGTTTTTGTAGGAATGCGATCTGATAAAAAAGCAAAGGATGTTGTTCAAGAACTGCCCGCATCACTACAACCGACGTTGGTTGAAAGCGAGAGTGATCCGGAGAAAAAACAGATACGTGTTATCAACAAGAAAAGTGTTGCGTTGAGTAATTTTTCAAAAATATATTGGCCGAAGGAGAAGTATACAAAAGGGGACTTAATTGCATATTACGAGCGAATCAGCCCATTTATTTTGCCCTACATAAAAGACCGCCCACTCTCACTTCACCGCTTTCCTGATGGTATTGCCGGAAAAGAATTTTACCAAAAAGACAGTGCTGATATTGTGCCTGCCTGGGCAAAGACCATTGATATCTATGCAGAAGGGGAGGATAAACAAGTAACCTATCTGGTGGGGAGCGACACACCAACACTGTTGTTCATGGCAAACCTTGGGTGTATTGAGATACATACGTGGAATTCTCGGGTGAAAAAACTTGATTATCCTGACTACCTGGTTATGGATCTTGATCCTGAATCAGTACCCTTTGATCATGTTATTGCTGTAGCGCGAGCAGTGCATGATGTTTTTGATTCTTTGGGGATTACCAGCATATGCAAGACATCGGGTAGCCGAGGCTTGCATGTGTATGTTCCAATGGGAGGCAAGTATACCTATGAACAAGTGAGAGAGTTTTCTGAAATCATTGCATCATTAGCAGCCAAAGAAGTACCAAAGATTACAAGCATGATTCGAAGTCCTCGGCGTCGCCAGCATAAAGTATATTTTGATACGCTTCAAAATAGGAAAGGCGCTACCACAGTCGCACCGTATAGTGTCCGCCCACGACCGGGTGCGACGGTATCAACACCATTGCGATGGGAGGAGGTAAAGAAAGGACTTGATCCAACCAAGTTCACGATAAAAACTATATTCAAGCGCCTTGAAAAACACGGCGATCTATTTGCACCGATCTTGGGGAAGGGGATTGATATGAAGAAGGCAATTAAGAAACTAGAAAGAGGCGAATAATTGAGTCAACTAGGAATTCAGCTTTTCATAGATACCATTTATTTCCTCTCCTACCTCAATTAAATTTGCACGCATTCTTTGTGTAGTTCCATTTGTGTTGAGTTTTTTATCAAGTTCCATAAAAATGTCACTCCTTAATCCGTAACCGTGTTCTCTGTTTGTGAGAGTATTTATTTTTTGTTCTGCTTTCATTGCTTTCAAATAAAGTTTTTTATAATCGTCTACAATTACTGAACGTTCTGCTTGCTCCTTCCCGCTTCGTGCCATCTCATCAAGTGCATCGGGGTATTCTCGAGAAACTTCAAATAGCTTTTGGTTATCAAGTAAGGACTTAATAATTGCTTTTTCTTTTGTGTTTTTAAACCAGCCTAAACTCTTAAGAGCTGTTTTTAAATTCTCCTCTATTTCTTTTGGTGTTCTGCTTGTATTTGCAATATTTTCAAGTGTATAACTAAAAGCTGAACCATCGTTCAGTTGTTTCTTTGCATTGGCAAAGATTTCTTGCCGCGTTTTATAAATATCAGATTTTTCTTTTTCTTGTTTTTCAAATTCTTCCTTATAGTATTGATCTTTCTCCCAGAGGCTGTTAGTTAACATTGCTATTTTTTCAATTTCTGGCTGTAGATCGGCGAGTGTTTGTTCATGGATTTGTCGCGCTTCTTCCATTGCTTTTTGTTTTGATTCTTCCACTTGAGAAGCTTCGTATAGTATGTTTAATATGTCAGGATTTTTTTCTATTATTGCAATTCTTGCTTTGATATCGCTTTGTTTCTTTTGTAATAAGTCAAGAGTTTTTTTTAAATCCTCGAGCTGTTTTGTGTCGGTTATTTCTCCTAATTCGGAGGTGGTTGTAAAATAATCCAGATTAGCTTGCGCAGTCAGGATCAGTGTTTCAGTTGTATTTGATTCTTTAATAAGACTCTCTCTTTCAGTGAGTTTGTTCGCGATATCCTGTTCTTTTTGAAGTCTCATTGCTTCAATTTTGCTTTCCAAATTTTCGTTAATGTCTTCAATAGTTCCATCAGGGGTATTTTGTTCATCAAAGCCATGCCCACTCTCATTGTGTTCCATAGTCTCAGTTTTTACAGACGCATTTTGTTCTGGAGAATACTGTTCTGGGGTTGGCATATTCAACAATTAAAATAATAAGATACAGCTAGTATAGCTGAATATACGTTTTAATGTCTAGAAAGGAAAGGTTGTCTTGCCACAACGCTCACCCCACGCTATACTACAGGCATTATAACGTGTTCCCATGGCACAGATCAGTCAACCGCATCGCCCTCGACGGCGTGAAGAACCCCAAGGACCGTCCGCCATCGTTGTGTGGTGGGCAAGCATTAGTCCCGACACCAAAAAGGCAGTCGGTATCGTTTTTTTATTTGCCCTTGGTTTATTGGGGTTGTTAAGTATTTTTGAGCTGGCAGGAAGTATTGGTGTGTGGATGGATTCAATGATGGGGATTCTCTTTGGTCGCATAAAGCTGATTTTCCCTTTACTGCTCTTACTACTTGCCTATGTTTTTTTGCGCCCTGATAAATATAGTGTAAAAGGCATTAATACGATTGGTCTTATTATTGTTGCGGTGAGTTTTGCTGCGTTTTGGCACATTGGTATTGATCCTGAAACGGCGTGGCGCACAGCCCTTGAAGGGGGCGGAGGCGGTATTGTAGGATTTTCATTTGCCTATCCATTGCATGTTACTTTGGGGTTTTGGGGAGGACTTATCATTCTTGTCGCGATATTTGTAAGTGCACTATTGGTCATTTTTAATACTTCATTGTCATCGCTCCAAGGTCATGTAAGTGCTTTAAAAGATATTGGCGGTCGTTTTAGTGCATTGATTGCATGGTTTAAAAAGGAAAGAGGAGACGGCTCACAAGAAAGAGAAGAAGAGCAAGACGAGCCGGAGGAAGAAGAAGTTGAAACGGCTGCCCCGGTGGTCAACCAACCGGTGTTTTCTGGCATAAAAATGGATGCTTCAACGCCTGATGAAATGCCGGTTCTCAAAGCCAAGATCATCCACAAAAAAATTCAAGTTCCTGTTGACCTTCTTAATACGCAAAAATACCAGGCCCAAAGCACTGACATTGGAAAGAGCAAAGTCATTATCCAGCGCACGTTTGAGACGTTTGGTATTGCAGTAGAGATGGCAGAGGTCAATGTAGGGCCGACGGTAACCCAGTTTACCTTTAAACCTGCTGACGGAGTGAAGGTGGCATCGATTCTTTCATTGCACAATGACCTTGCACTATCCCTTGCTGCTCACCCGATTCGTATTGAGGCACCTATACCTGGTAAGTCATTGGTAGGTATCGAAGTGCCGAACAAAAAAACAGCAATGGTTACCATGAATGAATTAATCACCTCAGAAGAATTCAAGCGCCGACCCAGTAATTTGAGTATTGCATTAGGAAAAGACGTTTCCGGTATGCCTCGGTTTGCTGATATCTTGCGCATGCCTCACTTGCTGATCGCAGGTTCGACCGGTTCCGGAAAAACGGTCTGTATGAACTCAATTATTATCAGCTTGCTCTATCAAAACAGTCCCGACGAGCTCCGTTTTATCATGGTTGACCCAAAACGTGTTGAGTTGCCGATTTATAACGACATTCCGCATTTGTTGACACCGGTGGTTACCAATGTGAAAAAAGCAGTCAATGCGCTCAAGTGGGCGATTGGGGAAATGGATCGCCGTTTTGAGATTTTGTCTTCGCAGAAAAAGCGCGACATTGCCACCTACAATCGCGACATGAAAGAAAAATTGCCCTATATCGTCATCATTATCGACGAGCTTGCTGATATTATGGTTACCTGCGGTCCAGAAGTTGAAAATCTTATTGTCCGCCTTGCTCAGATGGCACGTGCGGTGGGTATTCACTTGATTCTTGCCACCCAGCGTCCCTCTACTGACGTTATTACCGGTCTTATAAAGGCAAATATTCCTGCACGTATCGCGTTTTCAGTACCATCTCAAATTGACTCTCGTACGATTCTGGACACACCGGG
>CAYHKW010000006.1:0-25083 GCA_964357385.1 uncultured Gammaproteobacteria bacterium
TTCAACAAGCAATTTTTCAATCTCATCTTCATAAAATTTTCTTAATTCCTCACTTAATCCCAGCGATGTGCGCAGTATGTGTTGTCGACTACAACTCGATCTTCGAGAATTGCGGGCAAGAGGTGGAGGGTTGTTCGGTTCCGCAGAGATGACCGGCAGTATTGGGGTAGTGACATTAAATATGCCTCGCATCGGCCATACGACACAGTCAAAAGAAGAATTTTTTGCACGAGTCGGGCATTTGATGGAATTGGCAAAGGAGTCATTGGAAGTGAAGCGAAAGGTGATCGCCACAATTATCGAAAGCGGTTTGTTGCCGTTTACTAAGCGCTATCTCCCAAGCCTTCACAACCACTTTTCAACGATAGGCCTCAATGGTATGAATGAAGCATGCTTAAATTTTCTTGGTAAAGATATATCTACGCCCGAAGGGCGGGAGTTTGCGTTGGAAGTATTGGATTTTATGCGCAAGAAAATGGCTGATTTCCAGGAAGAAACCGGCAATTTTTATAACCTTGAAGCAACACCAGCAGAAGGAACAACCTATCGGTTTGCCAAAGAAGATCAAAAACGATTTTCCACCATTATCCAGGCAGGTACTCCAGAAGCGCCTTACTACACCAATTCTACTCACCTCGCTGTCGGATATACGGACGATCCATTATCGGCACTTGAACATCAGGATGAATTCCAAACTCGCTATACGGGCGGTACGGTGCTCCATTTATTTTTAGGCGAAAAGATAGAAGATTGGCGTACGTGTCGAGATTTTGTAAGAAAAGTGGCAGAAAATTTTCGTTTGCCTTATTTCACCATTACTCCGACATTCAGCATTTGCCCTTCTCATGGGTATTTGGACGGGGAAGTACCCTGCTGTCCCACGTGCAGCAAACCATGCGAAGTATGGTCGCGCGTTATGGGGTATTTTCGCCCTGTCGATCAATGGAATCGAGGTAAAAAAAGCGAGTATGCCGAGCGTAAAGAATACGAAGTATGCGCATAGGAGGATTTCAATCTTTGAGCCTACTTGATTTTCCTGGCAAAGTCGCGGCGATTGTGTTTACACAAGGCTGTCTATTTCGATGTTCATATTGTCATAACCCCGAATTGATTTCACAAACAGCTTCCGGAATCTATGATGAGAACGAATTACTTGAACTATTGTTGCGACGACGAGCGGTACTGGATGGAGTTGTTATCACTGGAGGAGAGCCGACCATCCAAAAGGATTTGCTAGAATATATGCGGAGAATAAAAGATATGGGATTGCTGGTAAAGCTTGATACAAACGGATGGCGTCCTGATGTGGTACGCCATATACTTGATCGTAAACTCGTTGATTACTTTGCAATGGACATCAAAGCGCCTTGGAAAAAGTACGAACAAGTGATTAACATTCCCACTGCAGCCATCGCTCGCCAATGCGAGACGACGATGCAGCTTATTCAAGAATCAGGTATACCTCATGAATTTCGTACTACCATATTTCCCAATGTCCATAATGAAGACGACATCATAAAAATCGCGTCTTATTTACAACCGCATACCACGTACGCTCTGCAAACCATGCGATATGAAAAAACGCTTATGAAAAATCTTGATCCAACAAACAGCATTGACACGTCCTCTCTTGCCATGCGTATCAATAGTCTTTATCCTTCTCTTAATCTCATAACCCGATAACACTATGCTGTTTACCAAATCATTAATGATCACTATCGTCGCTTCGTTGGGTGCTGGGATAATCGGTTCGCTCGCCATGTATACAATTATGAAGCCTGCTTCCGCAAAACCGCCAACAGCGCAAGAGTTGATTCGTGACTTCTACGCAACAGAAACGGCCGTACATGTCAGTCCGCATTCTTTGCGGAGAAAAATGGATAAAGGAGATACTTCTTTTATCCTCGTTGATGTCCGCAGTCCCCAAGAGTATGAAAAAGAACATATCATAGGGGCAATCAATATCCCTGCATACAAAGACCCTGATACGGCGATTGCATATGAAACAGACAAGGATGCAAAAAAACGTATTATCGATGCGTTTAGAGCCTTACCTCAAGGTAAAGACATCATTGTCTATTGTTATAGCATCCCTTGCATGACGGGAAGAAAGATCGGAGATTTGCTGGCGGGTGAAGATATCTACGTCAAAGCACTGGGGATTGGTTGGAATGAATGGCGCCACGCATGGACCTCATGGAATCACGAACATGAATGGGCTGTGACCAAGCCAGAGGACTATATACAAACAGGGAAAGAACCAGGAAAACCAGTGCAACGAGAAATTCCTAGTACCTGCGGAGAAGGAGAGTTGAGTTGTTAGCCTGGTTATGCTCACGACAAAATAGCCGGTACGCGTTAGAATATAACTATAAAGAATAGCGTTTACACTATTATGAACAAGCAACTATCTCTCCAGCAGATTATTGATCTCACTGGCAAAACCGCGATCGTAACGGGTGGCGCTATGGGTATTGGTTTTGGTATCGCCTCTCGTCTGGCGGAAGCGGGTGCCAGTGTCGTCATTGCAGATCTCGATAAAAAAGCAGGGGAGGGTGCGGTAAAAGAGTTACAGAGTATGGGTGGAAAAGCAGCATTTATAAAAACGGACGTGTCTGATGAGGCACAAGTGAAATCAACGGTTGATTTTGCCGTTAAGAAATACGGAAGTATCGATATATTGGTGAATAATGCCGGTATTTATCCCATGATCCCTGTCTCACAAATGAAACCTGCCGTATTTGACAAAATCATCGCCGTGAACCTTAAAAGTGTCTTCCTTTTTACAAAGGCAGTGACTGCCGTCATGATTAAAAAAGGAACAGGCGGTAAGATTATCAATATCACCTCCATAGATGCATTGCATCCTTCGGGAGTAGGGCTTGCGGTATATGATGCTTCAAAACATGGCCTATGGGGATTTACCAAAAATACCGCATTGGAATTTGCTCCTTACAATATTCAAGTCAATGCTATTGCACCCGGCGGCATCAGTACTCCTGGTACAGGAGCCGGTAATCCAACAACCCCTGCAATGAAAGCGATACTGAAAAAATTTGAAGAAAAAATTCCCATGAGGCGCATGGGTGAACCCGATGACATCGGTAAAGTTGCTCTATTTCTCGCCTCTGATCTTTCCAGTTATATGACGGGATCACAGGTCGTGGTAGATGGAGGTGTGCTGCTTTCGTAGGGTGAAGTAAGGTAGAGTTTGATGAACGAAGAGATCGTTTTTAGAGAACAGAAGGAGTGGAACTATAATTAGCAATGAGCTTTTTAAGCTCGGCCTCATTTATATGAACAAGTCGTCCGTCTCTCCCAAGTGGCGTATCAGTGATATCGTTACCCATCCACTCATGGGGGATGAACTCTTTTGCTGCAGACTCCGATTCAAATTCTACCTCGGCTCTTGCCAAGCCTTCTAATTGTCCATGATATATCTTTAAGGATACGCTGGGGTTAATAGAAAGTTGGTAACTATCCCTTATAATCTCTCCTTGAGACAAATGTTTCAAGCGTTCAAATTCTTCTAGGGTTAGGCTTTCCTTTATTTTAGTGCTGGCAAGATTGGTGGTGGATTTTTTTCTTTCCAGCTCGTATGCATCACCTTTCTTTTGTATGCGTATTTCATAACCATTCTGGTCAGCTAAAAAATAACGCTCATACCTAATGGGCGCGAGACCATTAAGATTAGGGAGTTCCTTTACAAGAAATTTTCGTTCTATTTCGTTTTGCATGGTTTCAATGTAACAAGGGTGTATGTTTATGACAAGTATTTGTGAATAGATTCATTGCTTTTTTACAATTGTTATCCCCTTGACGATACCCCTAGGGGGTATTATACTTTTTATATATGAATCCACCCAATCAAAAACTTATTCGTCGGCTCAAGATCATCGAAGGCCAAGTAAGAGGCCTCCAAGAGATGATCGAGAAAGGCACGTACTGTATCGACGTCATCACGCAGACATCGGCGGTAAAGCAGGCCTTGTCCGGCGTTGAAGACAGTCTCATGGAAAATCATTTGGGTAGTTGCGCTATGAAACAAATCAAGGGCGGCAATGAGAATAAGGCTAAAGAAGAGATCCTTAAAGTCTATCGACTTAAACGCAAATAACTATGGCGACCAGCAAGACATTTTCTATCAAAGGGATGCATTGTGCATCCTGTGCCCATACCATAGAAACGACATTTAAAAAACAGAAGGGTGTCCAGTCTGCTGAAGCGAACTACGGCACTGAATCGGTAACGGTTTCGTATGACGACAAGGCTGTTACGCCCCATCATCTCTCAAAGAGTATTGAGCCTCTCGGGTATTCTTTGATGATTCCCAACGCGGAGCATGCCGAGCATCTAGGATTGAACCAATCAAAAAAAGAAAAGCTTGCCGAAATTGCGAGCATGCGTGCTATGGTTTTTTCTGCGATTCCCTTGGTGGTCATTAGTGTCGTGGTTATGGCGTGGGAAGGCCTCGCGCCATTTGGATATGTATCAGCAATGACTGAAACGGTAAAAGAATTCGTGCATCATCTTTTGCCGTTGATGGCGACCTACATGCTGTTTGTGGTAGGCAAACCGTACTTATTGGGTTTGTATCGTTTTCTACGCTATGGCAAAGCGAACATGGATAGTCTTATTGGACTGGGAACAGTAGCTGCTTACATGTACAGTTTTATTGTGAGCGCGTTTGAGGAGTCATTGCGATCATACATCAATACGGAAAGTACCTATTACGATGTGACCATTGTGGTTATTGGCTTTATCGCCCTGGGAAAATACCTTGAAGCACGATCAAAACTAAGAACCGGTGATGCGATCGAGAAACTCCTTAATCTGCAAGCTAAAACGGCGCTGGTACTGCGTACGGGCAAGGAACAGGAAATACCAATAGGAGAAGTAGCGGTAGGTGATATGGTTATTGTCAAACCAGGAGGAAAGATTCCCGTAGACGGTGTTGTAGTAAAAGGAAATTCATTTGTTGACGAAGCGATGGTTACGGGCGAACCGATGCCTATTGAGAAACGTGAAGGAAACACGGTGGTGGCGGGGACTATCAATACCACGGGGTCGTTTACGTTCAAAGCAACAAAAGTAGGGTCAGAGACACTCCTCTCACATATTATTACGATGGTCGGGCAAGCACAGGCAAGCAAAGCACCGATTCAAGCCTTGGCCGACAAGATTTCAAGCGTCTTTGTTCCTATTGTGCTTATGTTGTCGTTTGTAACACTCGCAGTGTGGCTTGTTGTTGGTACGTCATTGATAGGGTTTTCGCAAGCGCTTTCCTATGGACTAACGGCGTTTGTCGGCATATTGGTCATTGCGTGTCCCTGTGCGCTGGGGCTTGCCACTCCTACGGCTATTATCGTTGGTGTAGGTAAGGGTGCTAAGGAAGGTATCTTGATTAAAGACGCGGCTACTCTTGAGAAACTGTACAAAGTGGATACGGTCCTCGTGGATAAGACGGGCACGATTACAAAAGGAAAACCTGAATTAGTGAGCATCACCAACCATTCAAAACAAAAAGAGAATGATGTCCTTACTATTTTGACATCTCTGGAACAACGATCGGAGCACCCTATCGCTCACGCAGTTAATGAATATGCTGTATCAAGGAATATCAAGTCATCGTCTGTTACCGGATTTGAAATCATTAAAGGTAAAGGCGTAAAGGGGATTATAAATAAAGTCGAATACTTTGCGGGCAATATCGCCCTGATTGAAGACCTTTCGTTATCTTTGGATAGCCGTAGCCTTAAAAAAGAAGCATCGCAAGGGAATACCCCTCTTATACTCGCGACAAAAAAGGAAATACTTGCGGTGATCATGGTTGCTGATGCGGTAAAATCGGAATCAAAACAAGCAATAGACGATCTCCATGCATTGGGTATTAAAACCATAATGCTTACAGGGGATAACAAGCATACCGCCACGGCTATCGCAAAGGAAGTAGGAATTGATGAAGTATTCGGTGAAGTGTTACCTGAAGACAAACTCAAAAAGATAGCCTCACTCCAGAAAGAAGGCCGTATTGTCGCCATGGCAGGGGATGGAGTGAATGATGCACCCGCACTTGCACAGGCGGATGTAAGTATTGCTATGGGTACTGGCATTGATGTTGCTATTGAGACGGCAGGAATCACGTTGTTGCATGGCGATATATCAAAGCTGGTAAAAGCAATCCGCCTTTCTCATCTTACAATGCGAGGGATCAAACAAAACCTTTTTTGGGCGTTTGTATACAACATTGTCGGTATTCCTCTAGCGGCAGGCGTTCTCTTTCCTTTTTTCGGATGGCTGCTTTCGCCGGTGATCGCCGGAGTTGCAATGGCGTTTTCCAGTGTCTCGGTGGTAGGGAACTCTCTGCGCATTAAGGCAAAGAAATTGTAACTCTATGAAACTTCTGCAACGTGTTAATAAGATTTCCGCACTGTATCTTTGGTGGTATGCATTCGTTTTTGTAATCGTTATTGTTGATTTGAGTATTCCTTTCCTCCCTGAGACGATAAAGAGTGTGTTAGCCCGTTATCCTTACCAGTGGGATTTTGAGTTCATGTTTTCTGCACTATTTTTAGTCTGGGGCTGTTTCTTGTGGAAGGATAAGCAGTTGAGTCGGTTTTCAGGATATGCGTTTTTATCCCAAGGGGTAGCGATGATACTATTAGGATTATTTCGTTCTCAGGAAATGATCCATTTGTTTACCGATTCCGTACTGTGGATTATTCTTGGTGTGCTTTTATTGAAACAAAAATAGCTATGTCTACCTACATCTTCCATGTCAATGGAATGCACTGCAAGTCGTGCGAAGTACTGACGGAAAGCGAATTGGGAAAGTTGCCAGAGGTATCAACAGTAAAAGCCTCATTAAAGCATCTCCATGTAGAAGTGGCCGGTGATTTTGGCGAAAAAACTCCTGAAGATATTGCCAGTGGTTTAAGTCAAGTCCTAAAACCTCATGGATATACATTGAGTGTGGAAAAACAGAACCACTCGGCGCGGTGGCACGAGTTTGTTGTTGCGATACCCATCGCATTGGGATTTGTTCTTGTATTTATCATCTTGCAAAAATTAGGAATCGTGAATCTGATCACTGCTTCAAACGTTAATTATGGGACTGCCTTTGTTGTGGGATTGATTGCCTCTGTCTCTACGTGTATGGCGGTGGTGGGAGGATTAGTACTTTCTATGTCCGCCAATTTTGCTAAGGAAGGGGACAAGATCAAACCACAGCTACTTTTTCACGTCGGCCGCCTTACCTCGTTTCTCATACTGGGAGGGGTGATTGGAGCGATTGGGTCCTCATTTCAGATTGGTGCGATAGGAACGTTTGTTTTGGGGATAGTCGTCGCTGTGGTGATGCTTATATTGGGAGTGAATCTTCTCGATGTGTTTCCATGGGCAAAGAAACTCCAGCCGACAATGCCGAGTGTTATCGGCAAACGTGTTCATGGGCTCAAAGATATAAACCATACGGTAACACCGCTACTGGTGGGCATCGCTACGTTTTTCCTCCCCTGTGGCTTCACCCAATCAATGCAACTCTACGCGCTTACGACAGGAAGTTTTATAACCGGTGCGTTGTTGATGGGTAGCTTTGCACTCGGTACACTGCCAGTGTTAGCCCTTCTCAGTTTTAGCTCTGCGGCTATTCATAAAAAAATGCAGTCGAGTATCTTTTTTAAGAGCGCAGGCTTGGTGGTTATATTTTTCGCCATGTTTACTCTGTTCAATAGTCTTGTGGGGATTGGTATCATTCCTCCACTCTTTAGTTTTTAATATACGCCTATGAACATAAAATATATTCTTTTCGGGATTATAGCGGTGGTAGTGTTAGTGGGTGGCATTGTATTGGTTTTAAGTACGGGGAGCAAGACTGACTCAAAGAGTACCGCCGAACAAGGAGATCTCAGTATTGTTGACGGTAAGCAGATTATCGATATCACGGCAAAGGGAGGGTATAGCCCCAAAGTCATTACCGCCAAGGCAGATATGCCGACTATCTTACGCGTGAATACGAATAGTACGTTTGATTGCTCTTCAACATTATCAATTCCCTCTATTGGATATACAGCAAATCTTCCTCCGACAGGAACCACCGATGTTCCCGTTCCGCCACAAAGGGCAGGAACACGTTTGAATGGCCTTTGTGCAATGGGAATGTATAACTTTGAAGTGAATTTTAATTAACTTATTATTTTATATAACGGTCATATGAAGTTATCGCAACTGTTCCACGTCATCAGTGTTATCGTTGGATTTGTAGGGGTTGTCAGTTTCTTAGCAGCCATAATGGGCGGAGCCGATAATCTTGTGTTTGGTGTTTCCAAGCTCGATGCCCTTCTGTGCGCCGGCATCCTGCTTCTGATTGCCATGTGGGCCCAAACAGGGGCAATGCACCATATGATGCTTGAAGATAAAGGAAAGATGCTTTAGGTAAAGGTTTTTAATTATAATCCAATAATTCTTATTCTATGACCATGACAAAAGAAATGTGGATAACAGGATTAGCAGGGGTACTCATTGGCATTGTGCTGAATGGGCTTTTTTCACCCATGTGGAGCGGTATGATGGGATACAGGAACGGAGGACTCAATACAGCCAGTCCAATGACAAGAGCTATCGATTCTCATTTCATTGAACAAATGATTCCTCATCATCAAGATGCCATTACGATGGCTGATATCGCATTGGAAAAAGCTCAACATACGGAAATAAAACAGCTAGCTCGTGATATTCAACGCACACAGAGCGAAGAAATTGTCATGATGCAGCAATGGTACCGTGCGTGGTTTGGCCAGGAAGTGCCCGACACGTTTGCGTCCCTCGGTCACGGCATGGGTTCAGGTGCGATGCATATGGGTATTATGGGGGATGCAACGGATATTGACAGGCTGAACACGGCATCGGACTTTGATAAGGCGTTCATCGAAGAAATGATCCCTCATCATCAAATGGCAGTCATGATGGCGCAGATGCTTGCACGGACAACAGATCGTCCGGAGATGAAGCAGCTTGCGAAGGATATTATAGAAGCTCAGACGAGAGAAATAAATTCAATGAGGGAATGGTATCGGGCGTGGTATGGGCGATAAAAAGACTAGAAGTTAATGTGGTATACTGGGTATGATCTTTTTGTATATATGCCTAAGAAAAAAATAATCGTTCTATTTTATAGCTTTACCGGCGGCACGGCGGCACTAGCAAGAGAAGTTGCCAAGGGTGCTTCAGGATTTCCCGATATCTCAGTTGAGATCAAACGCATTCCCGAAACACTTCCGGATTCATTTTTTGATGATAAACCTGATTTGAAGAAACGAAGACAGAAATTTGAAAAAGAATTCTCTGTTGCAACAATTGATGACTTACTCAATGCCGATGGGGTCGCATTAGGTACTCCTGTTCACTTTGGTTCTTTTGCTTCCCAGGTAAAACAATTTATTGATCAGCTTTCACCAATCTGGATTGAGGGAAAACTAGTGAATAAGCCTGCTGCTTTGTTTTGTTCTTCAGGAAGCGTTCATGGCGGGGAAGAGCTCACGTTAATTTCAATGATGATCCCTCTTTTGAATCTCGGCATGATTCCGGTTGGTATCCCGTATCCTATCCAAGGAACAGGTTCGGATTTTGATGCCGGCAGTCCGTATGGTGCTATTTTTGTTACAGGACACAAAGGTGAGAAAAAGATGAGTAGCGGGGATAAGAAAGTAGCCCAAATTCTTGGACGTCGTCTTGCCACCATGACCCAAATTATGAATTGTTCGTGCAAGAAGTGTACGACATGTACTTTATATACAAAGAAATTATCTTAATCACCCCATATGATCCCTGATGTCAAGGTACCAAAACCCTTACTTGATTTCCTTTCAAGCCATCATGTTGCTACGCTTGCCACGGTTTCAAAAGATGGCGTTGCGCATGCAGCAACACTCTACGCATTTGCTGACGAACATTTAACGTTCTACTTTTTAACAAAAGAGACTACTGGTAAGTATAAAAATATCCAAGAGAACAGTAATGTCGCGCTGGTGATTTCAGACGAACATACGTTAGATACTGTTCAGGTTGAAGGGGTTGCAACAGAAGCAAGTGAGTTAGGTTTCGCAGAGACAATGGCAAAGTTTATTGAAGAGTATGCTAAGCAGGGAAAATGGAAGGAGCTTCCTATTAACCAAATTAAAGAAGGTCATTTCAAGTTGTTTAAAGTGGCACCAAAATGGATTCGTTGGACAAGTTTCAAGGAGGGTGAAAATATTATTCGCTTTGAACACACGTTTTAGTTGTATGTACTTCATCCACACCAAATCACTTGCGTACAGCCAGTCATCGTTGTAGTATATATCTATTATTTGGCAATTAGCCTTCTGTGTTATCTAGTACGTAACCTTTTATTTTCATATGACTGATAGAGTAAACAAGAAGCATATTCTCTATGTTGATGATGATGAGCAGAGTCGCCGTCTTTTTGGCTCAAAAATCGCTGACGCAGGATATGAGGTTCTTTATGCCAAGGACGGTAATGAGGGAAGGGAAGTGGCGCGTCGTTTACAACCAGACTTGATCGTCATGGATTTGAATATGCCAATTATGAATGGCATTGAAGCCGCAAGTCGTCTTAAAAGTGAAGAAGTTACCAAAAATATTCCTATTATTTTTCTTGCTAACCAAGACATTTCTATTGAGACACAGAAAGCATTCGTTGAGCTTGGTGTGCTGGGATATATGCAAAAAGGTATCGATCACGGAGAATTCATTGAACGGATTCACAAGGCTTTTAAGAATCAGTCAGCCTCATAAACTATCTACGGTTTATCCTAGATACTAGCAGAGATTATCATATGAATGGGAAAAATATATCGCTCATACTGATAGGTATATTCCTTTTTTTATTAGCAATAACAATATACAATTGGGGGATTGGACTTTCCAAAAAGTCAAATATCTCTAATAAAATATCTTCAGATTTAAAGACAATTCTTGTGGCCAATATTGGAGAATATTCGATCTTTAATATTATTGCCAAGGAAAAAGACTTCTTTGAAAAAAATGGATTGGATGTACAGATGAAGGAATATGATTCTGGCGCTACTTCCATGGCCGCGCTTTTGTCAGGCAAGGCTGATGTTGCTGTTGCTGCTGATTTTGTTGGGGTTATTAATATGTTTAATAATCCCAATCTAAGGGTTCTTGCTGAGGTGAGTAATCATGACGTTTTTCGGGTAATTGCACGCAAAGATAAAGGTATTTCTTCACCTAGCGATTTGAAAGGTAAAACTATTGGAGTCACCCAAAAGACTGCCGCCGAATTTTATTTAGGTCGTTTTTTGACATTTAACAATACTGCTCTTGCTGATGTGAAGATTGTTAATTTATCTCCAAAATCAATGATTGATATGCTTAATCAGGGAACCCTCGATGCTATCGTGACGTTTGAACCGCATGCGTACAAGCTTGAACAAAGTATGGGCGACAACCTTGTTGTGTGGTCTGCTCAGGGCGACCAGAGAGCGCTGGGCCTTGTCTACTCTACGAGCGAGTTTGTTAATAATAACCCTGATGTGGTAGAAAAATATCTTCGTTCATTGGTAGACGCGAAGCAATACCTTGATATTCATCCCGATGAAACTCGCTCATTAATTGCTCAATACCTTCGCTATAGCGACGATTATATTACCCATATTTGGCCGAAGTTTAATTTTGAGATATCTCTCGGTCAAGAATTGGTATTAACCATGGAGAGCCAGGCGCGTTGGGCGATCAATAATAAACTTACAACACAGGAGAAGGTACCTAATTATTTGAATTTTATTTATTTTCCTGCGTTAGATGCCGTCTCTTCATCACTTGATATGATTCATCATCCCAACCAGGAGCCGTTATGAAGCTACGTACATTATTTATAGCTAGTTCTATCACCCTACTCCTGTTTACGATAGGCGTTGGGGTAATGGTGTGGTATGCCACTCATATTACTAATGCCATAGCTGCTCAAAGTGTGCAGGCTGGGAAACTTACTACGCAGGTATTTGAATTGAATGCCCTTGCCTATCAGTACACAACCAATAAAGAAGAACGCGCAAAAACACAATGGTATCTCATATATTCTCAAATGGGGGAGGTGCTCTCGCTTCCCGTGTTTCAATCAAGGCCCAGTCAGATATTTTATTCTGACTTGCAGGCAGATATGGGCGAGATAAAAAATTCATTTGATTCGCTTGTGAGCTACTCATCGTTGCCAAACAATAATAATGCGATTATTCAAGAACTTAATGATGATTTGTTGGTAAAAACACAGAGAATGATTACGGTTGTTGATGCGTTATCACAACGTACATTTCAAGAAAGGTCTGCTATGCGATCACAGACTGATTTGTTGATTTTCGGACTCTTAGCGATGTTGGCAATATTGCCTAATATTATTTTGCTTGTTATTTATCGGCGGATTGCAGGATCATCGGGTGTGTCCTTAGCAGGGGTTGAGAATGCGGAAAAACAATCTGACCTATAATGTTGGATAATCGCGTAATTTGTTTATAAATAAGGTCATTTTGAGACTATTGACATTCTCTCAAAACTATGCTATACTAAAAACAGCAAAATACTTATTTTTGAGAGACGTTGTCGAGCGAGCACCCAAACATAGTTAAATTTGCGTCTATTATTTACAGCGAAATACATGCAAGGCGTAATCAAAAAGAAGACCGACAAGGGTTTTGGTTTCATCACCCCAGAAGGTCAGGAAAAGGACATCTTTTTCCACGCAAACTCTCTTGTAGAGGTAACCTTTGATGAGCTTCAGGAAGGTGACAAAGTCACTTTCGACATGGAGGAATCACAAAAGGGTATGAATGCAGTCAACGTAATGCGTGCCATGGGCGACCAGAACATGTAAGACGAGGGTTGTGTCGGAAGGCTCCCCGTGTAAACGGGGAGTTTTCTTATATACGATTTTTTGTTACGATACTCCTAAATATACCAACAAACATATGGCATCATATTGGTTTTTAAAATCTGAAAGCGAAGCATATTCCTGGGAAGATTTACTCAAAGATGGAAAAACATCCTGGACAGGAGTCCGCAATTTTCAGGCGCGTAATAATCTCAAAGCAATGAGAGTGGGGGATCGCGGTGTGTTGTATCATTCAGGCGATGAACGGGTGGCGGTTGGAACTATTGAGGTTATAAGAGAGGCGTATGTCGACCCCACTGCAACAGAGGGGGAATGGGTGACGGTGGATATTATCCCTCTCAAGCCCCTTGCGCGACCTGTAACACTCGAACTCATTAAAAGTGATCCTGACCTACAAGCCGCTGCACTGCTCAAACAATCTCGATTGTCGGTATCACCGTTGAGTGAAAAGGAATACGTAAGGATTTGTAAATTAGGAGGTATATCGGCATAGCAAAAACACCCCCGAAGAGGTGCTTTGCCAAAGAAAGTAAACTTATTCAACCGTCAACGTACCTTTCATGCCCATTTTGCGGTGCGCGTTTACTGAGCAGTAAAATTCAAAGCTCCCTGATTTACTAGCAATAAATTCTACCGTTGCCGTTTTGCCAGCGCTAATAATCGGAGTTTTTGCATTGAATTCGTCGAGCTTCCAATCATGCATACCTTCCTCATTGGTAAAATTCACTCTTACAGTATCGCCTTTTTTTACTTTCATTACGTTGGGAGAAAATGAAAAATTGCCGCCGGTAATATTAAATGTTTTTACTGAAGATGCAGGTGGGGGGGTTGTGGTAACTTCTGCACCTCCATTAATATTAACAGTAGGAATAGGACCTTGCTCAGTGGTAGTTGGCATTGGTTCAGTTGTAGAAGGCTGTTCTGTTGGTTCGGTGGTCGTCTCAGGCGAAAGGCTGGATTCATCCGTTTTGATCATTGTTTCATTCTGTGGTGCTTCAACTTTTTTGTTTTGCATAAGCCAGTACGCGCCCCCTGCAAGGATAAGTACGATGATGGCAATAATAACGCCGATATTCTTATTGCTTCCTGTTGGAGAAGCGGGGGTAGGGCTCATTTCCATAAAATGGTGTATGATGAATAAAGAGTATATATGTCTAAACAGAATACTATGTTGTTTCGTTTTTCTCAAGTTCGCAAACTGTCTGATTTTACCTCACATCACATTCTCCTTGTGTTTGTTTCTTTCTGGCTCACTGTTTTAGTGGTAAGAGGAGCTATCTTTTGGTTAGTATCACATGGCATTTTCCCATGGATTATCATTGGGGGATATCATATTCACCACTTTGTGACAGGATTTCTTGTTATCCTTATATCGTTATTTTTAATTACAAAGCAGTTGCGATCTCGCTATATTCCGGTATTGTTATTTGGTTGCGGCATTGGTCTGATTGTTGATGAGTTTATTTTTTGGACAATTGGTAATTTTGATTATTGGAGTTTTCTTAATGTATTGGCTGTAAGTATTGGGGGAGCTATTATCTGTATATGGTATAGCCACAAAAAGAAAAAAGAGCGGGAATTGACTCTTTCGGTGATTCGCAGCGTTTGGGTAACATCATGGCCTTTGATTCTCGCAACAATTGTTGGCTTCATATTGCTTGTCGAATTATTTTCATTTGAAAATGAAATGCTTGAGAGAGCAAAGGTTAAATTAAAAAGCATTACACTATCATCCTATGTCAGAGACAACTAAAACGATTATTACTATTGACGATCTTGCAAAGATTGATTTGCGGCTTGGTACTATTGTGGAAGCACAGCGAGTAGAGGGATCTGAAAAGTTATTGCGATTACAGGTAAATATTGGCGAGGAAACTCGACAAATCCTGGCAGGGATAGGAAAACGATACACTCCGGAGGAGCTGTTGGAAAAACAAATATTAGTGGTGGTGAACCTCGCACCTCGCATGATGATGGGTATGGAAAGCCAAGGAATGTTATTAGCCTCTGATGATGAGCAGGGTCCTGTATTAATTACTCCACAATCTCCCGTACAACCAGGAGCAACCCTTCATTAATGTTGTATGGCAGATGGTATATTTCGTCAAAAAGTACTTGATATTGTCTATGAGATTCCTAAAGGCGAAACCTTAACATATAAAGAAGTTGCAATACGGGCAGGAAAACCACTTGCTGCTCGCGCGGTGGGCGCGATTATGCGTACGAATTATAATCCTGACATACCCTGCCATCGCGTGGTGAAAAGCGATGGAAGTAGTGGCGGGTACAACCGCGGACAATCACTAAAAATTCAGAGACTTATACAGGAGGGAGTTACTCTATTCACTTTACGGAGCTAGTCCTTTGGCGTACACTAAACAATAGAATTTTTAATCTTACCCATATGAACATGCAGGTGAAAAACCTCGTGGGGATAATGCTTGCCATTGGAATCCCTTTGTTTGTCGGAGCGACCGTGTTTTCTTCGTATTATGATAGCTATGTAAATCCCGCATCATTTAGGGATTTCACCGTGATCGGTGAAGGGAAGACAGATGTTAAACCTGATATCGCCACATTACAACTAACGGTCTTGACTGAAGGGGGAGTGAATGTAAAAGAACTTCAGAAGAACAATACTGAAAAAATGAATAAAGTAACGTCATTTGTAAAGTCAAAAGGCGTGAAGGATGAAGATATTGCAACCACCAACTACTCGATCAATCCTCGGTATCAATACTTTGATTGCAGTGCCACAGTAACGTTACCCCTACCACCGGTATCGATGGAAGCTGCCGATGCCCCTACCGCCACCCCTTCGGTAAAACCAGAAATAAGACCGAGCACAAAAACATGCCCCCCTCCGGCAATTGTTGGGTATACTATTAGTCAATCAGCCAATGTAAAGGTTCGTGATTTTGCGGTGATTGGTGAATTGTTGAGCGGTGCAACCGCTCAAGGAGCCAATTCTATTTCAGGTCCTAATTTTGACCTCGATGAGTTGTCCGTATATCAAAAAACTGCGCGTGATCAGGCAATACAGCGTGCAAAAGAAAAAGCTCAGCAAGTTGCTGATGCGGGTGGATTCCGTTTGGGTCGTTTGATTTCGATTGATGAAAATGTTACCTCCCCTAATGACTATTATGCATTTGGCAAAGGAGGACCTACGTTAGACGCTGTGAGTGCAGCTCCAGCCCCACAAATTGATCCTGGCACCCAGCGCGTTACTGTTGAAGCGCGACTCCGTTACGAGATTAAGTAACATCCAAGCGATGGCAGTATGACTCCGCAAGTAACAGTAGTTCGTAAAGAAATGATAAGAGTCATACTGCCTCGTTTGAGGAGATTATTTCCTGATGCGGGAATGATATTAAAATATTCTAATAATTGGGAGTTGTTGGTGGCAGTAATGCTTTCTGCTCAATGTACTGACAAAAAAGTAAATGAAGTAACGGAAAAACTTTTCAAAAAGTACCCCACACTGGATGACTATATCAATGCTGATGTTAAAGAATTTGAAAACGATATTTTTCAAACTGGATTTTATCACAGCAAGGCAAAACATGTTCTTGCAACAGCGAGAATTATTAAAGAAAAATTTGGGGGTAGTATTCCGCAAACAATAGAAGAACTTATCACCCTGCCCGGTGTTGCCCGTAAAACGGCAAATGTTGTACTGGGAAATGCTTACGGTATTTTTGAGGGGATTGCCGTTGATACCCATGTCAAACGTATTTCACGTCGACTGCATTTGACTGACGAAGAAAACCCCGATAAAATAGAACGCGATTTGATGAGTATCGTACCGCGTAAGAATTGGTTTGAATTCACCTATCTTTTGATAGAATACGGAAGGAGGTATTGCACTGCCCGTCGCCATGACCATACGCAATGCCCACTCACATCAATCGTTGAGAATTATATTTAACACGACCTACTATGTCTTTTTTGGATAAAATGAAGGATATGAACGAGATGCGTAAGCAGGCAAAAGAGCTGCAGGGCGTTTTGTCGCAAGAGCAGGTTACGGGAGAGTCACATGACGGGGCATTTAAAATTACCATTGATGGCAATCAAAACATCCTGAATGTAAGTATTGATGATCGTATTGTAGGCGACAAGCAAGCGCTCGAAAAAGGATGTCGCGAGGCTTTTACCAAGGCAACTGACCAGCTCAAGAAAATTCTTGCCACGAAGTTTTCAAGCATGCTCAAATAGGAGTGAGTAACTAACAATATCGATTATGCGCCATACTATCGTGGCAATTATCGTAATGGCTATCCTAACGATTATTCAGGTGTCTCTTTTTGCGTTTTATCCTTTTGCGCTTCTATCCTTTTGCGCATGGATATGGTGGAAAGGCTTTCGCACGGTGATTCCGTGGGCTGCAATGAGTGCTGTTATTCTTGACCTCTATTCAAATACGTTTGGCGCCACACTCCTTGAATGGAGTATTGTTTTAGCGGTCGTTGCAGTGATATCATCAACGATTTTAACCAATCGTTCATTATTTGCACTTCTGGCAGTTGTCTTGAGTGCATTTGTATTGGAGTCGATGTTGCATTGGGGATTGTGGTATCTTCTTTGGTTTATAGTTCCGCATGCAAGTCAAATCACTATTTGGTATGACATTAAGCCGGTTACTTTTTTTGTAAGCTTAGTGCTGACGTGCGTGTACGCGACGCTTTTGTGGTTTATTTTTTCGGGTGGAAAGAGAGGAAGGCGAGTATTCCTGGTAAGCGATCAAATGCTATGAAAAAACGACTCCCTCTTCTTCCGTATTTGGAAGGCAAAGAAATGCATCTTTCTACATCTAGTCGTCTTGATTGGGTGGAGTCAAGCTTTGAAAAACAAGGAGATATTGATCAACTTTCGCAAGAATTTTTAGGTGTATCGGTACGTCGGCGTACGGTTAGTTTATTTTTTGTGTGTATGATCGTCGTCGTCGGTTTAGTATTTGCAAAAACAGCCTATCTCCAGACTGCGCAGGGTGCCTTAATGGCAAGTAAGGCAGAATCAAACAAGGTGCGTCTGGTCACCATACCAGCGATGCGGGGGGTGATGTATGATCGCCAACATAAAATACTGGCAAGCAACACGGCGCATTTTACTTTAACAATTACTCCTGCTGATTTGCCTCGCGATGTCATTTCAAAAGACGCGCTCTTTACCACCCTCTCGATGTTGGTCGATCATACTCCAGACCAGCTTAAGGCATTAATACGCAATCCATCCTCGTATGAACCCGTGGTATTGATGGAAGGATTTCCTTATGAGAAAGCAATGGAGCTCGCAGTGTCTACTGCTTCAATGCCGGGGGTTGCATTGGTGGCCACCAGCCAGAGAGCGTATGATTATCATCAGGCAATGTCGCTTAGTCACGTGATTGGTTACACTGGTGCGGTGAGTAAAAAAGATTTCGATGATAATCCTGGCGTATATATTTCCAAAGACCAAACAGGAAAAGTTGGTATTGAACGCAGCTATAATGAATCATTGCGGGGAAAGCATGGCGAGCAGTATGTTGAGGTTGATGCAGTGGGTCGTGTTCAAAATGTCATTGCTGCTACTCCTTCTCGTAATGGTGATAATCTTATACTCACCATTGATGCTGCTTTGCAGAAAGTAAGTCAGGATGCATTGCAACAGGCACTCACAAAACTGAATCGTACCAAAGGAGCAGTGATTATTTCCCGGCCCGCTACGGGGGAAATTCTTTCAATGGTGAGCCTGCCGAGTTTTGACGGCAATCTTTTTGCAAAAGGTATTTCGGGTGTGGATTATGAAAAACTGTCAAAGGATGAAAGTCAACCATTGTTTAGCAGAGCAATCAGTGGAGAATATCCTTCAGGATCTACCGTGAAGCCCTTGGTAGCCTTGGCAGCCTTGGAAGAAGGGGTGGCAACACCCAATACGACGGTAAGCAGTAATGGGGGTATACGTATCGGTCAGTGGTTTTATCCTGACTGGAAAGGCGGTGGGCATGGCATTACCAATGTATATAAGGCAATTGCAGAATCGGTAAATACGTATTTTTACATCGTCAGCGGGGGGTTTGAAGACATGAAGGGGTTGGGTGTTGATCGGTTAAAACAATATTATGAACGATTTGGTTTGGGGAAGATAACAGGGATCGATATGCCAGGGGAAGGAAAAGGATTTGTCCCCAATCCTGACTGGAAAGAAAAAACAAAAGGCGAGCCATGGTATATCGGGGATACGTACCATCTTGGTATTGGCCAGGGAGATCTTTCGGTAACACCACTCCAAATTCATATGACCACTGCATATTTTGCCAATGGTGGATATGATATGACACCTCATGTAGTGCTTGCAACAGAAAACGGAGATACAAAAGAGCGTCATGTGGTTGTGTTCCCTCAACATGTGCAAGGAATCGGAAGTGAGAAGAATATTGCGGTCGTTCGCAATGCCTTGCACCAGACCGTTTTGAGTGAAAGTGGAAGTGCGCGTATGCTTCAATCGCTTCCTGTGAGTGCTGCGGGAAAAACAGGAACTGCCCAGTGGTCGCTTGATAAACATCCTCACGTGTGGTTTACCGGCTGGGCTCCGTTTGATAAACCAGAGGTTGCGATTACGGTTTTATTGGAAGAAGGGGAGGATCCGAGTTTGCCGGCGGTGCAAATCAGTCGCAGTATTTTGTCATGGTATTTTGGGACGGATGGGTCAAAATCTCGTGTGGATAATGGCCTTGACGTAAAGCCATAAAAGAGGTATTATTTGTGTCTATATACGACTATAATTCTAATGAATATGGCACAATATCTTACGAAAGAGGGACGTGACAAATTGGTTGCCGAACTGGACCATCTGAAAACAACGGCTCGAAAGGCGGTTATTGCTCGCGTGTTTACTGCAAAGGAACATGGTGATCTTTCCGAAAACGCAGAATACTCTCAGGCAAAAGAAGATCAGGCGACGATTGAGACGCGTATTCTTGAAATTGAACATTTGTTAAAAAATGCCGAGATCGTTGAAGAATCCACCGTACCTCATACACAGGTGGGAGTTGGTACAAAGTTTAACGCACGCTTTGGGGAAAAGCATATGGAGTTCATGATTGTCGGACCTGAAGAAGTAGACCCAGGAGCAAACAAGATTTCCTACGAGTCGCCGCTAGGTAAAGCATTTATGAATCGTAAGGTAGGCGAGAAGGTCGTGATCAAAGCACCAGCAGGGGAGTTTGAGTACGAGATCGTGGAGATAAAGTAAGGAGTAGTACATCGCCAATCGCACGTATACCCTATGCACCTTACACCAGAGGAAGAACAACTCGCCCATGAAGCGGATCGATATATAAAAGATCATAAAGATCAGCTCATTGAGCGCTTTGCTAATCCGGCTATGTATCATCCGGATTCTCATCCATCATCGTATTTTATGGCTGGTTCCCCGGGAGCGGGCAAGACGGAGTTTTCAGTGCGCCTCATTGAGAGGTTGCCGGATAATACCCCAGTCCGTATCGATGCTGATGAAATACGCGCCATGCTTCCCGGTTATACTGGCGGCAATGCCCACATCTTCCAGCGTGCATGTTCCACGGGAGTCAGTAAATTGTTTGAGCATGTACTGCACCAAAAGCTTAATGCCATGCTTGATGGTACGTTTGCGCATCAGAGGGCAATGGAAAATATACAACGGTCGTTAAGCCGTGGCCGACAGGTAGTGATTTACTATATTTTCCAGGATCCCATCGTTGCATGGCAATTTACCCAGGCTCGAGAGGAAAAAGAAGGACGGAGGATCTTGAAGGATACATTCATCAATGGCATGCTTTCCGCCTATAATAATGTCAAAATGGCAAAGCGCGAGTTTGGGTCTGCTATTGTACTTAATCTTGTTATAAAGAATTTCAGGAATGAATTTGAGGATGCTCATGGAGATATCTCGGATATTGATTCTTATCTTCCAAAAGTATATACTCAAGAAGAACTAGAAAAATTGATATGAAAAATCTATTTAAACAATTGTTTGCTCGAAAAAGTCAAGAAAAAAAAGATTTTTCTAACTTTTTTCGTACCGCATCGCGCGAAGAACAAGAAAAACTGATGAAGGAAGTTGCACATAAGGCAAACGAAGACCAGCGCACACTCTTTGAGCAGTACCACAAAGCGCAGTAAAGCCGGAGAGAAGAAATAAAAAATTACCCTGCACTATGTAGGGTAATTTTTTATTTTTCGAATCACCTGTTGTGTTATTGACAAAATGCACAAGAGCACTATAATGCTTAAAAAATTATTGTTCCTTACAAGGGAGAAAAGGAGTTGTATGTTTAACAAACTACTGTTGTGTATTTCCTATATATTTTTTAGTAGTGCTGCCTTTGCAGAGAGCTATTATGTAACGATATCTGTGCCCGGTGAGCGACTCGTAGAGCTGAAACGTCTCTTTGCTGCGCTTGAAGCAAAAAACTTCCAGAAGGCCACGAAGATTCATCGTGCCTTTGCTCCGCAAGCAGCGTTTATGCTCCGTATCGGGATGTCAAAACCGCTCAGTAAAAAAGATCGTGGTGAAGAGTTGATTGAAACAACGATTAACGGAGAAGAGCGAGCTCTTTTGTGGATTCAAAAACAAAAGGGAACGGTATGGTATCTATATACGCCCTATACTGCTTACGATGAGGGCTACGCAAATGGCCAAAGAGCCTTGTCCATGGAACCCTATGGGATCATAGACCTTGGGGCCGGGGTAATCAAGGTTGAGGAGGATACCGAACAGCTCTACAGACTCCTTCCCAACCTCGATCCCTTTAAGGGGAAGTCCTACAGCCCTGCGATTAAATTCAATATGGAAGATCTCAAAAAAATAAAGAGAAAAATCCATAAATAGTGAAATAGAATTATCCACTTAATCCCTGAGAACTATTCCCAGGGATTTTTTATTTTAGAAGCGTAACAGCATGTTTCTAAATAAAAAAATTACCCCTTCACTATTACAGTGTTGGGGTAATTTTATTTTTATTGTAACCTAATTTTGTGAAACTTCAGCAAATTCTAAAAACTGTGTGCTCATTGTCTCGTATTTCCTGAACTGCTTGGGATCAATGGTTGCCATATTTTGTATAACTTTAAAAAATCCTTTTGTTGCATAGAGGCATTTTCTTTTAAACTCAGCCAAAGGTTCTTGAGAAAACACAACGATACAATTTTCACACTCCATAACCCATACAAAACTATCTATGCTCACTGATAATTCACAGCTCGGTGTGTAACTCCATGTCACACTGCTATCAAACTGAGTACGCGGTTTCTCGGCGCTCTGATCAATGTGAGTAGAATGCAAGTCTACTGTCAATGCATATGGAAAAGAGTTGAAATACTTTTCAGCAGCGCAAATGGCTTCTAACATTACTTTTTGAGGAAGCTTAACATTTATATAGTCAGCAAATGTTGAAGCTCTTGAAGAAAATGTTCCATAATCACCACCATAACCATATTCAAAAGTTGAACACTCCTTGGTTAAACCGCTATTAAAACGGTATTTACTTTTATCCCTATACGAATTATAGTCACCCTTTTTCAAATAGACAGTCGGGGCAGCCTTCATTAACATCATTAACGCTGTTTCATCAAGAACTTCGTAATATACTCCTTGTGGCAAGTACTTTGTACAATATCTCTCTGCTTCTAGAAATTCCTTTAGACAACAAGCAATATCTATTAGCTCAAACATTGTATAATCAGACAGTTTGCTTTGTTTTGAACATGCAAGTTGTCTAAAAGTGTTGTTTTCTGGAAGATTATTTAATGCGACCATTTCGAAATATCTTCTGAATATAAGGAATGCCATGAGTCGTATTTTAAATCTTTTGCCATTGTTGCCTACGGATTCGAGTAAGTTTATTACATGCTTGTATATGCCTTCCTCTTTTGTCGTGAGCATGCTTAAGATTATTCTTTCATCATCTTTGTCTTTTTCGCCACGGAGGGATGCTCCAAGGGTTTGCGTTGAAGGTCCACATGCTATTGTTGGTGTATCAACCGTAAATCCTTTTTCAATAATATCGCCATAATACTTGGCAAAAAATTTTTTGTTCATTTTTCAAAGGTCTCCTTTTTCCTTCAAATATATACTGTTTCATGAAACACTATAGCATATTTCACTGTTTTTGTCAAGTATTTCGTGGGCAAAAATACTTGTGCATAAAACAAGCTCATAAATATAAGAAAAACCGCTTAAACCCTCATTTTTGACGTAAACTCACTCCCGCGTTACAATAGGGCTACTCATTACCCGCTTTTTATGCCTGATATTGAAGAACATATTGTTCGTGCCCAGAGACGAGATGCCCTTGTCCAAAAGGGGATAGATCCGTATACGAATCAGCTTGGCGACCGTGTGTCATGCCATGAGGCGCAGACTCGGTTTGACGATTGGTCAGCAAGTACCCATGAAATCGGTCTTGCGGGGCGTGTACGAAGCATTCGCAAGCACGGCGGTTCAATGTTTCTTGATATTGATGACGGCACCGACCGTATCCAGCTGTTTATAAAAAAAGACATGGTGTCTGCTCATGATTTTGAGATTGCCAGCGATCTTCTTGATATTGGAGATATTGTTTATGCTAAAGGCACGTTATTCCTTACCAAAAAAGAGGAAAAAACGTTGCAGGTTGCGACATTTTCCATTCTGACCAAAGCACTCTTACCGTTACCTGAAAAGTGGCACGGTCTCAGTGATGTAGAAACACGGTACCGACAACGCTATCTTGATTTGATTTCCAATCCGTCAGTGGCAGCGATTTTCCGTGCTCGCAGCGTGGTGATTCGTACTATTCGCGAGTTTTTTGAACACGAGCGTTTCATTGAAGTTGATACACCGATTCTACAGGCGATTCCGGGTGGTGCGACTGCGCGTCCGTTTATGACCCATCATCATGCCTTGGATGTGGACATGTATTTGCGTGTAGCTCCCGAATTATATCTCAAACGGCTTATTGTAGGCGGGTTTGAACGGGTGTTTGAAATCGCTCGCTGTTTTCGTAATGAAGGCATTGATCACACCCATAATCCAGAATTTACCCAGGTGGAAGCCTACATGGCGTATGCGACCTATGAAGATCTTATGGATTTGTCAGAGCGATTGATTCGAGAAATGGTTCAGGCCGTTCATAAGACCACCCATTTTGAGTATGAAGGACAGGTGATCGATTGTGCAGGAGCATTTCCTTGTGTCAAATTCCGTGATGCCATCATCCAATATGGTGATATTGATATTGATGCCCATCTGACATTTGAAACGCTTTCGACAGCAGCAGCTTCGCGTGGAGTAAATCTAAAAGAATGTACATCGCGAGCACAAGTATTAGATCAGCTGTTCAAGACGTTTGTTGCGTCAACCTTGGTACAACCGACCTTTGTTATTGATTATCCATTGGAACTCTCACCACTTGCCCGTAAGAAAAATGATAATCCGCTCTATACCGAACGATTCCAACTGGTGATTGCGGGGGTTGAACGCATGAACGCATTTTCCGAGCTTAATGATCCTGTCGATCAACTTGAACGTTTTAAGGAACAAGAAGGTATGCGTGAAAACGGCGACGTTGAAGCACAGCGTCTTGATAGGGACTATATTACCGCGCTTGAACATGGTATGCCGCCCACTGCCGGTCTTGGTATGGGAATTGATCGCATGGTTGCGCTCCTCACCAATTCGCACGCGATCAAAGAAGTTATTTTATTCCCTGCGCTTCGTCCTAAAATAGAAGAATAATAGAAACACCGTATGTTGGATATTAAATTCATTCGTGAACATCGAGAAGAAGTAGAAGCGGCCGTGCGTAATAAAAACGCAGATGTTGATGTTGTACGGTTATTGGAACTTGATGAAAAGCGTCGCGCTGCCATTGGTACTGTTGATACTGCTAAAGCTCGTCAAAACCGCATCAGCGATGAGATCGCCCAAATGAGTGGCGCTGATCGTGAAACAAAGATTGAAGAAATGCGTGGTCTTAAAGAAGAAATCAAACAACATGAAGAAGAGTTGTCAGTCATCGAAGAAGAATATATTACATTGCTTAAAACGGTTCCTAATATCCCTGCTTCAGACGTTCCCATTGGAAAGACGGAAGATGAAAAGGTGGTGGGAAAGGAGTGGGGGGGGAGGGCGGTATTGGTTTTTGAGGTAAAAATGCTTTGCAGGGTGGACGAAGG
>CAYHKW010000007.1:0-24305 GCA_964357385.1 uncultured Gammaproteobacteria bacterium
CCCCCCTATCGGCAACTCAAGCCAAAATGTCGAACCCGATCCTTCTTTTGAAGTAAAGCCAATGGTGCCTCCATGTACTTCAATGTATTTTTTTGCAATATAGAGTCCCAGACCTGAAGAGTCAGGTCTCATCACTGAGGAATTACTTGCACGGAAAAAACGAGTAAAAAGACGGCCTTGTTCTGCGGGAGGTATACCAACCCCGCTATCAGATACTGAAAAACGTATCACTGTGTTCTTTTTTTCAAGAGTAACGGTTATGTTCCCTTTGGGGGGAGTATAGTTGATAGCGTTATTGATAAATATTTCTATAACCTTACGAACTTTTTCGCTATCCGCCTCTATTCTTGGAAGCGGCTTAAGTGGGGGTTGATAATTGAGTTTCAATTGTTTTATAGAGCATTGTTTTTGCAACGTGGAAACTACTGACGACACAAGCGTCTCCATGGTAACTTCACTTTTTTCGAGAAAAATCCTTCCTTGCTCGATATCCATTGCTACGAGAAGATCATGGATGCGCTCAATTACCTCGTTATTTGCATCATACGCCATATGAAGCAATTCTGCATTTTTTGGAGAAAGAGGTACTTCATTGTCTCCGATTGCTATTTCCAAACTCCAACGTACTGCGTTTAAAGGAGTACGAAATTGATGCGAAACCACTTGAATGAATTTGTTTTTCAAAAGATCCAACTCTTTTAATCGCTCTGCAGACTCCATTTCTGGTGTAACATCCCTGCTGACACCAGCAATACGGTAGGTAAAGCCATTTACATCCTTGATGGGAATAAGGTTTGTATCAAGCCAACGACGGGAACCGTCAGGTCGCATAAGACGAAACGTAAAATGTTGTGGTGCGTTGTTTGCGGATACTTTTTCTAGATTTTCAAGAACAAATCCTTTGTCTTCCTCATGTATGCTATGTGTCCATGCGAGTGGATCTTGGTAAAAAACATCAACATCGATCCCCCAAATTTCTTTGAATGCAGGACTGACATACAATGTTTTAACATTACCAAAGGTGATAATAAAAAAAACTTCACTGATGTTTTCAACCAGCTGACGTAATCGTTCCTCACGTTCTTGCAATATTTTGTTTGCATCTGAGAGCTCAGATGAGCTTATGTCAAGAGATCGTTCGGACAGCACCCGATCGTCATCATGCTCGAGATAGGTCATGTCAACAACGTCAGTACAAAATGAAAGCACTGCTGCGGGGACTTTTTTCAAGTCCCCGTATTGTTTTATCAGCTGGCGTTTGAGCAATTTATGCATACCGTATCAGAAATTATATCTCGCGAAATGTCGTTATGGTCATGGTTTGATTGTGGAGTTGGCACTGATGTTCGCTTGCGGCGGTAGGGCATAGCTCTCCATAGGAGTAAAAGCCGGTGATGGCAGTGTCTTTACCAACAATATCCCTTACTGCCATGATTTCTTCTTCTGTTCTGCTTTTCAATACCAGCTTTCTGCCGACACAGCTGATGAGTATGGCAAGTTCCGGTTTTGATTTACCCAATCCTTTTATACTCATGGATGCGGCGCCTTCTGCACCATCAACCAGTCGGTCGAAGTTTGCTTTCATGAGCTGGGCATGGGATCCTTGGGGGATATTCCCCGCAAAGGTCAAGCTTTTCTTTTCTTTGTCGATCGCAAGGATGGTTCGTACAATACGTGCTTCGTTTGTTTGCTGGTTGGGCATGTGAATTTGCAAAGGGAACAAGAGTCCTGTTGCGGGTAATCCTTCTGCTTTGTCGCCGAGATATTTTGTATAAAGGTCAAGTGCGGGGGTGTTATCGAGTTCATATAAGACATTTCCATCAGATTTTGTGATGATACGATCCGGACCAAACGTATCCCAACCTCCCAATGAGCCAAAGCCAATGCGGATGTTTTCGCCATAAAATCCTATTACAACAAGTTTACCCGATGCCGGTACTTGATTGAGGCCCACTACGGTCTTTTTGAAGTCAGCGCCATCACCCACAAGACCCCCGGTTACGGCGACCCCTTGGGGAAGTTGAGAGACGATACCCTCGACCAGCTCAGTTCCATTGATTTTAAGACCCTCGGAAAAGACCATTACATGGCATAATCCTTTTTTGGTGAGTGCTTTTCCGAGTGCGGCACCAGCTTCCTTGCTTTGTTTTGCATTCTTGATGTCGGCTTGTATTGCCTGTATTTTTGTTTTTTCAAAATTGATGGCCGTTACTGAAAGGGAATCATCAAGAACTTCATTATCAAGAATTTCCCCTGCAGTCGAACAAAAGACAACCTGCGCAGTGGGATACCATGACATGACGGTATCTGTTAATTTTTTTTGAGACACCACTGTTCGTCCACCGAACGCAAAGACCAGCTGAGGCTTCTTTTTGAGCGGATGCTTTGATATATTTACCCACCCTTCTTGTTTCGTCCACTTTTTTTGCTCGATCTGCATAATGTTGAGCGTGAAGTATAAGTAGCTATCGTTCATTGTATCATTGATGCGCCCGAGCGCCCAATGCGCTTTGTGTTTATCTTGATTTCTGTTAATCTATGAAGATTATTTCGCTATCATCATGACATTTCGTACTACCGGTATTATTATTGCCAAACGCGATGGGCGCGATGCTGATCGTGTTTTTACTATATATACCAAAGAGCACGGCAAGATTAGTGCTTTGGCAAAAAGCGCAAAAAAGATTACCAGCAAACTAGCAGGTCACTTGGAATTATTTACCTACGCGACATTTACCATTGCCCGCGGCAGAGTAGGGGATCATATTGCGACGGTTGATGTTATCAAAGATTATACGCCATCGTTAGAAAAATCAGACCGGTTGATCGCAGCATTGTATTGCCTTGAATGCACTGATCAGATGATTCGAACAGACCAGATCGATCGGGACGTATTTGAGTTATTATTAGCATTCATGCAAGAAGTATCGACAGGCACCATTCCGTCTTCATCGCTAGCACGGGCATATCTGTGTAATCTCTGTAATCTTTTGGGATACGGCGTGCCGCATGAACAATTTTCACTTCAAGAACATTTGTTTCCCTATCTCAATTCACTTCCCAAAAGCCAAGTATACTTTGAACATTTGACGAGCGGGAGTAAATAAGGTATTATGGGGCGCAATGTTGTTTAACATTTGAATCATATAACAGTAGATAAAGGAGCTTTAGGTAGTGAACAGAAAAATGAAAATTCTTTCCTTAGAGGGGAGGAAGTCGATCGACATCCAGGTTACGAAAGTGCGAAACGCAGACACTCAAAGCGTTGAATTCAGGAAGGCGTGCCGCATATTGGCAGTAGAATCCATCAAAGCTTTTTTTGATAGTGATCAAGGTATAATGGTTTTGCGGACTATAACGTTTCAAACTCCCGTTTCAGAATGCAAAGGGGTCACCGCAGAATTCCAAAAGTTTTGCTGGCTTCCCATCATGAGATCCGGATTATTGCCGTGGGCAGCGATGTCGCAGTATGTTGATGATACATATGGTGATATTACGATTGTTCCTGATGGGGAAGGTATGATCTTCGTAGAGGATCTCAACGAGGGCATTATAAAAATTCCATCAGGATTTGCTGGAGCAGAACGGTATGAAGATAAGCCGACAGAACAAAAGTTTGATTATTATAAACCCCCCAAAGACGTTGCTGGTAGACATGTGTTTATCCCTGAATCGGTATTAGCTACTGCAGGGTCTGCGGGGACGGTCATTCGTGCAGTGAAAAAAGCGGGTGCTCTATCGGTTGTATTGCCTTGTGCAGTTGCTGCCAAGGAAGGCCTCGATGTTCTTGATCAGGAGTTTGGCGACTATGTTACGGTAGTTACCTGTGCTATTGACCTTGAGCTAACTGATAAAAAATTTATCAAACCAGGTCTGGGTGATTATGGGAATAGGGCATTTGGGGCAAAAAACGATGAGGAGTGCGAAAAACACCAGTATGATATGCAGAAAACTATTAAAGAGTTAGAAGAGAGGCTCGAGGAGCAATTTGTATGTGATGCCCATTAGAGACTATAGATATACTAAAAATTAGTATATTCCTTCAAACAACAGGTCAAAAGACCTGTTTATTTTTTTTACCCACGCCACTTGTCAATACTAAGGTTTTTCCCTATACTACCGACATATAACCAATACTTTTTCTGTTATGTATAGGACTCATACCTGTGGCCAACTCACAAAACAAGACGCCGGAAGCGAAGTAACCCTTGCAGGATGGGTGAATTCCCGCCGCGATCATGGAGGGCTTATTTTTATCGACCTGCGCGACCGATATGGTATTACCCAGATTACCTTCAATCCTGAGCAAAACCCTGATGCCTGGAAGCGTGCCGAAGAGCTCCGTGGCGAGTTTGTAATACAGGTTACGGGCAGCGTCATTGCGCGTCCTGCAGAAATGGTAAACAACAAGATGTCGACCGGTGAGATCGAAGTCGTCGCAACCAGCCTCGAGATCATGAGTCATGCAAAAACCCCTCCGTTTGAAATTGGTAATACCAGTGTCAATGAAGAGCTCCGTTTGACCTACCGTTACCTTGATTTGCGTGATTCGCGCTTGCAGGAAATCATGGCAAAGCGCGATGCGCTCATCACTCGTGTTCGTGAGTATTTTCATGGCAACAATTTTATCGAAGTACAGACGCCGATCTTGGCAAACTCTTCTCCGGAAGGCGCTCGCGATTATTTGGTTCCTTCTCGCGTGCATCCGGGAAAGTTTTACGCGCTTCCTCAAGCACCACAGCAGTTCAAACAATTATTGATGGTAGCTGGTCTTGATCGTTATTTCCAGATTGCGCCATGCTTTCGTGATGAAGACCCTCGCTCTGATCGCCACCCAGGAGATTTTTACCAGATCGACCTTGAGATGTCGTTTGTAAAACAAGAAGACGTATGGTCAATGGCAGAACCACTGGCGATTGAACTGACAAAAAACTTTTCAAATAAAGAAATTATACAGGCACCATTTCCTCGTATTAGCTATAACGATTCGATCCGAAGATACGGTACTGATAAGCCGGACTTGCGGTTTGGGTTTGAGATTGTTGATGCCAGTCATGTGTTTGCACAATCTGAGTTCAAAGTGTTTGCTGATGCGTTAGCCATGAATGGTGGTATCGTTAATGCTTTAAAAATTGATGGCGCAGGGACGTTTTCTCGCAGCGAGATTGATGACCTTACTGAAACCGCACGCGCTAACGGTGCAAAAGGATTAGCATATATTATCTATGAAGATGAGCCACGATCACCGATTTTGAAATTCATGACCTCTGAAGAGATCACGGGCGTTACCGCGGCAGTAGGAGCGCAAAAAGGTGACATCGTATTCTTCGGTGCGGATACCTTTAATACCGCAAGTAAGGCACTGGGTGCTGTTCGCAGTGCGTGTGGTGAGAAGCTTGGCCTCAAGGATCCGAACAAAGCGGCATGGCTATGGGTGACGGATTTCCCTATGTATGAGAAAGGTGACGATAGAAAGATTGATTTTGCCCACAACCCGTTTTCAATGCCGGATGGGGGAATGGAGTCCCTCCAAACAAAAGATCCGCTTGATATCGGGGCCAACCAGTATGACTTGGTGTGTAATGGGTATGAAATGGCATCGGGTGCAATACGCAACCATAAACCAGAGATCATGTACAAGGCGTTTGAGTTGGTAGGATATGGTAATGAAGTGGTTGATAAGAAGTTTGGCCACATGATCAAAGCGTTTGAATATGGTGTTCCTCCTCACGGCGGTATGGCCTTTGGACTTGATCGTCTCCTGATGGTACTGTTTGACCTGCCAAACATTCGTGATATTTATGCGTTCCCAAAGAACGGCAATGCGCAAGACATGATGATGGGATCACCTTCAGAAGTTGACGATAACCAGCTTAAAGAGCTGGGTATCAATATTGTGAAAAGGGGGTAGGGAATGTATGAATGAGTATGATTCTAAAAAAGAAGAAATTAGAAAGTTTTTAGAATCTTTTGAACACAGAAAAAATCGTACGATTGTTATTGTTGATTATGGAAATGTTGAAAAATGGAAAAATAGTTTAGGATGGAAAATAGATATTAAAAAATTGTCCCAGCTGGTACGATATTTTTCCATCGGTAGCGAGTTTTTAAGACGTTTTTATTATGGAGCTGATTTTGGTCCAAACGACCACTCAGATATATTATCCGAGTGGTCGCGGTCTATTTTTGAAAGAGCTCGGATGAATCGTTTTGAAGTAGTTAAAAAAAGAGTAAAGTACATCCACTCAAAAGATAATCCTGCAGGATATGAAAAGAAGTGTGATTTAGACGTTGAAATGGCAGTTGATTTAATAAGAGAGCGTGAGAATTATGATACGGTTGTTCTATTTTCTGGTGATGGTGATCTGATGTGCGTCGTTAAGTATCTAAAAGAAGAATATAATAAAAAATGTGTCGTATTTGCAGCACGCGGTCACATTGGTCGGGAAGTTATTGATGCGTTCAATGAAGGTTTTGTGGAGGAGATTTTATATGCAGATGATTTTGAATATAGACTTAATAAATCTCAATTTTGATTATTTTCCCTTCTAATATCAGAAAACCCGCCCAAAAGGCGGGGTTTCGATCAAAATGGGGTAAGCCCATAGCTTACAAAGATATTATAAGTATGAGTTAGGTAAAAGTCAATAGTCGCTTGTATTTTTACAGGGGGGGGTAGAATTAACTTAATATTAATTTTACTCTTAAATAGTTATGAATAAAGAAAGTACAAAAGTAGTTATCATATGTGCTGTGATCGCTTTGGTTGTCTCGCTAGTGGGAGTAAAATTGTTTTCTGGTAGTACTATTGTAAATAACACCAATAATACTTCATCAGTTAAAAGCACTCTTGCAAGTGTTTTAGATAAAAAAGAAATTCGTGTAGGATATGTGGTTTATGCTCCCCAGATGATAAAGGATGCTAATACGGGGGCCTTGTCGGGAATTTTTCATGATGCGCTCGAAGAAGCAGGAAAAAATCTTGGTTTAAAAATAAATTGGGTTGAAGAAGTAAGTTGGGGAACTATGATTGAAGGTCTTCAGGCGGGGCGATATGACATGGTTGGTTCTCCTGTATGGCCAAGCGCACCTCGCGCAACACAAGCAGACTTTACACTACCATTGACCTATAGTGCTATTTCCGTGTTTGCTCGATCTGACGATAAACGTTTTGATTTAAGTTACGATGCCATCAATTCACCAGATATACGTATCGCTGCTATTGATGGTGATATATCAGCGACCATTGCTGCACAACAATTCCCGAAAGCAAAAATTGTTTCTCTACCACAACTTTCTGAACAATCCCAGGAATTATTGACTGTTTCAACAGGAAAAGCTGACGTTACCTTTGTTGAACCATTTTTTGGGGATGAATTTTCACAGAAAAATGCTGGTTCGGTTAAGAACGTTCAGCCAACCAATCCACTCCGTGTAAATGGAAATGCGATGATGGTTGCACAAGGCCAAGAGGAGTTTAAAGCAATGATCAATGTAGCCTTGGAAGAAGAACTCAATAGCGGCTTCATTGATGGGCTTGTAAAGAAGTATGAAGTTTCAAAGAATTCCTTTTATCCGATCGCAAAGCCATTTTCCCTCCCCCGTTAATTTCGATCTATGATTGAGGAGATCCTTTCAATCATCGTTCAATATCGAGAGGGCCTTTTACAAGGCCTTCTTGTTACATTGGAATTATGTGTTATTACATGGGTTAGCGGAATCGCGATTGGTACGCTTGTTGGATCGTTATCAGCACAATATCCTCATTTTGTAGGCAAGCCAGTGAAAGTATTTTCCTTTTTCCTTTCAGGGGTACCCATACTGGTACTCCTGTTTTGGTTGCATTATCCGCTTCAAGAAATGTTGGGAGTGGTCATACATCCCTTTTTTACCGCTGCACTGGCTCTGTCGTTGGTAAATATTTTTGCTGTCAGCGGTATTGTAAAAACCGCCCTCGTTGAATTTCCTAATCAATATATAATTGCTGGGAAGGTGTGTGGCTTGAGCAATAAAGCAATATTTAAGAGTATTCAGTTTCCTATTATTTTTCGCCAAATACTTCCCTCGTTACTGACTACGCAAGTAAATATGCTTCAGTTAACGTTATTCGCTAGTCTCATATCTGTCGAAGAAATTTTTCGGGTTAGCCAACGAATTAACGCCAGCATATACAAGCCAGTAGAGATATATACTGCGCTGGCGATTTTCTTTCTTTTGATATGTCTCCCGCTTAATGGGCTTGCATTGTATGTTAAACATAAATACACTCGGAATTTGTCTGAAAAATAATATGTTGCAAGCAATAAACATCACTAAACGATTTGGCGATCATACTGCACTGGGTGGAGTGAATCTTACAATTGAGCCCGGTACGATCACTTCTATTATTGGGCCCAGTGGGAGTGGAAAAACTACACTTTTGAAGACATTGGCAATGCTCGAGCTTGCTGACTCAGGTTCTATTGTCCTAGACAATATCAACTATACGTTCCCAACTACTTCTATCGAACATCGCGTTCCATGGCCAAAATTAACTATTGTATTTCAGCAGTTATTTATTTGGCCGCATCTGACATTGAGAAATAATATATTACTCCCATTAGGAGGAAGCTTGCAAAAAAAACAGCAGAAACAATTAGATGAATTGGTAAGTATGTTTCATATGGAAGGTTTTATTGATCGTTTTCCTAATGAAGTATCGCTTGGTCAGCGTCAAAGGGCAGCAATTGTCCGCGCACTGATGTTGAATCCAAAATATTTATTACTGGACGAAGTAACATCATCGTTGGATGTTGAACAAATTGCCGTCATTCTTTCTCATTTGAATGAAGTCAAAAAACAAGGTGTTGGCATTGTGGTTGTTACTCATTTACTTAATTTTGCGCGTTCAGTAAGTGATCAGGTGTTATTTTTTGAAAATGGTAATATTGTTGTAGCGGGAGATCGGACTATTCTTGAGAACCCCAAAAACGAACGTCTTAAACAGTTTACCCACTTAATTGCACAAGCAAGCTAATTATATGAAGGATAACCAGCGTTTTACCGGACATTTTGGAAAAGAATACGATAAGTTTTACGAGGCGGTGCCATGGCATGATGATTTTCAAAGCTCTCTTCCTAAAGCCTTTGATTCAAAAGCACCACTCCGGCTCATTGAGGGTGGCTTTGGAACGGGGTTGAGTACAGAACAAATATTGAGCGGCACCAACGCAACAATTCTTGCCATTGATAGTGAGCCGCAGATGTTAAAAAAAGCCTCAAACTATCTTGGGAAAGACCTTTCGAAGCGAGTAACATTTGTTATTGGTGATTTGTTTGCAGAGTTAAAAAAGCTTCCCAAGAATTCGTATGACGGTTTCTTTTCTGGCTACGTGATACATAATATGCCAAACACGCTTAGAAAAAAGCTTTTTAAAGAAATTGCTCGTGTGTTAAAGCCAGGTGCCGTGTATGCGAACGCTGACAAGATAGCATTTGATAATCCAAAAAAACAAAATGAAGAGCTGGCAAAACAACTAGTGCGATTGGATATCTTTATTAATAAGCACAAGGATACAGATTTTTATCTTGGGTGGGTCAAACACTATTTGCGCGATGAGGAAGAAGATTTGATTTTTCGAGAAAAAGAGCAGGTTCAACTACTGAAAGACAATGAGTTTACGAATATTAAATGCACATTTCGAGAGGCGTTAGAGTGTGTATATACTGCGAGGAAGAAATAGGGTAGGGAAGTATACAATATTTGGAACAAGAAAAAAGACCTTGATTATTCATCTCAGTCCTTTTATTTTTTTATCCTAATTTTTCTTCTATGTTTCCGATCCTTTTTTTCAACTTTAATATGTCTTTTTTTGCCACAAAAATCTCATTTATCAGGAGCATAGAAAGTGTATAGGTTACTATTGTTATAGCCCCCCAAACCCCATTGCCTGAAAGACCACAGTAGATCAATAAGGCTATAAATTCTAATGCCATTACTGAAATAGCAAATAACTGGACTCTGCCCAATTCTCTTTCTTTGTTATCATGTCTCGTGATAACAGGTTTTTTTCCAATCACTAGTTCCATTTCGTTTTTCCTCCGAAACTATAATATTTTTAAAGGTCTTCTGTCTGTTTCTGCTATCACCTAGAACAGTCAATTTCAACCTTTTACAACAATTAGTATAGCATAAAACTCAAGATTTGTCAAGGGTTTTTGAGACATTAAAAACCTTATATTTATAAGCTTTTTGTTGAATTACTGGATTTCCTTGCAAATATAAGGAAAAAGACAAAAAAGATCGAAAAAGGGGTATTTTTTCATACATACCCCACATTGCGTGAAAATGCTATACTAAAGAAGATCTGATGAACCCTATGCTTTCGGTAAAAGTGGAACAATTTGAAGGGCCGCTTGATCTGTTGTTGCAGTTGATTACGGACAAGGATCTTGATATTACCCAAGTATCGCTCTCTCAGGTGACGGAGCAATACCTTACCCATATCAAGGGGTTGGCAGAAGAAATCCATGTCGACGAATTAGCAGACTTTTTGGTGATCGCTAGTCGTCTGATCCTTATAAAATCACGGGCATTGTTGCCGTATTTGACGCCGGAAGAAGAGGAAGATATCGACCATTTGGCGCGCCAGCTCAAGATTTATAAAGAGTTTGCGGATGCAGCCAAATTATTGGGCGGTATCCTCGGTCAAGGGCGCATATCATTTCTTCGTCCTGCGATTCGCAAAGAACGGCGCGTTGCCGCTTTTACCCCACCGCCAGGTGTCAATGCACAAACCTTGGCGACGATATGTGAAGGTATCATCGCTCGCATTGAAGCAAAACCACCGGTACGCCGCATCGTGATTGATCCCCAGGTGAATTTGCAGGAAACAATCACGCGGCTCAAAACTCATTTACAAAAAAGAAAGTCATTTCAGTTTCAAGATATGATACAAAATGCTCGTTCCAAGACAGAGGTGATTGTACAATTTCTCGCAATCTTGGAACTGGTTAAACAACATTTGGCAATCATTACCCAAGAGCCGGGACATCATGACATCAGTGTTGTCCCCGCGCCCTAGTATTTCACTCATTCCATGCGACTTGCTAACCAACAAGGTCAAACCATTATCGAAGTGCTCATTGCCATTGTGGTGATGTTTGTCGGTATGCTTGGCGTTCTTGCATTGGCGCAAGCAAATATTAATAATGAAAAATTGGGAGTAGACCGCCTGACCGCTACCCAGCTTGCTCGTGAAGCAACAGAAGTCATTCGCGCGACCCGCGACTCAAACTATATGCAGACCACGACAGTGCCCGCACCCAGCACGCTGAATGCATGGGATCAGGGGATTGGTATTGAGTTGACCAAAAACGCGCCGTCATGCGGGACATTGGATGTTGCTGTCACTAGTAATACTGACGTACTTTCGTTTACGGCCTCCTGTTCTAATGATGTACTGTCCCCTGAATATCAGCTGAAACGCGACGATGTGTCAGGGATATATACTCTTACGAGTGGAACGCCGACAAAATTCTTTCGTAAAATAGCAACCCGTCCGATTTGTCTTGAAGGTGGAAATGAAATCGTGAAAGACCAATGCCAAAATCTTACTGATCGGATCGGTATTGAAGTAAGATCGGAAGTGGGATGGCTGCATTTTGACCAGAAAAAAACTGTGGTGTTGACTGAACATTTATATAACTGGCGATAGATATGGTGATGCACATGCCCAAAACAATAATACGTTCAAATGCCAAAGGTTTTACCTTGATTGAAATGTTGGTTGCCATATTCGTGTTTGTCGTCGTTGTTGTGGCAGTCCTTGATTTGTTTATGATTGCACAACGCGCCCAGCGCACCGCTGCTTCACTGGAAAACCTTCAGGATGATATGCGGTTTAGCCTCAATCGTATCGCCGATGAAGTACGCGACGGCAGTATTGATTATGCAGAGTATGCCAAAAGCGGTATTCCCATTGATCCTATCGCCGGCAACGACGAACTTATTATCCATACGTTCGATGGTGCATCAATGCACTTTAAGGTGGGCAAGGCTGACGGTGGTGAATGCTTGAATTCGGGCGATACGGCAACGCTGGAAACACAGCGATGTCTGCTCATAAAAGAAAACGCAAACGCACCAGCGGGTGATCCTGCTTCACAATGGCATTCGATGACCGCCAATGGAGTATCAGTGGATGCGTTGAAGTTTTATATCACCCCTACTACTGACCCTTTTGAATATAACGAAACAGCAAAACAGTATGATTCCAATCTACAACCGCGCGTTCGGATTGTGCTGACGGGGTCTTCAAAAATTCAACAAAGCGATACACGCGTTTCAATACCGCTGCAAACACTCATAAGTACCCGCGAATATCGCCGATAATATGAAATTATCATTTCGACACAATCAAATTCGATACAATAAAAAAGGATCGGTTGCAGTTATGGCGATCATATTGACGGCGGGAATTTTGATTGCAGCGGTGGAGTTTTCTATATATACCGTGAATTCATTGCGCCAAGCACGCAATATTGACCGATCGTTGATTGCCTATTATGCCGCTGAGTCAGGGGCTGAAAGCGCCTTGCATCAATTGCGAAAGCGTCCTATTGCGACTGACGCCGCCGGTAATGTCATACTCAATCCGAGTGAAGGCACCGTGAGTGCCGGAAGCGATGGTGATGCCACATGGAATCTCCAGGCGCCCCAGTTTAGCGGTACTTCTGATGTGATGCGCACCATGCGCCTTGCAAAGAATCAATCGTTAGCAATCCCGCTCTACGGCCATGATGGCGTTACGCCGCTGGATATCCATTCCATGAAAGTAATATGGGAAAGCGAAAGCAATTGCGATGGTGGGAGTGGGCCTGCGTGGGTGCAGTCAAAAGTCGCTACGTGGGGTTCTGATGGGACGCTTACTACCGAGGGCACGATCCTTCAATGGGGTGATCCGTCAGACAATATTCACAATATTAAGCAGTATGTAAAAACTCCTTCTGGACCACAGAAACAAGTGATCTTCAATGATGTGAGCTCATCTGAAATTTTCCCCGCTGCATCACAAGAACAACCTCTCGTAGTCCAAGTTACTTCTTTGTATTGTGATCTTTTTGGGGTCAACATCTCGTTCTACAGCCAGGCAGACGCAGTTGCAGATAGCCATATCCCTATGAGCAATATGTATACGATTGCACCGCAAGGTGATTATCAGGGGGTGCGCCAACAGCTCCATCTGACGCTGCCAAGCCAAATTGGCACAGGACTTTCTTCATTGTTTGACTATGTCCTTTTCAGCGAGAACACCGTAGAGAAGAATTAATCCTGTTGGTATGAACAAAAGCGAGGCAGCAATACGCATCAAAAAATTACGTGAAACGATTGAGCATCACCGCTACCTCTATCACGTGCTTGATAAACAGGAAATCACTGATGCGGCGCTGGATTCGCTCAAGCACGAGCTGTATACTCTTGAACAAGAGTTCCCTAGCCTGATAACAAAAGACTCACCGACGCAGCGGGTGGGGGGAGTCGCACTGGAAAAATTTAAAAAAGTTCCCCACCGCATCCCCATGCTTTCTATTGAGGATGTTTTTTCATTTGAGGAAATGGATGACTGGCGTGTGCGTATTCAAAAGTTAGTGCCGTCGACGCAGTTAGATTTTTTTGCTGAAATCAAAATGGATGGTCTGGCGGTGTCATTGGAATATGATAACGGGGTTCTCATGACAGGTTCAACACGAGGTGATGGAAAAACCGGTGAAGATGTAACCAGTAATCTGAAGACCATTGATGCCATTCCGCTTTCATTGCGTACGCCCAGCGAAAAAGAAATCGCTACGTTTCTCAAAACCCATCCCGAAGTACAGGCACGTATATTTCGCAACCAGGTGGGATCACTAAAAGGTCTTATCGAAGTGCGGGGGGAAGTATATATGGGTAAAAAGACGTTTAACCGTCTCAACAAAGAACAAGAAAAAAAAGGACTGCCGGTGTTTGCCAATCCTCGTAATGTATCAGCAGGGACGATACGCCAACTTGATTCCAGTGTGGTTGCTTCACGAAAGTTGGATTTTTTTGGATATGCGTTAATGGATGAAGAACAATTTGGATTAACTACTCATGAACAAGTGCATGATTTGTTGAAATTACTGGGGGTAAAAATAAATCCATTATATGCATACGCCAAGACATTGGATGATGTGGAAGCATTTCATGCGATGGTGGGTAAAAAGCGTGAGAAGCTTGATTATTGGACAGACGGGATTGTGGTGAGCGTGAATAGTAATGCGACATTTGGAAAACTGGGCGTGGTGGGTAAAACTCCTCTCGGCAGTGTTGCATACAAGTTTCCTGGACAACAGGCGACAACGGTGCTGGAAGATGTTACGTTTCAAGTAGGACGTACCGCAGCGCTGACACCGGTAGCGCACTTGCGCCCGGTGTTTATTGCCGGTACTACCGTAACGCATGCGACATTGCATAACATCGACGAAATACAGCGTTTAGGAATTAAAATTGGTGATACGGTTATCATAGAAAAAGCAGGGGACATCATCCCGAAAGTGATCGAGGTGGTTGCTTCAATGCGCACCGGAAAAGAGCGAGGGGTCAGTATTCCCAAAGAATGCCCCATTTGCGGGTCACCGGTTGTGCGTGAAGAAGGAAAGGTGGCGATCGCATGTTCGAATACAGCATGCTTTGCGCAGGAGTTGGCACAGATGCGCCATTTTGTTTCAAAGAAGGGATTTGATATTGATGGCCTAGGAGAAAAGATTATTGAACAGCTTATCAATGAAGGTCTTATCAGCACGCCGGCTGATTTCTTTACTCTCACTAAAGGCGATCTGGAACCACTGGAACGCTTTGCTGATAAGTCAGCGCAAAATTTGATTGATGCAATTGCGAGCGCTCGGACTATTGATTTTTCTCGATTCTTGTTTGCCTTGGGTATTACTCATGTGGGTGAAGAAACGGCATATGATCTTGCACAGCGGTTTGGTACGGTGAAAGCCCTTATGCAGGCATCCCAAGAAGAACTAGAGGCAGTTCCGGACGTGGGGGGCATTGTCGCGGCGAGTGTGTATTCTTTTTTTCGAAATGAGAAAAATAAAGAATACATCAAAGCACTATTGGATAATGGCGTCGTGATCAAAGAAGTCCGGCATTCGAAAAAACAAACCCTCGCAGGTAAAACATTTGTATTGACGGGGTCGCTGGAGAGTCTGACGCGCGACGAAGCAAAAGCAAAGATTCGTAGCTTGGGCGGGGACGTCGCATCCTCGGTGAGCAAGAATACTAGCTATGTAGTAGCGGGGGATGAGCCTGGATCAAAGTTTGATACAGCACAAAAACTAGGAGTCGCGATCCTTGATGAAAAAGAATTTTTGAAATTAATCTCTTGATCTATGACATTACCGTGGGCACATATTATTCCGGTGGTTGCTGGCACTGTTGGATTGGTAATAGCCAGCCGCATGCTGAAGGTTAAACTTTCTTGGTACGCTATTGTCGGTGCGCTTATATTCCTTGAGATTCTTGGGTCATTTGGTGTTGCGTTTAGCGGGGTTGTCTGCTCACTTTCCTTGCTTCTGATTCTGATATTCCTCTTTGAAGTCCCTACCAAAAACGCAATTCTCTTGATGGTGGTATATGCCGTCATCAACTTCCTACTCTCGTTACTGGTATTGTCTAAATTCTTGTTATAGGGTAAGGTGAAGGCGAAATACTAACCGTTTTATGGCACTTTCTCGTGAAGAAATAGCAACGCTTGCCCGTCTTTCCCGGATCGATCTTGATCCGTCGGAAGAGGAGCGATTTGGGAGCCAATTGAGCTCTGTTTTATCATATGTCGACATGCTTAAAAATGTAGATACCTCGGGCGTCGCCTATGAATATCAAGTCCCCGGACTTGAGGGGGTTACCCGTGTTGACGAAGCGCTGGTCAATGACGAAACGGAGCGCACTGAAATTATCGGACAGTTTCCTGAGAAGAAAGGAGATTTGCTTCGCGTGCCCGGCATTTTTCAATCACCATCATGAACCTTTTTGACCTTACTATAACTGAAGCACACAAGGGACTCGTGGGAAAAGCATTCAGCGCTTCCGAATTGTTGCAATCCAGCCTTAGCCGCATTGATGCAGTGGAGCCAACACTTCATGCGTTTTTGTCATTGCATCGCGAGGTGGCAATCCAGCATGCAAAAACAGTCGATGAAAAAATTGCAAAAGGACATGACATCCATGTTTTGGAAGGAATTCCCGCAGCAATCAAGGATAATATTCTTATACAAGGTACTATCACCACCGCGGGTTCAACGATATTAAAAGATTATCGCGCATCCTATACCGCGACAGTTATAAAAAAGTTACAAAGTCATGGGGCGGTTATTGTTGGAAAAACAAACATGGATGACGCGGCAATGGGATCATCTACTGAAAGTTCTGCCTACGGTCCTACTCATAACCCATGGGATTCGTCACGTGTCCCTGGTGGATCTTCCGGAGGTTCTACCGCGGCGATTGCAGCAGGGGAGGCCATCTATTCTTTGGGTACTGATACCGGAGGATCGATTCGTCAGCCAGCGGCCTTGTGTGGTGTTGTTGGGTTTAAACCAACATATGGTCAAGTATCACGTTATGGTGCGATTGCAATGGCATCCTCATTGGATCAGATAGGGCCTATCACGCACACCGTTGATGATGCGGCAATTGTGTATGATGCTATCCGCGGTGCTGATACGTATGACTCGACGACCGCTCACGCGAGTGCATCAATCGAACCAACAAAACTTTCCACTGATCTTAAAGGAATTCGCATTGGTATTCCAAAAGAATATTTTATCGAAGGTCTTGATTCTCGCGTCGAGGCAAGCGTACGCGCCGCCGCAAAAGAACTTGAATCTCGCGGGGCAACACTTGTTGAAGTGAGCTTGCCACACACCTCCTATGCGTTGGCGGTGTATTACATCATTATGCCGGCAGAAGTATGTTCAAATATAGCGCGCCTTGATGGTATTCGTTATGGATATCGTGATAAAGAAGCAAATGACCTATTAAGTGTATATACCTCTTCTCGTCAAAAAGGATTGGGTGCAGAAGTGCGCCGTCGCGTAATGTTGGGCAACTATGTTCTCTCAACAGGCTATGCTGATCAATACTACAACAAAGCACAACAAGTACGCAGTTTGATTCGTCGTGATTTTGATCATGCGTTTTCACAAGTGGACTGTATTCTTGCCCCCACCTCGCCTAGTCCGGCGTTTCGTATGGGTGAAAAAACAAGTGATCCTCTTACGATGTACTTGGCTGATATTTTTACCGTATCAGCAAACATTGCCGGTATTCCTGCCGTGTCATTACCCTGTGGCTTTATCGAAGAGGATGGCAAACAACTCCCGGTAGGTATGCAGCTTTTAGGAAAGCATTTTGATGAGCAGACCATTCTTTCGGTCGGTCATGCATATCAACAAATAACGGACTGGCATACACGCCGTCCTGATATTGTATAACTATGTCCACCATGCTTGTCATTGCGATTGTTGGTTTGATCATCGCTTTTATTGTTCTCGTGGTGATTGTACGCATGCTGATCCGTTCATCTCGCACTACAGAAATTCCAGGTACATCGCGTAAAGAACTTGAAATGAAATGGATGCAAATCGAACAGCTTGCGATGCGAGGGGATGAAATGAGGGGCAAGCTTGCTCTCATGGAGGCTGATAAGTTTCTTGACCATGCGTTGAAGATGTTGATGTTTTCTGGTGATACGATGGGGGAGCGTATGAAAGTTGCTGCGTATAAGTTTCCAAAAGTGAAGGACGCATGGCCGGCACATATTTTGCGCAACAAGATGGTGCATGAAACAGGGTTTAATCTTCGTCCTGATTCTGCACGCCACGCCATAGGACAATTCAAAGCAGCGCTTAAACAAATGAACGTATTATAATGACCAGTTTTTTCTTTTCATTGATTGCGTTATTCAAGATACTAACGCTTGCCGTTTCAACACCAATACCAACGCCACCAAAACCGGTCGCGGTAGTGTTTGGTGCAGGACTTGCGTCACAACAGCAGCCGAGTGTTGTATTGCGTGATCGCCTTGATACTGCCTATGAGTTATATGCAAAAGGTGTAGTAACTTCGATTTTTCTTTCGGGTGATAGTACAAAGAAAGAACATGATGAAGTAGGGGTGATGAAGAGCTATTTGGTAAAAAAAGGAATCCCTGAATCCGCGTTTATTCTCGACACGCAAGGCATTGATACGTATACCACCTGTCTTCATGCAAAGAAGGATAGAAGTCTTGATGAGGTGATTCTGGTAACCCAAGGGTTTCATATGCCTCGGGCAGAGTATTTGTGTGAAGGGGTCGGGTTGCAGGTAACCCAAGGGATAGCTGACAAGCGGACGTATGATCCAAAAAATGAAGAACGGGAGAAAAAGGCAATGGCAAAAGCATGGCTGCAGCTCAATACCGATATAGCCCCTGACCAGATGGAATTACTTGAAAGTATCGTGGAATAAATAAGGTGTGGGTTACCCAAAGGGCACCAAGGCTTGCAAAAATGAGCGTTTTTTAGCATACTATCCAAGTTGGGGTGTATCCTCAGCAGACTCTATGGAGGAGTCGCATAGCGGTTTAGTGCACCTGTCTTGAAAACAGGAGTACCGCAAGGTACCGAGAGTTCGAATCTCTCCTCCTCCGCCAGGAACGCATCTTCAGAAATGGAGATGTTTTTCTTTTGCTCGCTCTCGCGGTATCATTGGTGCATGATAATTATTGATATTTTTTACTGAGAATATATGAGTTTTGAAACATTTCCCCAGACGCCACCCGTAAAAGAAACAGAACCCGTTTCAATACATGAAGTATCCGCTATCGAGGAAACTGCAGGTACCCCTATTTATAACAGAGCAGAAATACAAACTATTGTTGAACAGCCGCTCATTGAGGCATGCGAGGAATTATATGATAAAAACATACAGACACTGTCAACATCAGCAAATAAAAAAGATGTCGAATCAGGATCTGGATATATCATTATTGATTTTGATAGTCTGTCAGAGGAAAATAAAGCGATTGCACAACAATATGGCGAAATGATCAAATATCATGGTCGTAATGCGGTGGCAATGAATATTGCCATAACAGAATCAAGTACTTCAAACGAAATCACTCAAAAAGCACACGAGATCGCAAGCCTATTTGTACCACAGCTCGCCTCTTGGATTCACCCTTACACCATAGAAGAACTTAAAGCACAAAATGGTATTTCGGATAAACTTAAAGATAACAACCCCAGTGATTGGCCAGAATATTATTATGACCCTGCCAATAATTTGTTTTATGACAGTGAAGAACATTTTCATAAGTTGAAAGGGGAGTAAAGAGTATCACCCTTGAAGTATTAATTACTTTTCGATAAGCTGTGTGAGGGAATTGAATTGGGTACCGTTATTCCAGCGCTAACTATTTTAAAAAATATACGTATGGCCGAGCAATTGCATTTTCAAATTGAGATTAACGCACCGGTGAAGAAAGTGTGGGATACAATGTTGGAACAAGAAACATACAAACAATGGACCGCTGCGTTTGACCCCACCTCGTACTACGAAGGCTCATGGGAGAAGGGAAGCAAGATGAAATTTTTAGGGGGAAGTGGTGATGGTATGAATGGTATGATTGCAGAAATTGCCGAAAATGTACCCCACAAGTTTTTGTCTATTAAGCATCTTGGAATGCTTAAAGATGGGGTTGAAGATACCACCAGCGAAGAAGTGAAACAATGGACACCTGCATTTGAAAATTATACCTTTACCGAGAAGGGTGAACAGACGTTATTGGAAATCGATTTGGAGATGAATCTCACCCCTGAGTATAAGGCGATGTTTGAAGGGATGTGGCCAAAGGCGTTATTGAAGCTGAAAGAGATGTGTGAAGGAAGTTAATTTGTAATACATTCAATTCATGGAAAACTTATATACCTGTACCGTTCCAGTATTAGTGAACATGCTGGGTGGATTAAAAACTGTCCTTGCAAAAGCAGAAAGCTACGCAAAAGAGCACGGGATGAATGAAGCAGTGTTTCTTGATGATCGGCTTGCTGCTGATATGTTTCCTTTGAAAAAACAAGTGCAAGTTGCCTGTGATAATGCAAAGGGTGCGGTTGCTCGTCTCACTGGCAAGGAAAACCCTGTTATGGAAGATAACGAGCAAACATTTGCAGAGCTCCAGGCACGGATCGATAAGACGTTAGTATTTGTGCAAAGCGTTACTGAACAGGATTTCGAAGGTGCAGAGGAACGCAAAATCACTTTGCCATATTTTCCTGGAAAATATATGACTGGTATGGATTACGCAACACTGTATGCAGTCCCAAACTTTTTATTCCATGTGACTACTGCATATGGGCTTGTGCGTAAGAATGGCGTGAATATCGGAAAGGCGGATTTTGCCAATGAGTTGCCATTGAGGAATTTGGAGTAGGAAGGGAGAGTATTGTTTTGGGGAAACACCTTCTGAAGTGGGGGTGTTTTTCTTTTGACAGCGCGCACTGTATGATGTATGTATATGAAACTCAATAATCTCAGCAAAGCAATTATCGCGCTCGTCGGATGCGAACTTGCCGGCATTATCGGATCTGTATTTACTGTCTCGCAAATTCCTACTTGGTATGCGGGGCTTATGAAACCGCCACTCAATCCGCCGGGATGGATATTTGGTCCCGTGTGGACGATATTGTATGCGCTTATGGGAATAGCGTTGTATTTGGTATGGAAGAGCAATGCTACACAAAAAGATAAACAACGAGCATTGGTAATCTTTGGAGTTCAACTCTTTTTGAATGTCATCTGGTCGATTATCTTTTTTGGGCTGCACAGTCCGGCATTCGCTCTGGTTGATATTATGGCGATGTGGTGTGCGATTGTCGCGACGATTATTGTTTTTGGAAAGATCTCTAGGTCAGCCGCATACTTGCTTGTGCCGTATCTCCTTTGGGTGACGTTTGCGGGATATTTGAATTATGTGGTCTGGATGTTGAATTGAAAACGGTCATGAAAATAAAAGACCTACAAAAAATAGAACTCCCTCGAGAAAAGTTGGAAAAATATGGTCCGACTAAACTGTCTGATCACGAGTTGTTGGCCGTCTTGTTGGGATCGGGGATTGAGGGAGTAAACGTACTTGAACTATCAAAGAAAATTATTGCACTCATAAACAAGATCGGAATTACAAAAATTACGTTAGATGACCTATTAGAAATTAAAGGTCTTGGTCCTGCAAAAGCCCTGCAAATCATCGCGGTTCTGGAGTTAGGTAAACGTTTCAATAATGATAAAAAAATAGAAGTATTATCACCTGATGATGTTTGGAAGCTGTGTGCAGATATACGAGAATCAAAGAAGGAGCATTTTGTTGCGTTCTATCTGAATACCCAAAATCAGCTTATTGAAAAACAAATTATTTCTATAGGTACCCTCAATACAAGTCTTGTGCATCCTCGCGAAGTATTTGAACCCGCAGTAGCCCTTCATGCTGCCAGTGTGATCGTCGCTCACAATCATCCATCTGGCGCTACTGATCCGTCGGATGACGATCGGCTCGTCACCAAGCGACTTGTAGAAGCGGGGAGTTTGATGGGAATTGAAGTGCTCGATCATATTATCGTTACTAACGATACGTTTTTGAGCTTTAAAGAAAAGGGAATTATTTGACATAAAAATACATGTACGTTATTATGTACAGATAAACTCGTGGTATATGAATCATAAAACAACACTCTCAATCTCAGAGGCACGAAAGAAGATTTTCGAAATTGCTGAGGATGTCCAAAAGCCAGGGGTCTATTATACCTTTACTGAAAAAGGTCGCCCGAAGGCTGTTTTGATGTCAGCAGAAGAATTTGAATCTCTTATAGAGACACTTGAAGTTGTGCAGATGTTTCCGGACTTAAAAAAGGATATAGAGGAAACCGAGCAGGCATTCAAGAGCGGGGAATATAAAAATTGGCCGACACTGGAAGATATTTTAAAAAAGGAACCACTTCATGTTGCCGATAAGGCAAAAAAACAGTATGGTGTTTCAACTACACGTAAGGCCAATGGCCGCAAAGCAACTCGAAAGACTTCCTGAAGCTGATCAACTTCGGGTTGAAGGTGCCATTAAGGCTTTGATTCAGAATCCTTTTAGTGCCAAGAAGTTGGATGGGGAGTATGCCGGATGTTACTCATACCGTGTATGGCCGTATCGAATTATTTATCGCGTTTATAAAAAAGAACTTCTTATTTTTGTTATCGAAATAGGCCATCGGCAGGGAGTATATAAATAAACATGATATGCAAATCGAACTCAATAAAGAACAATATCGAAATTTGATTATAATGAGCAGTATTGCTAACACTGTTTTTGGAAATCTAGGAGACGCGCTCCCTGATGACTATAAAAAAGAATCTCTCGAAATGCAGGGGCTAGAGTCGTATTTGTTGGAATATGCGGAGGATTTTAAGTGCGCAGAGTTGGCACAAGATAATGAGGGAGAAGTTTCGCTCAGTGATGAAGTATACGAGGAGTATGTCATGCCGATAATGGAGGACTATGATGAACACCAGCTATTTGATGGTTTGGCAAATAAATTAGCATGGCGTGATTTTAGGAGCACTCACACGGAGGAGGAAAAGAAAGAGATGGCGTCAAAAAATGGGAACTATTTTGGTGTGGAAATCTATGATTATGAGGATCGGTACTGGAAAGAGTTTGATGAACATGGATTTGAGCGATTGGTTGTTAAGGAATAGAGGAACATAATATGGAAGACAAGAAGTCACAAAATGGAATAATCATCTACGAAGGAGACTCTGGTGTTCCTCGCATTGAGGTGCGTCTCCAAGGAGAAACGGTTTGGCTAACACAGGCGCAGCTTGCTGATCTTTTTGGGGTACAACGCCCGGCGATTACCAAGCATATTGGCAATATATTTGAAGAAAGAGAGCTCGATGAACATTCAGTTAGTTCCATTTTGGAACATACTGCCGCTGACGGAAAAACCTACAAAACGCAGTTCTACAACCCGAGCCTGATACCTGCCAAGGATTAAAAATTATTGACGCAATAGATAGAGTTGTCTATCATTCCTAGGAATATAGAAAAGGTTTTTTAGTTGGCTAATAAATTTTTATATGGATAGATATAAATTTACCGATATTTTTCAGGAAAACCTTGATGGTTCTTTGTCTCCCAAAGTAAGGATTAGCATTAATGGAATGGAGTTTGGACCAGAGGTCTCTTTTAATCGAGGGGTGAGTTTTGGTGGAGTGAATCTTTACCAGTACAAAAATCTTGATATTGCTGCTGAAACACAAGAAGGTATCTTAATAATTGGAGGTTTTTTTAAGTAAAAGATATGCAACCAACCCCAATTAGTAGAGGTGGTGCACCAGATATTACGATTCTTCAAGCTTCTGTTGATAGTCTCTCGAAAGATTTAATGAGACTAGAAAAAGATTTTAATATACAAAAAAATGAGAATAAAAATATTATTATTGGTGTTGCAATAGCTGTTGGGTCTGCGTTTTTGGCAATTGTGGCAACAGTAGCTGTAGAAGTTATTTTATTCCATGCTAAATCCTGAGATTATCTGGTCCGCTATATAGTTGATATAATTTATATGCCATACCTACAGTTTATATCTGATGAAGATCTTGGTTCAGCGGTCGGTAAGGTCGTAAAAATTATCGAATTAGCAGAGCATGACGCCACTGCTAATTTTTATAATAATGTTGTTGACCCCTTTTCCGCCCTTTTCCATGGCGTAACCCATGATATAACTTATCAAGAATGGATTGAACAAGAAAAAGCCCGACAAACTCAAAAGACAATGCAAAATGCGATTGGAGATTTTCACCAAGAAATTCTCGGTGCAATTCCTGGATGGAACAATCTGCACGTTGGTGGGGGATTAGATGTTGTAAATAAAAACATGGGTATTATTGCAGAGATAAAAAATAAATATAATACAACAAAGGGGAATCATAGAGTTGAAGTATATGATGCGATAAAATCTAAATTAAAAACCGCAGAATATGAAAATTTTATAGGGTATTACGTCGAGATTATTCCAAAAGGAAAAAAGAAATATAATAAACCTTTTACCCCGCCAGACAATAAAATAAAAAAGAGGCGACCGACTAATAAAAAAATTCGAATAATTGATGGAATAAGTTTCTATGCACTGGCTACTGGGAGACCACACGCTTTGCAAGTGGCAGGTACCCACTTTTTCAGACACTCTTTCTAGATAAACCGCATCAATTTTTA
>CAYHKW010000008.1:0-23797 GCA_964357385.1 uncultured Gammaproteobacteria bacterium
TCATCGATAGTCAGAACCTTAACTTGAGTATCCAATCTCAAGGATGGAAACTTGATTTTGCCCGCTTTCGTGTCTATCTCAAAGAAAAATACGGTGTTGAAAAAGCGTATTTGTTTATTGGATATATCGAAGGGAATAATCATCTTTACATCCGCCTCCAAGAAGCAGGGTATATTTGTATTTTCAAACCCACACTCATTTATAAAGATGGCACCACAAAAGGTAACTGTGATGCTGAGCTAGTCCTTCATGCATTGATTGAGTATCCTCACTATGATGAAGCTATTATCGTTACCGGCGATGGAGATTTTTATTGTCTGATTCAATACTGGATTGAGAACAATAAACTTTCTACCGTTCTTGTTCCAAATCGATTCAAATATTCAGCGCTTCTTAAACGTTTTGGTGGCAAGCGCCTTGCCTTTATGAACGACTTACGAGGAAAATTGGAACATAAAAAAAGGACCCCATAAGGACGGAACCCTAAGGGGGACTTTTCGTGGTGATATGTATATCATAACAAATTATCACTGATTGTCAAGAACCAGTCATATTTGGGTATGCTCAAGCACTGCAATGGATATAAGATAAAAAGAACCCTGCAGCACATGTTGAGAAAATGAAAAAATGAAAAGAGACCCAAGATTCAAATACCAATGAGGTACAAAATCTTAAGTCTCAAATTATTGCTACGGGAGGGAAGCCGACGCTGACCCATAGAAGGAATAGGCATCCTTGACAAACCTGCTGCCGAAGCAAAGCTCGCCGCCACCCCAGCCGAAGCACAACGCGCAGGAGAAGTCCCCACCGGCATGCGGAGCGTACTTGCCACCTGCTAGATCTACGAAAGATTCCTCTTTTTTACCAGATATACGATCTGGATGAAGCCACATGTAAAAGGTACCTGACAATGGGTCGAGGCCGACTTCATCTTCCTTAAACTTTTTGCGCGCATCTTCCACCGAAAATCCAACGAAGTCAGTGTCTTGGATAAGCAACACAATAAAATCTCCGGGGGTTTCAGCTTCAAGTTTCTCCAAAGCAACTTTAGTTTTTTCAGTAAGACGAAGGCGATCCGGACCAAGCTGGCCTTTGCGATAATTGTAAAAATTACGCTCTTTGCCAATACGATCAAGTATTGCCTCCAAACCAAGATGATAACCACCAAGCTTTGATGATTTTGGTACTACCAGCTTGAATTTTCCCTTCTTTAGAGGCAGCTGTTTAACAACTTCTTCTATATGACTGGTATCCAAGTCAGGAAAGTCCTTCGCATACTTTTCTTTCTGTTTTTTAACAGAAAGCGGTTTGAATCCCTTAGAGTGACCGTATTCGGTTTTTTGCGGCTCTTCATCAGCTGATTCACCTAAATCTTCAAACAGAGCTAAAAGCTTTTCAGGCAGCTGGTCTCCATTTTCGATAAATCTTTGAGCAACCGCCTTTTTTACAAGGCTTTCTTTTATGAGACGGTCAATTGCATCGTCAATCGATTGCTTGATCCGTTTTACTTGACCCATGGTGGGTGTCGACGTGTTCTTTTCAGACTCGTCTTTTTCTCCTTTTTAAATAACAAAATAACTACAGGGACTATAGCTATTTTAGCCTTTTTGTCAAGTATTCAAGCAAAAAACAACCTGAAAAGGCCGTATTTAAAGCTTTTAGCTGTCCTAGTATTTCAGCGGTTGAAGTTCTCCCAACGTCTTTACTTCATTATCAGAAAGCACCTTTTTGTCGAATAGAAAATCAATAAGCTGACTCACCCTCCTGTCTTCTTTGCGTATCACGGTCAAGATATCCCCTCTCAAATCAGCAAGTTTATCATCCAGGTATTCCTTAGTGACCATCTGGGATTCGACTTTCGTGAGGCGAGTGTCCATCTTATCTAATCGCTGATCAATACCGTCAAACCGCTGGTCGGTGGCAGCGGCATACGCATTGATAGCTTCGAGGATATCTTGATTTGTAGGTTCGTGGGATTGTTTCTCCATAGGAAGATATATAGATATAAGGATTATATACCCCGCTGCCGTAGCATGCAAATCCTACACCGCCTTCATATCAATTTTCTCATCAACCCTCACCTGCTCCACAAAATCGGGAACGTGGCTGACCAGAAGCATCGCGCCTTCGAACTTGTCGAGCGCTTCGGCGATCACCGGTAAATGGCGGAAGTTAATGTGGTTTGTCGGTTCGTCGAGAATCAAAAGGCCTGGTTGCATCAGCACGAGTCGTGCGAACTGCAGGAGTCCTTTTTGTCCTTCTGAGAGTGCGCCGATTTCATTACTTAGTGCTTTTCCGTCGAGCAAAAAGGAGGCGGCGGTTGAACGTAGTACTTGCTCATCTTTGAGATCCATTACCCCCAAGAGACAATTGTACGCGGTCTGGTTGTAGTCTAATGTTGAAAAATTTTGGCTATAGTATCCAACCCGTACACCTTCACCGATCGTCACGCCGTCTGCAGTGTTGTTTGCAATCGCATCGATGAACGTACTTTTACCTATGCCGTTGGGGCCTTCGACAAGCACATGCTTTCCTTTTCGTACTACGATATCGACTTCTTTGCTAACACGCTCCCCTGCCTTCATAGCAGTGAGTTTTTTGATCTCAAGCACTTTCCCATCAAAGAACCCTGAAAACTCCTGTGCGGGGATTTTAAAGCTTCTGATGGGCTTGTCTTCGCGACGGACATCAACTTTACTTTCTTCTGCGTCTTCTGCCTTATCGCGCATGCGTTTTGCTACCGAACGAAGTTTTCCTCCTTTGTGCGCGAATACTTCTGCTTTTGCTTTCATTTCACGGATCTCGCTTTCTGCGCGAGCGTTTTGCATTTTTTCACGTTCAACACGAAGAGCGATTTCTTCTACTACATCAGTGTAGGTTCCGGTGTACTGTTCGATCTTTTTTGTGTAGGCGTCTAAGTATAATACGCCGTCGGTGAAGCAGTTTAAAAATTCGGCATCGTGGGAAATCACCAAACAGGTTTTGTCATACATTACTAAAAATCCAGTGAGATGGTTGATCCCTTCCTGGTCAAGGTTGTTGGTGGGCTCATCGAGAAGTAAAATATCCGGATCTCCCATGAGTGCATGAGCGAGCAAGAGACGTGCCTGCTGGCCTCCTGAAAAACCTTTAATAGACTTGCCATCCAGTTCAACCTCAAGGTTAACGGCATCAAGGACGCGTTTGACTTGCTTCTCAAGATGATATGACTCGCCGGTAAATGCGGTGGCAAAATATTCCCGAACCGTGAGTTCATTGTATTTGGGATCCATTACTTGCCGGGCAATACCAATCGTCGCATCAGGCGGGGTCAAGAAAATCTTCCCTTCTTTCGGGGACATTTCATTAGAAATAAGTTTGAACAACGTACTCTTTCCCGCACCATTTTGTCCCATGAGAGCAATCTTGCTGCCAGTGCGAATTGAAAAAGAAGCCTCTTCGAGGGTTTTTTTGTTGGGGTTATATTCGAATGTAACATCCTGAAAGCGCAGGACGACGTCATTTGCGGCCATACTATGGTCAAAACTATGGATAATGTCGTTCCATCATAGCAGAAATGAGACAAATGATCAAGGAAAGCGTGTCTGGCAATAGAAAAAGCACTCAATGTAAGAGTGCTTTTTCTTGAACGCTATATCAGTTGTGTACCGGCGTTACTCAATCGCTGCCAATTGCTTCTTCAGTTCGTCGATTTGAGCCTGCAATCGTTTCATCTGCTCATTGAATGCATTAAGTTTATTCTGGATCATTTTCTTGCGATTATCTTCGATGCGCACGCCATACAACGAGTCACCAATTTTTTCAATCTTTTCAAAATACTTTACGTCCTCGATGCGTAAAATCTTTTCCTTAGTGATCTTTTTTGCTGTTTTTAAGGCCTTTTCCTTTTCTGCTTTCTTCGCTGCATCGCTGCTACCCAAAACAGTGCTCACTTCGTTTGAGTACGTACCACACCTTCCCCCCAAATATTCGCATACGCGAACGTAATATGTTCCTTCTCCAGAAAATGCCTCGAGCTTATCTTTGCTGGCGTTAGGGTCAGAAAGGTAATGATAGCGATCGCTGTCTCTATTAGGATATACAGGGGCAGTATTTTTTGACCACACTACTTTAAAACCACTCGCTGATTGACCCTGAGTCGTCCATGACACATAAGGACCTTCAATAACTTTGAGGCTAATGGCAGAAACAGTACTAGTAACTGTTTCGCTGGAAGTCGCATTCACCCCTGGAACAAACGACATACTCCCTAACACCATCACTGCTAACACCGCTGCGGTCTTTTTCATAGTGGTCTTAAAGATGAATTATGCTTTTATTCTATACCCTTACCCAATATATATGCAATAGCCTGGTTTTCTAAGGCAATAGAAGGGTATTGATTCTTTTTATTACACGGGGATCATTGATAAGAGCTGCTTGAAAGGTGGGAGATATCACAATCGGATTAGTCTGAATACTGACAACCCCATTGCTATCTACCACCGCCCTAACGGTCATCCCTTCCTGAGTATCACGTGAAAACGACTGATCAAAAATAGTATTGCCAAGACTGTAAAAAATGTACTTCTTTTTATACGTCTCCATTGATTGAATAACATGAGGGTGATGCCCAATCACCATGTCAGCACCCGCATCAATGGCTGCATGAGCAAACTCGCGCTGGAACGCATCAGGAATATGACTATATTCTTTACCTGAGTGCATAGAAACAATGACTATTGATGCCTTTTTGCGAACACTGGCAACATCGTTAGATACACGTTTTATATCCATAAAATTCGTTCCTGGCTTGGTCGTAGTGGCACCATATCGTTGTGGTACCACATCAAAATCAGTATACGCAAGAAAGGCTATCGTGATGCCATTCTTTGTAATGATTGCTGGCGTACGTGCCTGGTCAAGATTATTGCCTGCTCCTGTATGAAGAATTCCTTTGGCGTCAAGTGCTTTTATAGTATCGACAATCCCCTTTGCTCCATAGTCAGGAGTATGATTGTTTGCAAGAGATACAACCGAAATACCCGCATAGGATAAACCATCTTCTGCGCCCGGATTGTCATGCAATACCATTTCATTGTCTTTGACCGGCGGACCCTTGGTGATCGGCCCCTCCAAATTTGCAAATACAATATCGGCAGTGTGCAAATAATCATGGATTTTTTCAAAAGGATAGCGAACACTCTGTTTATCAATCACTCGGGCAACGGCACGTCCCATCATAATATCTCCCAAAAATATAATGGAGGCGGTTTGTAAGGATGTAGTCTGCATCGCCACATCATTCTTGGTATACCCTTGTGTAATGTAGCTCGTTGAAGAAGACACGCGCTCAGTGGTGTAATCTTGTGAATTTTTATGAGCCAATATTGATAGATGAGAAGAAAACAACTCTTTTTGTAAACGCATTTGTATATATTGGGAAGCAATCGAATCAAGATGATCGGGTTGATTAAGAGAGAACAGACCATTAGTGTCGCTTTTTTCAAGCATGTCGAGAGTTTTGGAATCATGAACAGCCGCTGCTTCGGGAGTAAGATAATGGGAAAAATCCGTACTTTGGATAATCATCGTATCGGAACTAAGGCTCTTTTTTAACACATCCGTCAGTTGATCAAGTTCTGTGCGGGGTGTCGATGCTTTTAGGGTGATGGCAGTAATGGTTGCATTGGGGAAATAATGTTTAATAAACGGCAATTCTGCCTGTATGCCGTGTTCTCGATAGAAAAAGCGTTGAGTGTGCACAAACGGTAATACTTTCAATACCCCTGCCATCCTTGTGTCCGTTTTAATGGTACCAAATACCGTAGAGAGATCATCTTGAGCAATAGATATATGAGAATCACCCAGATTAAAATGATCCGGACTGATAAGAAGTATTGTTTTAGGCTGAGTTTTGGATGCAAAAGCAAACGCATCAGCGATCATATCACGCGCCAAAAGGTGATGAGGCACGGTAATGCCACTCACAGGGGTTTCACTAGGAACAACCTGACTTGCCTTTATTACCGACAAAAACAAAGAGGGATCAGTAAATTGAGCAGGGATAGCAACCGTGGCAGTGGCAGCAGGGGGATCTGTTTTAACCAATGCAGGAGAATGATACGAGATTGCAATCGCAGTAATACTGACACTCAGAAGAAGTATGCCAACAAGGAGATAGTACCGATGCCTACTTTGCAAAGAGAGAGTCGTACCAGAAATTTTTAAGAGGAAGTTTTTCTGTTTGATCATACACCCACGTACGCCAATCTTCATCGGTTAACCGTTTGGTAAGATCGCCGGTTAACTCATAGTGGTTATACACTAACCCTGCGGCAACACGGGGAGTATTTTCATTACCCACCGCTACCAGCATCAGGTATGGTTTCGCGGTCGCTTCGTAGAGAATTTTACCGGTTACTGCGTCGGTATGAATATCAGCAATCAACGCTACTTTGCTTGAATCATCATCGGGATCAATCGTATCAAACGGATCAGACATAAATTTCAAATTCTTGGTGCGCAGCATTTCATATTCGTCGTCGCTTACTGCTTCATTGTGTAATTCTTTTGTAGCAATACTTGTGAATAGGGTACATATTGTTTTAAATTCTTTTAACCGTTCCAGTGCGGCATGGTCTTTGAACAAACCATTCTTCTCAAAGACTTCCTGTGTGTGGTCAACCAATTCACCAAAACGATGCCAAAATTCCAAGTTTGGCTCTACATAGCCTTTTACAACAGGAGGAACATCTCCCTCTGGTGTACCACCACCCATTTCTGCATAACTTTGCTTTGCATACAGAAGTGTATCGTGTTTGAGCTCGGCAAACGACCCTAGAAATGTCTGAATTTGCTTATCAGGAAATGCCATACCTTGCATGTATAACGGATATTCTTTCCCGTAATTTCCTTTCAAGGATCCTAGAACATACAACCATGCGCTCCCAAATGATGAGAACCATTCGGCATTGGTTACCTTTGCAATATCAACCCTTTTCTCCTTCAACTTTTTCATAAATTTTTGCACGTTGGGTAATGTAAATCCAGCGTTTTTTTGCAAAAACGGAACAATGTGATCTTTTGCACGGTCATCTCCCATAGCAGCGGGAACAAATAGCGCGGAAGGCATGGAAGGAAGTTTGGGTACGCTAGGCTCTTGACCCGCGGTCAGATCATTCAGAATCCACGCATCGAACGTAAATCGCTGACCAAAAATTCGATAAGAGAGGGAATTTTTTAATAGTTCAGCTTTGTTCTTTGATGTAATATCTTCATTGACAACCACATCTGATAATATTTTCGGCTTGCGCAGTTCGGTAATACGAGATCGCAAGGTCTTCGCAAGCGATCCTGATGCAATGTCATTTTCACTTGCCGAACCTCCCCCCACAACTTTTGTTACAAACTCACGCATCTCAGTATAGGTAATATCATCACTTGCGCCCGCATAAAAGCCTGTTATATCCATAATCTTACCCCACGATTCCAACGGTGTTTTGCCGCTTTGTGCTTTTTCCGCAAACTGTTCAGTCAAAAGAGTAGCGTCATTAAAGCCGACATCTTCTTTAAACCCATAGCTACTCCTCCCCAAATACATCATCGTACGGAAATAGGCGCGCAAGGTAGAATTTTTTGTATAGTGACTTCGAGGGGTAAATTGGGTGTAGTCAGTCTTTAGGTCAGGGTCGTATTGACCAAACAATGGTGATATACCCACTTCCTTTGAAGCATATATTTTATCAATATCGTAAGTGATCGAGGAAACCAAATCAGAAGAGAGATCGCGCGAATATTTTTTCAAAATTCGTTTTGCATTTTGCGCCGTGTCAATTGTTTTATCTTTGCTTGCGTATGCAGTTTCTTCTTCTGGCGTATTAAAATATGCAGGTTTTTCAGGGCTTTTATTCTCTAAAAGAACCTGAGCAAGCGCTATTTGGGCTTGCAAATTAGCGTAACGTTGCCGTGAAACACCGGTACTCTTTTTATAGGCATCAGCAAGGTTGCTGCGAAGATCAGTCAAAAAACTTGAAAGTGTGCCGCTTAATTCTTTTTGTTCCAATTCTTCCAGAGTCAATTCAAAATATTTATGATAGGCATGCAAGGCAATATCAGGCGTCACCAGCACCGTATCTGCTGGCTTGCGTTCCTGTGCCGGAGAATCACCGCCCAGTGTATCAAAATCACTCAGCATTTTATCAAAATTATAGGTATCTGATGATGCAAATTTCGTATCATTTTCATTCACTAGAAGAAAGCGATTTTTTTCAAAATACATCTCTTGAGCAGGAGTCAGATGCAATGCATATTTTTCCTTAATAGCTTCGTAGTTGGGAATATCGTTCAATGGTGTGGCGACTTCGAAAGTCTGCTGTATTGACGCATTGGAACTATCTGGCATATGCGTGTTGGATGTATCTGATTGGTTGCGGTAGAACAAATACCCTAAAACACCCCCCACAACAAGGATAGCCGCGATGATAATGGCAGATTTTTTTGAAGTCATAACCCACTACAATTAAAAAGATTATTTCCTCTCTATAGTATGACAAGACTCTCTTTTATTGACAAGCGAAGTCGTATTCGTCGCTGTGTGTTAGAATAATGATATAGTTACAAACACTCTCATGAAAATACTCATTACCGGTGCAGGTTCAGGTATTGGCCGTAGTACCGCGTTTGCCCTTGCACGGCGCGGCCATACAGTAATAGCCACAACACGAACACAAGAACAAAGCGATGATCTCAAAGGAGAGGCTGAACTTCAACATCTCTCGATCCACACAATGAAGCTTGATATTACAAAGGAATCTGATCGGAAAAAGGCAGCCGAGCATACGCCTGATATACTTATTAATAATGCGGCTATCGGCCATTCCGGACCACTTGTGGAAATTCCTCTCGAATATGTTCGAGATAGTTTTGAAACAAATATTTTTGCGACACTTGCACTTACGCAAGCACTGACACAACCGATGGTGAAACGCAGATCAGGACGCATTATCAATATAAGCTCGGTGGCAGGAAAAATGACACTCCCATATCTCGGACCGTATTCAATGACAAAATTTGCGACCGAAGGTATGTCTGATGCACTCCGTCGAGAATTAGCACACCACAATGTTTTCGTCAGCATTATTGAACCAGGTGCTTTTGGAACGGGCTTTAATGAACAGATGAACAAAACAAAATATATGTGGTTTAACAAAAAATCAATATTTGCAAAGGATGCCTTACGAATTAAGGCTGCCGAACAAGTGATTGAAAATGCACCAAAAAATGTTGATAGCATAGTCAAAACTATTATCCACGCAGTAGAAGCACGGCGTCCTAAAATACGCTATATTGCTCCGTTCCCATCCGCCCTACGGGTTTTTCTCAGTCGAATTCTTCCTGATTCAATTGTTGACTGGGGGATCGAACAAAGAATTAAAAAACACAGCAAACAATAGTGCCTACAGGGTCTATTGATATATCACCTTAGTGGTTCCAGGAATAGGAACCACACCTGCTTTTAAAACTATTTTACCGTTTGGCAGTTTTAGGATCTGATCAGCCTTATATTTTGCCAAAAATTTAGGATCAGTAATTTGATTATACCTTGTACGAATCAGATTGGCCGCCCATGCATCGCCCATATGCAAACCATAGCATGTTTTATTGGCAAATTTCCGGTGTGGGTATATACGCTCAGCGGGAATATTGTGTTGTTTTGACTTAAACTTCAACAATTCAGTAAGTGATTTCACTTGCGCAGGGGTCGGCACATCGTCATGTCCATCATCAAACCATCCTGCAAGACAGATACCCAAACTATCGATATTACGCTCTGCGGCATGCCAGCGAATTTCAGTATCATCAGCACATTGAGTTACAACACCGGTGGCTTCAATAAAATAATGATAGGCCACATACCAACCTTTCGTTGATTTCGCTATATGCGCTCCGCCACCCCAATCTTTATCCCTGTGATAGCGATCAACTGCTTTTACGGTGGTGGTATCTCTTGCAGAAGCGGTATGGTGGACAATGATATTTTTTGGGGTCATATGGTCGGTATTGAAGCCTTAATAAATTAAACGATATCACTGGGGTAGCAGGAAGGCAAGGTTTTTTGGTTTACAAATTCATTTGACAACCCCCTATACAACATAATACACTCACCTATATGCTACTGAATAATGCTCACACAACCTGGTCTGGTTTCCCTTCACATCTCTCCTACTACTTCTCGAGAGGTTGGCTTTGATATGCTTTACAGAGCATAATTATAAACCTGCCTCTCAAGCAGGTTTTGTTTTTAGGAGGAAATACCATGGTTATAACACTTCGCAATCTTATCTTTATCGGAACGCACGGGTACACAGAGAAAGAAAAAACAAACCCCCAACGGTTTTGTGTCACCATTACCCTTGAAAGTACCGTCACACAATGCCCACACAGTGACAACATTACTGACACGATTGATTATCGAGATATAAAAAACATCGCACAGGAAACCATTGAAGGTAAACACTATGACCTACTTGAACCACTCGCAGAAATAATTGCTGATCGTATCGTAGAAAATACGTATATTGATTCAGTGCTTGTCGAAGTTAGTAAACCCGACATATGGAAGCAAGGAATACCGAATATATCAGTTACAAAACAGCGACTAATGCCACGCAATGACTTAGTGCAACTGGATATTGGATATGTGTTGCAACAACTCCACCAGGTTGGTGCCGTATCTATACCGATCCTACCCGTCCAAAGAAGAATCTGCTTACTCAAAGAGGCTGATCAATATAATTATTCACCATCGAGTGACCCTGATTCTCATCTGGTGCGCCAAGACTATGCCATCGTACGATCATTGCCATCTGAAAGTTTATTTTATGACCTCGCTAATGACTTTTATAGACAGTTGATCTGCAATATATCAAGTACTGAACTAAAGACTCTCTTTCCTTATCACCTTACATTCAATGAATTGCGGCTTCAACATTACAAAAAAGACTCTATCGGTATCACTCCCCACAGAGACGGTAAGTCAAAAATCAATTTAGTATGCGTTTTTCCGCTAAAAGGAGCGGCCGCCTTTGGACTCTGTGATGATCGTAGTGGATTAAATACTCAAATACTGAGTGCTCCTCCAGGAAACGTCATTATTATACGCGGTCCCGGCTTTATGGGATCGAACTATCAACCATTTCATTTTATCCGTGATATTACCGAAGAACGTCTTACTTTTGGATTGAGACAAATTAAAACACCACACTAATGCCATAGGCTTGTATTAATATGTACAAGCCTTTTTATTATTATGCAATTCCTAAAATCCAAGAATCTCATTTACAAAAATAACTGAAACCTTCCTTCCTATACTCTGGCTTTCTCCCTTGAAAATAAGAATTTTATTGGGCGCCGTATGACTGCCATACAACTGAAGAATCCGCTGATCCTCGAGAGGAATCACATGCTCTTCTAGACGCCTCAGCGCGTCAGCAAGAGTGGGAACTATTTTTTGAGTACTGACTACAAATATAAGATTGGGCGAGGTAAATACAATATGCGGCAGCTGGCTTCCAGTATTGGAGGCAATAACAAATTCTCCAGTTTGTGAAAACCCATGAACACTGCCCAGATAATAATCAGAAAGAACTGATTGTTTGCGGAGCAAAGACTGTTTTTCAGGATCTTTTTCCTCAAGAATTGCCTCATGAAGATTATTCCAGCCATGCGTACCTGATTTGAGATAATCAACAAAACCAATTTGTTCAAGCGTTCGTGATGAGCCATTCATGACTGATGCACCAACAGGAATGAAATCTTTTATTTTTTCAAGAGCGTCACTACCGGTCTCTACCAGCAATGCTTCAATATGTTTTTCATTCAAAGACTTGATCGTTGCATCAATTGCCTCACGAGGTGCCAATGTATTGTATACCATAAGTTTATTAGATTTCGTATATCCACTCTACTGTACTAAAAAAATCATTACATAACAAGTCTCTTATTTTCACTTGTTGTTATGGAAACCCTTAACAATAATTGGATAATTTGTTACCATATACTCATGAAATTAAACCCATCCAATATACGGTTTATCGTCATTCTTTTAGTCTTGTACGTATGCGCAATAGGAACGAGCGCAAATGCAGATACCCCACCTTCTATACCTGACAACAAAGGGGTAAAGTCCGCGATTCAAGAACTATTTGCGGATGCGCCTCAAATGATATCCATCGCACAATGTGAATCAGGATTCCGACAATACACCGCGAAAGGAACAACATTTACCGGTTCTGGGGGGCAGTATGTTGGCGTATTTCAAATCTCAAAAGGACACACCAGCAATGCAAAAAAAATGGGATTTGATATATATACTCTTGAAGGTAATCTGGGGTTTGCAAAGTATCTCTATAACAAACAAGGAGTACAGCCATGGAGAGGTTGTGTGAAGACTGCTCCAACTTCAAAAACAAAGACTGCCCTTCTCACAAAGAGTATGGGTATCGGAACCAATCATCCTGAAGTAATGACTCTCCAAAAAATACTCAACTCTGCAGGTTTTTTTGTCGCTCGCTCAGGGCCAGGATCACCCAACAACGAAACTACTGTGTTTGATTCTAAAACGCTTGACGCGCTCAAACGATTCCAATGTATACACAATATCGCTTGCAGGGGTACGGCCGATACAACCGGCTACGGATATGTAGGGCCTTTAACGCGCGCTGCATTATTGAAAGCAGCAAAAGAGCAAGGGTTATAAAGGGAACTCAATCCAGAACACACTTCCTTTTTCTGCACTTGATGTAAAGCCAATCGTCCCTCCTTGTTTGGTTACATAATAGTGGGCAATATACAGACCCAGGCCTGATGAGTCTGGTTTAACCAAAATCGCATTCGAACTGCGGAAAAACTTTTCAAATATCTTTTCTTGATCAGTGGCAGGAATGCCAACACCGGTATCTGCAACTTCCAAACGAATGCGTCCATTTGCCGAAAGGGTAATGGTCACATTACCTCCTTGTGGAGTGTAAGTAATTGCATTATCAATAAGCAGCTCCAACACGGTACGCATTTTTGCTTGATCAATCTTCAACTTTGGTACTGCCTTGCGGGAAGGAACATAGGTAAGTTTAACTGACTTTAATTTTGCCTTTTGTTCATACGTAGGCATGACGTCTTTTATCAAACTCTGCAATGCAACGTCTTCTGGATTGAAATTTGCTCGACCCTCTTCAATGTCAAGTGCCGTCAAAAATTCATGAATGCGGTCGATCACTTCAACATCCGCACCCAAGGTAACGCGGATAAAATCTTTTTGAGACTGGCGTAATTTTCCTAATTCCTCTGCAAGCAAAGTCTCAAGATTCCATCGAATTGCATTAAGAGGTGTTCGTAATTGATGAGAAACAATTTGAATAAAAGTATTTCTTAAATCATTGAGTGCTGCGATCTTTTTCTCTGCATCAAGCTGAGATGTGATATCACGAGCGATTCCTACCACTCCCACGACCTTGCCATTTTTGACACTGGCACCCGCATTGAATTCACCGGTAACATACGTATCCGTGCCACGATTGGTGAGTACGCGAAGTCTGTATATGGGCGTTATTTGATGGGTTATCTGCTTTTTGAATGTCTCTATAGCAAATGCCCTATCATCGGGGTGTACGAGGCCAATAAAAGGCTTGCCAACCCAATCCGATGGTTTCCAACCAGTCAGTGTAATGAAGGCATCATTAAGTGAGGTAACAGTACCGTCGGGAGAAAGTGAAAAAAATACTTCAACGGATCCTTTAATAAGATTACCGAATTCCTTTTTGGTTTCCGTAAGTTCGCGAGAACGCTGTTGGAGACCTTTTGACATATCATTAAATGCCTCTGCTGCGGGTCGTAATTCTTCCAAAATCATGGAAACATCAAGAATGCTTCCATATTTACCCCGATTTATAGTTTGAGCTGCCAAAGCAATCTGACGAGCATTACCAACGATAAGTTTTCTCACCAGCATATGAGTCATAAACAAAACAACAAGAATCATGGATACTATTAAAATAATTTCATCAGCAACGTGATCATATATATCCTGATAAATAAAACTTTTTGGCACTCCTATGGCAATGTGTGCATGCTGGCCTTCGTTTGTGGTAAAAAAATCTCGCGTAGCATAAATACGAAGAACCCCGTCATGATCAATCCCCTCATACACTTCACCATGATCAATTAAAAAACTGGCCTGAACGGCGGGATCTTCGGGATGTTTTTGACCAACATAGTCAGGCTTATCAGGATAATGCGCGAGTATCGTTCCGTCTTGTGCAATTACCTCGACAATAGCGTTAGGGGGAAGGTACGAGGTTGCAAGTTTTTCATTCAACCAAGACAGATTAATACCGACGAACAATACCTCTTTGGTGGTACCATCACGACTGAAGATAGGGACAGCAAAATGGAGGCTTGCCTTACCAGTGATACGCCCAATAACATATTCTCCTGACGAAAACTGTCCTGTCGCTGTAGCATCTTTAAAATATTTTCGATCGGCGATATTAACAACAGTATCAGATGTCGGCCAACTGCATACGATATCCCCTTTTGAATCGGCAATACCTATGATTGTGTAGGAAGGATTGTTGGCAATCATGCTTTGCGCCACACCACTACACGCAGACCTATCATCGCGAACACCCCCACTTTGAGCGAATTGATCCAACAAGGAATGAGCACGACCTACCCAGGCACCCTGTTCCGCAACCATGCGCTGCGCAAACTCAATAGTCTTAAAATTTGTTTCAGCACTTTTACTCTCGATCTCTTCCTGTGCAGAATATACGCCAAATACTATCAATGGTATCAAGGTAATGAAAACGATAAGATAAATACGAGAACGGATTGTATTAAAAAAACGCCGCATGGGACAAATTGGTATAGGGTGATGATGATAGTATACCTTATTTCTCAAAATAAAATACTACTGTCTGGATTATCAAACAGTAGTAAGAGCTGCAATTTTTTATCGATATATTATAGTTCCTTCATCGAGCAAGATAGCAGTAAAGCAAGATGGTCTGACACTTGTTCTTGTAGTACAGAGAATTCATGGACATATACCTCCTTGCTCACAAAAATATAATCAGCATACGACCCCTTTGTCCCACCAAATGAACCTCTTGTATTAGTGATATTATATTCCTTAATAAGATTCATAAAACGACCTTCCAACAGTGCAATACTTTTCGTATGAGGATTTAGATTAAAATCACCACAAAGAATGATTGGCTCTCGTATTCCATTAAACGCATTAAGAATACGCATTGATTGTTGCTGTCTGATGGGGGTGTCATCTTTACTACCTGAAAGCCAAAATCCATGACAATGTGCAACCCATCCTGTCCCCTCTTCATTTAATATTTTGACTGCGTGCAAGGGCCTTCCTTTGAACTCATTGTCTTCGTCATTTATGCCATCAACAATAATAACCTTCTTTTCTTCAAGGACGCTAAAACGTTTATTCACAAACATCGCAATACCAAATCGGTCATGCATTTCACTGAAAAATGGAGTATAATCTGAAAACAATTTCTGAAGATCTCGATATAATGTCTTCCGTCTTACGTCATAACCACCAGGCAGTGATGCAAAAGGATCGCCATCATCCAATACTTCCTGTAGGCAAAATATATCAACCTCATTGTTCCATTCTTTCAAAAATGACATGAGGGGATCATAAAACCCTCCCATCCAAATATTCAACTGTAGTACTTTTACTTTCACTTGTTAACGAACCTCCTTTGTTTGTTATACCTGCGTGAGATCATACGGCATATTGGCTATATGTCAAGAAAAAACACCCTCATTACTGAGAGTGTTTTTCGCATACTACTATTCGAACTATCTCTCTTTTGGTTGCAATAACGAAACTTTGTTTCCTTCTGGATCAATAAAGGATACGTAGAGGCCGATCCCAGGAATCTCAACGGGCTCTCCTTGAGTTTTCCCTGTCACGATAGTACCTCCCGCCTCCTGTACCGCTTTCATGGATGCATGGATATCATCAACTGAAATCACGACCGAAGGATGGGAATTTTCTGAATTCTTTTCAAAAAACCCGCCGTTGATGGTGCCTGGTTTTTGAACCATGTTGTTCTCGTCAGTCTCAGTAGTCTGCGCGACGACATAGTTTCCCATCTCTGGACCCGTCATCTGGGTTTTCCAACCAAATACCTTTTGATAAAAAGAGGCCATGCGCTCACGGTCTTCGTAGGGCATTTCAAAGTGGACGACTGGATTCATATTTATGGTGATAAAAAATTAGTTATTGCTTTACTCCCCTTTTGCTGCTTTCTCAAGTTCAGCGATATCAAATTTCTTCATCTTGAGAAACGCTTGGGTGACTCTGTTGATTTTTTCCTGATCGCCTCCGCTCATCATCTCCCCCATCGCCGTTGGTACGATCTGCCACGAGACACCATATTGATCTTTCAGCCAGCCGCACTGTTCTGCTTCAGGCACTGCAGAGAGTTTTTCCCAGAAGTAGTCAATCTCTTCTTGCGTTTCACAATTTACAATAAACGAAACCGCTTCATTGAAGGTAAATTTGTGCTCTTGGGCACTATCCATCACCGCAAAGTACTGCCCTTCAAGAGTGAGTGTAGCATGAGCAATCGTCCCCCCTTTTTCAGGCTCTTGACCTGCGTTATACCGCATAATATTACCAAGAGTTGCATTATGAAATACCGAAGTATAAAAACTCATCGCTTCTTCTGCCTTGCCACAGTTATCACCGACAAACATGAGAGTGGGGGTGATATTTTGTTTAATCTCTCGATCACCCATAAACATGATCTGCCATGAAAGTCCATACTTATCCTTAATCCAGCCATAGTGCTCGCTAAAAGGATAGGTACCGAGCTCCATGAGTGCAGAACCTCCTTTGGAAAGTTCTCCCCACAGCACATCAACATCTTGCTTTGTCTTACACGCAACAAGAAACGATATGGCGGGAGTAAATTTGAAATACGGCCCCGCACTGATCGCCATGAATTCTTGACCCATAAGCTCAAAACTTACAATACCAGCGTCACCGGAAGGAGTGTCATGGATTGTTGACGTACTTGTTATCTTTGAATCCTTAAAAATGGATGTGTAAAATTCAGCAGCTTCTTTGGCTTGTGTATCAAACCACAAATGAGGAGTTATCTTTTGCATATGCGATATTATTACTTATTAGCCTCAACGTATTTTTTAAAATTGTCCAAGATCGCCTGCCAGCCCGCACGCTGCTTTTCTATTGGATTCGTGGCTTCAGGATCAAATGTTTCGATAACATGCACACCGCCAGGAACCTCTAAAAATTCAACCTTCACGTGGCGATGATCATCACCATCCATAGTGTATTCGATTCGTTCATGGTTGTTAACCATGGTATATGTGCCGGTAAAATTAAAACTTGTGCTTTTGTCTTTTGCAGACATCTGGGTGTTAAACCTTCCGCCCACCTGTACGTCATTTTCCGCAAATGGTGCCTCCCAATCATCTGACGCAAAGGCCCAGTTGACGATGTGTTCCGGCTTTGTCCAATAGTCCCAAACTGTTTCTAAGGGGGCGTTGATGGTGGTTTCGATAGTGATAGGTGTTTGATCCATATAACATAAAAAGATATATTCTTAATATTACCCTACCACATACTCACTTATAATTTCAAATACGATCCACCGCATTAGTAATATAAATATCTTTTACACCCTGCTTCCAATATACTACCGCAACACTAACCCTTAAATCTTCTTCACCCACCCTAGGTTCGAGTGAATCATACAGTGATTCAGCAGTGGCCATGGTATTACCGAAAGATAATGGTACCTCAAACGGTTTATCAATAAAAGATTGTGTGGGTCGGGTATTGGGACCTGCATAAGTGCAAATGCCGTATCCCCTTCCTTCGAGCATCGGAATTTCATATACATCTCGCAATTGCACACCTTCTTTTTCTCGAACAATGTGCAGTGCCCCGCTATTCATGTGGCCATCGTGGATGTATCCCGTGATCCGAGGGGTGTGATACTTGTCAGGCTCCACATCAATGGCACCAAGGCTATATTCGAGAGTATCTCGTGCATTGTCTTTAAATGTGAGTACTTCATCGACCTGTCTGCCATTTCCAATCACCAAATGATTGGAGTCCCACCGCATCGCGGTATATGAAAGTAAGTCGAGATTTCCCTGCGCCATCACATCCTCGTCCGTTGCTTCTACGACAACACTATCACCGTGCCTTACATATCGTTTTGCCCTCGAAGATGCACTGCGGGCAGTCACTGCATAGATGCCAACATACGCACCGCTATCTTTACCAATGATAACGATTCTTCCGGGGTATGGTTGTGGAATTGAAGAAATAATCATATGTGAATTACTCAAAACGTTCTACCAATACATTCTTAATTTCGACTGGCAGAAGATTAATATTCTTTATTCCACCCACAGGAACCCAAACAGGTTCATGAATATCACCAGCTAAGTGCTTAATATGCTCTGGTCCGCCCACCAATAACCCCGGCTCTCCTGAAAGATAGTCACAAAGATAATAATACTGGTGCTGCCTATCTGTCTCATGTTCTAATAGAAGCTCTTTAACTGCTATGATGACACTACTCTCCTCGTACACCTCTCTCGCAACTGCTTGTACGACACTCTCATCATCTTCAACACCCCCACCGAGCGTTGTATAGTATTCCCGACCCCCTTCATGTTTATTTATCCTATGCATTAAAAGTATCTTATCATCACGTAAGATTATGCCACCAGCCCGTTTTCTTTTTTTATTATCCATATATTACTACCGTAACAAAAATTGTGTATGAAGGCAAAAAAAGAAGGCGTTGGCGCCTCCGCATATTACATTCTTTATTATAATGCTTTTAACTCCACCCCAAACCTTTCCAACATAAATACAATATCTTCAGTAAACGCCTTCTTTCTGTGTACAAACTCTTCCAGAAGCTCTTTTTGTGAAAACGACAGTATTCCTGATGCTTCTCCATCCTGAAATTGTATAGGTCCATTAAAGTATCCCAAATAAAATGTTACGATCTGGGGTAAAACCACCGCTTCGCCATTAGGCAGACATCGCGTCGAGTAGAATGCATTGACGACCTCCAATTCTTTCACAATACCAAGGATCGATAAATCCACTGAACGTAGGGTTGAGAGAAACTGATCATTCGGTACTACTGCAACAGGAATTCCGAGCTCTTGCTGGCATTCAAGAATAAATGCAATATAATCCGATGTTCCATGTGCCACATGTCCTCCTACTGTCTTATCAAGCAAACCACGGTTTTCTGTCTTAACTTTGCTCCGTAATTGTAAGTAACAACGACCACTAGGATTCAAAATTAACCCCTTTACTACACGCAACTGAGTCGACACAGAACCCTTGTCGCGATATTCTTGATAGACTTCCATGTAATAATCTGTCCGCCCTTGCCTGTGGAGAAACTTTCCCTCAAGATCATATACGTCTACTATTTCTTCTTTCATCACGACCTCTTTCAATGTACTAATAATAACGTTACCTATATAACAATATATTTAGGATGTGTCAATCCGACATCCTTTATTTCTTAAGATTCGATAAAAAAAGACACCTCAATGATGTAAGGTGTGTATCTATTACAATGCTTCGATTTCATGAAGCCCACGCTTAAGCATTTCGAATGTCAAATCGTACTCTTCTTTGAGCACAGAACAGGCAATTGAGATATCTTCTTCCAAAAGGACATACAACAAATCAAATGGTTCAATATACTTGCTATTACGATTGATAGATCGTGATTCCGCCCACTGAAAGAGTTGTATTGCTTTTGGTGAAAATACAATGGATTCACGCTGTATAAAAGGAATTGATGGTTCCATTATCTTTTTCAAACTATTTCTTACTTCTTCCAATACAACTTCACATTTTTCCCATACAAACTTGAGTTGTTTATCATTGCTATGCAACAAACCAAGAAGCAAATGCTCACAGCCAACGTGATTATGCTGTAGTATACCTGATTCTTCGCGTGCTTTCACAATAACATTCAATGATTCATCACTAAACTTATTAAGCATGATTATACCTCCATACAATAATATTCTTCACCAAACGGGAACGCGAGTTGACGACGCAAGAAGCGACCTATCAACTCATTCGGATGTGTAGTGAGAGGATCGATTTCAATAATCTCATCAAATCCTTGTTCAAGTGCAACAGAGCATGCATGATACCGCCGATAATGACGCTTAATACTATACAATGCATGACTAGATCTCTCTCGCTGTTCATACCATTGCAAGCATCGCTTCTCGGGTGTTATAAAGTACCAGCCTTCTATGTATTCGGAACCATATTCTCGCAAACGTTCTGTAATACATATCCGTTCCGACGGAGACTCATTCCATCGATCAAACAAAAGAACTACATCTCCTCTTTTACTCAATATGTTTTTGACCTGTTCCCATACTTTTTTCATACCCTCGGCGGCGCAATTTGTATAGGGATCCATCCATGCTTTGCCGTACAAATCATTGAGAATAGTATCACGACACACAAAGTTAATTGCTGGATATTGAAAAATAACACGGGAACAAAACGTCGTTTTCCCAGACCCTTGAGGGCCGATCGTGAGTATTACTCGCTTCAATTTTCAAAGACCTCCTTATTTATAATGATTTGAAACTACCATCCAGGCGATTGGTGTCAAGTCGTCTTAATAACTCATCCAAACCAGCCATGCTCCTAATAAAATAGCAACACCAAGCAGTACTGGCATCAATGAAGCATGTGCGTTCAACATAGGCAGTACTTTCTTTTGTGTCACCTCAGGAAATCCAATCCTTGCTACTCCTTTGATCAAGGTAGTCCACCCCAAAATGGTTACCACCACTCTCCAGTCAGAAACCCACACATTATGGACGATAACCACCGGTAATCCCAGCAGTAATGAAACATAACCACTCATTATAACAAATCCCTTTTCTTCATAGGCCTTCAACACATCCACCAAGGCATTCTTTTTTAAAAGAAATATCAACCCTAAAATTACAAAAAGCCAACCAAACAATTGCCCTAAAAACATTGATAGTTCCATAGATGGTGTGTTAATTCATTAAAAATGTTTAGTTATTTACATTCACCTTCGCTGTATGACTCAACTAAACCATTATGGCACGCTTCACAGTTATTACTAAAGGTTTGTTCTATTGGATTACAGGGAGCTTTGATACATTGGATGTTAACCCTTGCACACACTGGCGCGTATACTTGTGCGCATACATCGCCTTGTCTACTTTCTGCGGTGCATGTTTTCGTTTTTGTTTGTGTATCATTTAACGGTGGTACTTGAGTGGTAATAGTTTCAACAAATAGTTTACCGTCATGTCTACACTGTCGGGGATACGATTCCATGACTGGATTACCGGCCTGGGCACACTCTTCAAAATTCGTTACGGAAACGGGGGGTTCTTTCTTTGTTAATTTCCATATAACCCCCAAACCAATAATGACGATAGTAACCATTATTACTATCAGTGATATCTTCTTCATAAATGAACGTTATGACTTTTTTCCCGTGATGTTCACCATCCATTTAATATCAAAAGCATCAATGAGCATTCCAAACATATCACCCCACGGTGCGGTCACCAAAGGCTGATTAACGGTACCTTTGGCTGACAGCGCGTCCCAATACCCTTTAAGCTCTGATTCATTGTCTCCACTCAAAGAAATTGAAATATTGGTACCGACATGCCGTGCCCATCCCTTTGGCGTGTCAGATGCCATAAGGGTAATCCCGTTATCCGCAACCAACATCGCATGCATGAGTTTATTTTCTTCGCTTGGTTCACTGGACATACCGCCTTCTTTAAAAGTGCTCATGGTGAGCGCACCTCCAAACACACTATGATAAAATTCCATTGCTTCCTTGGCTTTACCATCAAAACTGAGGTATGGGTTGAGTTTGCTGTTCATATGGTGTATAAAATAAAGTATTACGCTCAGTATATCCTACCTCTCTTATTGTCTTTTCGCAATGACACGAAATATATGCCAGTGTTTAGGTTTCTTATCTGCTGTTGTGCTGTCCTTTTCAGATTCATAAAAAGTAATAATCTTAAAACCTTCAAACAATTTTTCAACTTCATCTTTTGAAAGAAACGTCATATTACGTTCATTACCATCCGTATTCCATTCGTCATTCGTACCAAAAATATTAACGGAAAGGATACCCTCTCGTTTTACTGATTTTTTAATCTTTTCAAATACTTCATTGAAGGTATCAGGATGGTTAAAGGATAATGCAGCAGTTGAGGATACAATATCATACTCATTTTCAGGAAAATCAAACGAATCAAAGGAGGTGATTACATAATGAAGCTTTTCACTCTGAACCGCTTCGGCTTCCTTTGCCAGAAGCGGGCTTTGATCAATCGCCACAACGTCAAAACCCTGTTCAAGTAAAAAACGAGTGTCTCGCAATGCTCCTGCACCTACATCAAGAGCCTTGTCTTTATGGACGACATATTTCACCGCATCAACAAGAAGCTGTGCAGGGGGCATATTTCTTGTATCGTCGTAATGTTTTTCATATGTATTAGACTCTTCCTTACTTTCTGCTTCTGGTGTAGCAAAATGTGGCATTTGTTCTGACATAATAAACTAAGACTTATTATAGTTAATTATTAATTATCGCTCTTATATTCTAAAATATCTCCCGGCTGACATTCTAAGGCCTTACAAATAGCCTCAAGTGTTGAAAACCGAATTGCTTTTGCCTTGCCATTTTTTAAAATAGAAAGATTGGCCATAGTGATCCCCACTCGTTCTGAAAGCTCCGTGACGCTCATTTTTCTTTTTGCCAGCATCACGTCAATGGTAATAATAGTTGCCATATATATTCCTTAGACCGTTAGATCATTTTCGTATTGTATATCTACTGCCGTTTGGACAAGCTTTTGAAGAAGAGCGGCAAAAACGGCAATCACGATTGAGGCAAACGTGATGACCAATCCGATGACAATAGCACCAGGGGCGTCGTCTTTTTCCGCTACGATATATATGTAGGGCATCCCGACCACGTACAGAGTACTGATGGCAATTGCACAGTATTGTATGCGTTTAAGCGCCTTTACTGAGACATCAGAAAACGCTTTATTGGTATCAATATATCGCAAGAGTGCTAATCCCTGATACAAAGCAAAGAAAAATGGTATCGCTGAAACACACATGCCGACCAAAAGTGGGGCATAGCCTCCGATATCCTGTGTGCTCAGAGTATATATAAACAAGGTACACAAAGCGAGTACTCCAATTCCCATAAGGGCAATGGCGATCCTTAAGAACAGTGTTGATCCCCGTTTCATATGATGTGCCGATTCTTAATAATGTTTATATCTTAATCTAACGCTTATCGTTTGTCAATATATTATTATTGTTATTTATTTTTTCTTCTCCTAGCAAGTACTCCCTGCACCGAAGGACTTACTGGTTTATCTGTGCGATGGATACACCCAATCCAACAGCATGGCCGACGCTTCCCTTCTTTGAGTTGTTTGACCACCCTGTGAATATGTTCTTTTCTCGTCTCGTCTTTCTTGACGAAGGTAACCCAACAGATCCACTCATTACGCGCAAGCGGAGTAAGATCCTCCCATGCGGCTAGTGCCACCCTATCGGAAGTGAGATTTTTTTGTAAATCCGACGGCACTGTATGTACGGTACCGCTGGAGATTGTTTTTTTAGCCATAAGTCTATTTTACATCTGCACTAGCTATTATT
>CAYHKW010000009.1:0-23522 GCA_964357385.1 uncultured Gammaproteobacteria bacterium
GTGCACGCACTAAATACTGCTCTATGATGTCTGTAATTATCTCTATTTTGCTTTTAGTAACGTGCCTTGTGGTAATTGGTTTGATTGTTGGCCGCAAGTTGACAGTACTCTCCTCAATTGATACCGAAACCCTTCCTGAGGAGCGCGCACGCGCCGTAAAGAATAAAATTATTGCCGATCGCATAGATCGAAAATTACATACTGCACGTAAAATGGCATCAGTGATCACTTCGCCCATATCACTATTTCGTAAGAACTTGGGTCAGAAGATGGGCGCTCTTCAAAAAGGGGTAGTTGAATTGCGAGAAAAACAACGAAGAGCAGCGGTGATTGGTGGTGCGGTTGCGAGTGGTGATGAACCTGAACGCAGGCAAGAGGTAGCAAGTACACTGATGGAGCAGGCTGAAGAATTAGCAAACGAAGATCGTTTTAGCGAAGCAGAAAAACGATACATTGACATCATTGCATTGGATAGCAATAATCTGGAGGCATATGAAGGGCTTGCGGGGATCTATCGAACGCAAAAGGAATGGGAACAAGCAAGCGAAGTATTGGAATATCTTTGTAAAAAAGAGCGTGAGATTATTGAGACAACCCCCATCGAGGAACTAGGACAACTTCCTGCACGATTTGCAAAACATCTGTATGAACTTTCAGGAGTCCATCATGTGCTTGATAACAACGACAAAGCATTGGAGGAAATTTTGGAAGCGGTGAGTTTGGATAAAAATAATCCAAAGTTACTCGATGCATTGGTGGAAATGTATGTGTTTCAAAAACAGCGACTCCGTGCTGAACGAGCATTGGAACAACTTCGACGCGCTAACCCTGAGAATAAAAAACTCGGCGAGCTTGAAGCAAGGATCGCTGAATTATCGTATTAACCACCCCTTTACAAAACAGACGGGCGGTGATATTATTTTCATATTATAAATGCTGACATAGCTCAGTTGGTAGAGCACGTCCTTGGTAAGGACGAGGTCTCGGGTTCAAGCCCCGATGTCAGCTTATTTTCATAAAACAACGTTTTCACGTATAATAAGTCTATTATCATTTACCCATGCGTCACTATGGATGAAACAACAAACGTGCCCACCAATGAGCCAATGAGCGCTCCGCAAACTATTTCGGGGAATAAATTTTCGCCCAAAGCGAGCTTTTTCATGGGTCTTGGTACAGGATTTTTTGGAATTTGTACTATAGGTTTCTTTGTTCTCTTGGGAGTCTTTTTAACAGGAAATGACAAGCCATCATCGGCACAAGCTGATGTTGCCGCACCCACAGTTGCTCCCGCAACAGCTCCGACAGAGGCAGCACCGGCAGCACCAATTTCAGTCAAAGGGTATCAAAAAGATGATCATCTGTATGGTGATGCAAAAGCTCCTATCACTTTACTCGTATTCTCAGATACAGAATGTCCGTTTTGTAAACGATTTCACCCAACCATGAAGCAAGTGGTAGACGCATACAAAGGAAAAGTAAATTTGGTATACCGACATTTTCCACTTGAACAACTTCATAGCAAAGCACCAAAAGAAGCAGAGGCAACCGAGTGTGCGGCAGAGCTGGGAGGAAATGCTGGCTTCTGGAAATATCTTGACCGTATGATGGAGATTACGCCATCTAATGATGGTTTGGATCCTGCTAAACTCCCGGAAATTGCAAAAGAAGTCGGTCTTGACCAAAAGAAATTCGAAGAGTGCTACAAGTCGGGAAAGTATGCGGGCAAAGTACAGGCCCAATACAATGAAGGGCTTGCTGCAGGCGCACAAGGAACACCGTATGGCATTATTCTGGCAGGCGATCAAAAGATTCCAATTCCTGGAGCAGTACCACTTGAACAGATCAAAGCTACAATCGATCCGTTCATAAAATAATTCTCTAGAATCACGCAAAACGACCTCACTTGGGGTCGTTTTGACATATACAAAGTTTTTCTTTACAATGATATTAAATGAGCCATTTGGCCATTGTTTTATTACAAATGGGCGGTTACCGAAGTGGTCAACCGGGGCAGACTGTCAACAAAGGCAGCTTTATTGAGTAATCAATATCGAACAATTGGGTGAATTCGGGGAAACCCTATAAAAAGGGCAATCCCGAGCCAAGCCAGGAAGGGTTCTACTGATAGTGGAAGTTTCCTGGAAGGTGTAGAGACTAGTGAGTGAGTCCCAACGATAATCTCACAAATAGCGCCCAACCCCACTCAAAAAGAGTGGGTGATGATATAGTCCACGCTTCCTGGAAACAGGGGATCACGTGAAATCTGCTGGCATCGCCTTCGAAGGTTCGAATCCTTCACCGCCCACCACCGTACGATACCCTCAAGGGTATATGCCACCTTAGCTCAGCTGGTAGAGCAACACTTTTGTAAAGTGAAGGTCCTGGGTTCGAATCCCTGAGGTGGCTTATCCGCCTTTTAGCATAAGGCTTGATCAATTTTTCAATTCATGTTATAGTGTCGGCACCTATTTAAACCACTATGTCACAAGATAATCTCATAAAAATGGAGTGCGGCAATTGTTCCCAGATAGGGTATTACACCTATAAGAACAAGAAAAAGCTCAAAAATCGTCTTGAGCTTAAGAAATATTGCAAAACCTGCCGTGTCCATCAAAGCCACAAAGAAACAAAGTAAACGAACGTGCAAAAGCTCGCTGAGATGCGAGTTTTTGTATTTAAATGCGTAAAGCGGAATTATAGAGCATATGGAAACACCACTTCAACATATTGGTATCATCATGGACGGCAATCGTCGCTGGGCAAAGGATAACAGCCTCCCAACCCTTGAGGGGTATGATGAGGGTGAGCGAACATTGTCTGATATTGTTGATCACTGTAAAAAACGAGGGATTTCTGTTTTGACCGTATTTGCATTTTCGACGGAAAACTGGAAACGTACCCCCGATGAGGTTAAATATCTCATGGATTTGTTTTCAAAGATGATTCGTGATCGCGCAGAACGATTAATTCAAGAACATGTACGAGTTCAATTTATTGGTGACCTGAGTGAATTTTCGCCAACACTTCATAAGGCGATGCTTGATCTTATGGAAAAAACAAAAGACCACACTTCGTTTACATTCAATATTGCAGTCAATTATGGCGGCCGTGCAGAAATTTTAAATGCAATTCGCTGCATTAATAAAGCAGGGATTGACCCGAATACGCTTACCGAAGAAGAATTTTCAAACTATCTCTACACAGCAGGATTGCCTGATCCCGATCTCATTATCCGTACGTCAGGCGAGCAACGGCTTTCTAATTTCCTTACATGGCAGAGTGCCTATAGCGAATTTTATTTTATAGACATCCATTGGCCGGATTTCACTCCAACAGAGCTTGATAAGGCGATTGAGGACTATACGCAGCGTCAACGTCGTTTTGGTAAGTAACCATGGAATATCCGCGTATAGAGGAATTAACAAAAGAGCTAGGGGCGAAAGGTTCCGTCTCTTTTTCTGTTTCCGTCCATCCGGGGGCTCGTACAACAGGCATTCAGAGCATATTTGAAAATGGGGTCATAAAAATAAACATTACAAAACCTGCCGATCAAGGCAAAGCAAATAAGGAACTGATTCGATTTCTTGCAGAGATATTCGGTGTATCGCAGGTGTATGTCGACATTATCACGGGCGAAACTTCTCGTCTGAAAGGCATACGAATAACAAGGCAATAAAGAGGCATGGGGAGGGCATGTGTGAATATGCCTTTTTTGTTGTTCGTTCAAGTATTTTATGGTACACTGCGTATAAGGAAAAATCTTATTTTGTAGAAAAAAGTAGCGATGCGCCAGACTGTTTCACAGTGGAAACGGCACCTTCATAGCGTGTATCAATTACACGGAGACCGGCTTTTTATTCTTGATTTTTTGATACTCGTTTCATGGTTATTGCAATGCATCTCCGAAGCACTGTTATTGATTGTACGATCAATAATCGGAGCAACTCGTTGGGCAGCAGAGGTAACATATCGCTTGCTATCATTTTTTGGATATACGTTTGCGTTTGTAACAAAATCAGCGGGGCGTACTGCAGCAAAGGCCGTAGTATTGTCAGGAAAAACCACTATATCAACGTCAGCACATACGGCACACCTGACAAAAAAAGCAGGTCGTGGGGTGGCGCATGCAGTCTTGGTTGTTATTGATTTTCTCGGCGAAGTAACTGTTCGTGCTGTTGTGTGGTCATTTCGTTTGGTAATGTGGCCGTTTGTGGTATTGGGTCGCATCGTGTTTGCATCTACACGGTTCCTATTTGGCAATGCAAGTCGTGCAGGAGGTGATACGGTTGAGTTCTTTACCTCGTTTCACCCTATTCACCCGCCACGCGGATGGCAGGCAACGTTGATCAGTTTTGTCATTATGGCAATTGTTCTGATTACTCCGTTTACTGCGGTACAATCACTTCGCGCAATGGAGCAGGTAAAAGAAGATACGGTAACGCATGCAATGAGTGGCGTTGATGCATTTGCAAAAGGCCAAGATGCATTATTAAACAAAGATGTAGGAAGTGCGAATACCTATTTCAATGAAAGCTATCAACGTTTTTTGGAAGCAGAGGGAGCCTTGGTCTCTATCCCATCATTTGTATTCAACATTGCCCAATATATTCCTGGCATGGGGAAAGAAGCATCAGAAGGGAGAAAACTTTTAGAAGCAGGGAAAGAGATTTCTCAGGCAGGGCAATATCTTACTACCGCCTTTGATCCACTTCTTCATATGGATGGATTTTCTTCCCGTTCGCTGCTTGCTATTGCAAATAATACTCAAGAATCTTTGGCGCAAGCTCTTCCGCACTTACAGCGCGCATCCGATGCGGTTGAAAGCGTCGACCCTTCTTTTTTGCCAGAACACCAACAGGAATTATTGGTCAAAGCCCGTCATCAACTACCCATGGTAGTAGCAACCGCCCGTGATCTTTCCAATGCATTGACAGTATTACACAATGCATTGGGTGCTGATCAAAAAAAACGCTATTTAGTTATCTTGCAAAACAACACCGAAATACGCCCCACCGGAGGGTTTATTGGGAGTTTTGCGTTGATTGACATAGATCGAGGGGTTATTACCTCGATAGAGATCCCTCAGGGGGGGTCATACGATCTCCAGGGGCAGTTATCGAGCCACGTAATCTCTCCTGATCCACTGCACTTGCTTAATCCTCATTGGCAGTTTCAAGATGCAAACTGGTTTCCTGATTTTCCTACTTCAGCAAAAAAACTTGAGTGGTTTTTTGAAAAATCAGGAGGGTCAACGGTTGATGGAGTAATCGCCATCAACGCAAAAATGGGTGCTGATATTTTGAAATTGACCGGCCCTATCGAGATGCCTGCATACAACAAAACAATCACTGCTGATAATTTTTTACTTGAAATTCAAAAAGCTGTTGAAATTGAATATGATCGCGTTGAGAATAAACCAAAAAAACTCATTTCTGATCTGATTCCTGAAGTTATTACTCGATTGAGTAAAACCACTACGCAAGATTATGGAATCCTCATACAAACGTTGGTACACTCGTTGAGCAGTAATGATATACAAGTATATTTGAATGACGAAACTGATCAAAAACACTTGAAAGATTTAGGGTTGGGGGGACACGTCAAAACATCGCCGCGTGATTACACTATGGTGGTGGATTCAAATATTGGCGGAGGAAAAACGGATGGAGTCATCCACACAAAAGCACATGAGTTGATGGTGGTGAATGATGATGGCACAATTGATGTAACGATGCGCATGTGGCGCCAACATACAGGAGTAAGGGGTGAATTGTTTACGGGGGTCAATAATGTTGATTATATGCGCATGTATGTACCGGAAGGTTCTCAATTGCTTTCAAGTCAGGGCTTTAATCCACCGGATAGATCCTTGTTTAAAAATCCTTCCTTAGATTTTCATGATGATAATGATTTAACGGCAATACAAGGAAAAATCGCATATGATCCCCATGGGATGTACATCAATAATGAATTTGGGAAAACTGTATTTGGTAATTGGGTGCAAACAAAACCAGGACAAACGTCTTTGGTAGAAATAAAATATCGGCTCCCATTTACCGTAAGTGATTTGCAGACATCAGCTGGTGAGTATGGATATATGCTGCTTGTACAACGCCAATCAGCGTCGTCTATTAATGATTATTCCATCGACGTGGTACTGCCTTCGCAATATACCATGGCATGGACATTGCCAAAGGAAATGAATCGTATTGATCATACCTGGCATTGGGAATCAACCTCGTTTGAGGAAGATGCCTTGATTGCATTCCAATTTCATAAACAATAACGTATGCTATTCAAAACAAAAAAATCTGAGACGGTGCAATCCTCTCGAGGTATAGAATCTATCTACAGTACTCTGGGGCAGCAGGAGGGGATGACCGCCATAGTAAAACCAACAAATAATGGAAAGAAATTGTGGATTATTGCTGCTTTGTTATTTCTTGCGGTAAGTGCGAGTGCAGCATGGCTCGGATCTCAAATATTTAGCACTAACAAAGAGTTTCAAGAAGAACGAGTATCTATAAAAATGGACGGTCCGCGGACCGTTGCTTCAAGCGAAGAAGTTATTTACACCATCACGTACCATAATGATGATCCTAATCCCATGACTAAGGTGGTTATTACCGCCGAGTACCCCCAAGGATTTAGTGTGATTTCTACCGAACCCGCTGCCAATAATGATCTCAATAATCGCTGGGAACAGGAGTTTTTGAAAACAGGAGAGACGGGGACCATTACCATAAAGGGGCAATTGAGGGGGGATGAAGGTCAAGAACAGGCACTTAAAGCAATGATCACCTACGTACCGGCTAATTTTAATTCTCCATTTAGCCAAGAAGATACCTTGTTGGTTACCGTACAATCATCACTTCTTAATATACAACTCAATGGTCCGCAACAGGCAAACCCTGGCGATGAAGTGCAGTATGAGATTACCTATGATGATTTTGGTGCGATATATAAAAAAGATGACGTACAATTGCGTCTTAACTATCCCAAAGGATTTGCATTTAAAGAGTCGAATCCTAAGGCAGATTTTGGACAAGATGTTTGGACAGCAGCGACCTTGCTTAATGGCATTGATCCTAATACAAAACAAGGAAGCGTGAAGGTGAATGGTGTTTTTAATTCCGAAACACCCTCAGGAGAGGTTGAGTTGGGAGCGATGTTTGGGTATGGTCATGACGACACGTTCACTCCTGAAAAAAATGAACATTTCTCAACGGAAATCACGAACGGAGATTTTATCCTTCGTTTACAGATAAATAACACCCAAACAAATCCAGTAGTAAATGTTGGTGAGCCGATTACCGTCGTTCTTGATTATGAAAACAAGGGGAAATATCCGCTTTCAGATGTGACTCTTTCAACGACCCTCGATAGTCCCTTCATTGATTGGGTAACACTCAAAGATAGTAAGTCTGCAGAATTTGAGCGGGATACCCTTACGTGGTCGCGAGGAAAAACATCTGCGCTGGCACGCGTTGCTCCGGGATCAAAGGGGCAATTATCATTTAAGGTATCCATCGCGAAGAGCGAGGCTATTGTTAATCTTTTCAAAGGGGGTTTGGCTGATATCAATAACCCCCTGGCTTTTAACGCATCAGCAAAAGCAACCTACAAAGTAACCCCTTATGAGAATGCTCCGCCACTCGGAGATACTGTCGATATAAAAACAGGAGTAACGACTGTCATGATCAATTCTGATCTCTCTCTTGACGCACAAGCCCGCTATTTTGATGATCAAAAAACACCGGTGGGTTCTGGCCCTCTTCCTCCGCAGGTAGGTCAAACAACCACTTATAGCATCTCGTGGAACCTTAACAATACTCTCCATGACCTTGACCAAATTCGTGTAACGACTATCCTACCTCCTGAAGTGACTTGGTCAAGCCATGAACGCGCGGACGTTGGCGCTATTCAGTACGACGCCGCGACACGGAGTGTTTCATGGGTTATCGATCGCATGTCAACATTGCAACCAGTATTGACCGCTGATTTTACTGTTTCAATCACGCCGGGCGCCACCTATGTTCAAAAACTTATAACATTAACAGGAGATGCGGGGATCACCGCCCAAGATAGCATCAACCACAGCAAGATTTCACTTAAACGTCCTCCTTTGACCACTAATCTTGATTTTGATCCAGTAGGGAAAGGTAAAGGATTAGTACAACCATAATATGCTTCGAATATTTAATACCGCAACAGGAAAAAAGGAAGAGTTTTCACCCATCTCAAAAAAGGAAGTGGGGATGTATAGTTGTGGACTGACGGTCTATGATTACGCCCATCTTGGACATGGTCGTAAGTATGTTGGTGATGATGTTATCCGTCGTGCATTGTCATACTTTGGCTACACCGTTAACCATGTTCAAAATGTTACCGATGTAGGCCATCTAGTGTCGGATGAGGATGAAGGTCAGGATAAAATGGAAAAAGGAGCGCTCAAACACGGAAAGACAGTCTGGGAAGTGGCTGAATATTTTACTGATCAGCTTTATACTTCAATGGATGCTCTTAATATCCTGCGTCCTACAACTATATGCAAAGCAACTGAACATATCCCGGAACAAATTGATTTAGTGCAAACACTCATAGATAAAGGTTTTGCGTACGATACGCCCGAAGCAGTATATTTTGATATTGAACAATTTCCTGCATATGGCGCGTTGGTCTGTCAAAAACTAGAGGATAAAAAAAATGCAGTGCGCGAAGAAATAGAAACAGGGAGTTATAAAAAAAATCCCCATGATTTTGTATTATGGTTCAAGAGGGTGGGGCATTTCAAGGATCACATCATGCACTGGCCCAGTCCTTGGGGGGATGGATTTCCTGGGTGGCACATTGAGTGTTCAGCGATGAGTATGAAATACCTAGGTGAGACGTTTGATATTCATACCGGCGGGATTGACCTTATTCCGGTCCATCATACCAATGAAATCGCTCAAAGCGAGGCGGCAACCGGAAAGTCGTTTGTGCATTATTGGGTTCATCACGCATTTTTAACGGTTGATGGTAGCAAGATGGCAAAAAGCGTGGGTAATTACTACACCGTTAGTGACGTGTTGGAAAAAGGGTTTGACCCTATCGTATTGCGTTTTTTTTACCTTTCCGCGCATTACCGACAACAACTTAATTTTACATGGGAAGCATTGCAGGCGAGCCAGGCGGGATACAAGACGCTCTGCAATTTGATTCGCTCTATCCTTGATAAGAAAGATGCCGCCTTGTCTACGGAAATAAGTCCGTTAGCACAGGATATTATTGATGTCATGCGCCAACAATGGATCGATGCAATTTCTGATGACTTTAATATGCCCCAGGTGGTCGCCGTATTATTTGAATTTCTCAAACGAGTAAAAGAAGAAAAAGAATTATCAGGAGCGGACTATGCTGCGCTCTATAATGAAATTATCGTGTTGGACGGTATTCTTGGTCTCAAGCTTGATCATGTGAAATTATCCGAAAAAATTGATGTGCCTGACCATATTCATGCATTAGTACAACGCCGTGAAACTGCTCGAAGAGAAAAAGACTGGAGCGAATCAGATGTGCTCCGTGATGAGATCGCTACACAAGGATTTGTCGTTGAAGACACCCCCGAAGGTCCTGTTGTTCGTGCGCTATGATTTATATTCTTATCGGTCTCATTACCTTTTTGATAAGCGTCGCGTGTACGACACTTGTGCGCACATTGGCAACAAAATTATCCATCACCGACAAGCCAGGAGACAAGCGAAAAATTCACACTAAGCCAATCCCACTGTGGGGAGGCCTTGCGATCTACACGGCAATGTGGGGGAGTGTGTTTCTGTATACCATACTTGCTCCTGCACATTTTCCTGATATTATCGGACGACATGTCGAACATTCTGATTTGTTGTTTGCTGCTTTGGGAGGATTATTGATTCTTGTTGGGGGCATGCTTGATGATGTATACAATCTCAAACCGTGGCAGCAAATCATTTGGCCGATTGCGGCGGCTTGCATTATTGTAAGTGCGGGGATTGGTATAGAACATGTATCAAACCCGCTCGGAGGCACAATCGAGTTAGGGGGATGGTCATCAGTGGTTACCTTTATGTGGCTCATGGTGGTGATGTATACGACCAAATTCCTTGATGGTCTTGATGGGCTCGTGTCAGGTATGACGGTTATCAACGCCGTCATTATCGCCGTACTCAGCCTTTTCTTTTTTATAAATATCCCTACAGCGATATTGGCAGTCATCATCGCATCTGCCTATGCGGGATTTTTGGTATTCAACTTCAATCCGGCTTCGATATTTCTCGGTGAGTCGGGGAGCCTCTTGGCAGGATATTTTTTGGGAATTTTGGCAATCATTTCCGGTGCAAAGCTTGCAACGACCATGTTAATTCTTGGTATTCCGATTCTTGATGCCGTATGGGTGATTAGTCGCCGTATGTTTATCGAGCGCCGTTCGCCGTTTCAGGCTGATCGCAAGCACATTCACTTTCGTTTGTTGGATGCCGGCCTTTCACAGCGACAAGCAGTGCTCGTGTTATATATATTTGCCAGTATCTTTGGTGTTGCAGCGTTATTTCTTCAAAGCACACAGAAGTTGATCGGAGTGTTTGTGCTTATTGGAGTCATGGTTGTGTTAGGGGTTGGGGTTACGATGAAAGGAAAAACGGAGAATTAAAAAAGAACTCCTATATTTCGGAGCCCTTTCTTTTTTTGATTACTTTTTTTCCTCCTTTTTCTTTATTGTAATTTCATTACTCCCGCTATAATAACTGTTCCTGTGATATGAAACAGAATTGCCATTATTATCGGTCTCAGTCTCTTCAACACTATTATTATAACTTGTATTTTTTGAGAATATTTCTCCTTCTGGAATACAAGGGAGATATTCAAGTTCCCCCTTTTTATAGGGACATGGATTTTTTGGTGTTGCGGTTGGCTTAGGAATAACCGCCACTACTGATGTTCCAGTACCTGATGAACCTGAAGAGCTTGATGAACTACCGCTTGCTTCATCTGCAGGAAGTGCAGATACTTCGACAACAGGACTTGCTGATGCACTAGGCTCAACAGTTGCCTGTGGTAGTTCCACATTCTCACTAAGAGCCTGTGGAACTACGTCCGTAGCAATAGCTTTCTGTAATCCTTTCTTTTTTGGGGCAAAGGATACATTAGCATTAAGGTTCCTTGTTAAGGTATCAACTGTTGGTATGGGGTTTTGACTCCCACAACCAGTACCTGCAAGGCCAAATACGAGAATAAGTCCAAGTGAAAGGCCTGTTTTTACGAGGCTTTTTTGTGATTTTGAGGTTTTTGTTTTAAGATTCAGCATGGCTGCCGAACCTCCTTTCTTTTTTAATTGTAATATTACTTACAAACACTATAGCATACTTATCGTATTTTGTCAAGTATCTTGCGGACAAACTAGTTAAAACCCTTATTCTTACGGCACTCTTTACAAACTCTGAAAGCTTGCTATACTAATGCAATACATGAATTTTCTTATAAATACGTATGTTCGCAGTCATTCAAACAGGAGGAAAACAATATCTGGTAAAACAAGGCGATACGCTTGAGATTGAAAAAATCGAGGGTGAACCTTCAAAAGAGGTTGTTTTTGATCAGGTTTTTCTCAAAAGCGATGCAGAAGGTAACGATATGACCCTTGGCATGCCTGCTATCGAAGGTGTTTCGGTAAAGGCAACTATTGTCGAGCAGGGCAGGGGAGAGAAGATCGATATCATCAAATACAAGCCAAAAGTGCGTTATCGCCGCAAAAATGGCCATCGCCAGCCATTTACCAAAGTTCAGATTACATCAATCGCGTAAGAGAATAGAAAGCCCCGAAAGGGGCTTTTGTGGTGGGTGTTGATTGACAAAAGGAATATTCTAGTGTATGGTAGCGACACTACATTGAAATTTAAATATGGTTCAGGAGGACTAATAGATGGAAGAAAAATCTCTTATAACGAAATCTGTATTTTTAACGGAAGAACTATCAGGTGAGTATAAACTCAGGTTTGATTTAAAAAACGACATTGAATTGGAAATATGTATGTTCTCGTGGAGAGAAATGCGTTGGTTTTTTAGCTACTCTCAAATCATCAAAGATACAACAAAGGTTGGTGCAAAGCCTGACTTTGTGAATAAAATAAAGTTGAACGTCGATTATATAGACGGAATTGCGCAAAAAATAGATGTATCAATGGAAATGATCTGGCCAGAACGGCGCGGACAGAGGAGTTACCTTGGGGTTGATATTTCACCTGGTTCAAAATTATTTATCGAATTAAGTTATTCAAAAATGAAAGAAGGCGAAGGGGAATATTTCAAGCTACTGACGATGGAAGCTACACCTGGTGGTAGTATAGATATATCAAAGATAGAACCTAATACGCAAGAGCTTGGATTAATGAATGCGGTTGAGCTACCATTTGTCATCAGTACAAGAATTCCTCTTGAATATGGGGTATATAACATACCATTCTTAGATAGCAAAAAACATAAAAGGGAATTTGAGGTACGTAAATCAATAATAAAGATTTATTAAATAAGAACGCTAATGAATAAAAGAGCCCACAGAATCAATATCTGTAAGCTCTTTTTTATTTCTCAGCTATATTTCCTATACCTCCCTCCGTGCTTTAATCGCATCTGCCAGCGTAATCTCATCTGCATATTCGATGTCTGCCCCGCGAGGAAGGCCACGGGCAAGGCGGGTCAGTTTCATGCCATAGGGCATCAGTAGTTTGTAGAGATACAGCCCTGTTGATTCTCCTTCAAGGTCAGGATTAAACGCCAAGATGACTTCTTTGATCTTTGTATCGGATCGAGTGATTCGTTCAACCAACTCTTTGATACGGAGTTTGTCAGGGGTGATACCATCTAGGATGTTCACATTGCCCCCCAGCACGTGATACGTGCCCCTATACTCGCCAGTACGCTCAAATGCCCCCACTTCATGGCTGAACGCTACCACACAGATCGTTTCTTGGTCTCGGTTGGGATCAGTGCAGGTTGCGCAGGGTGTTTTTTCTGCGTAATTAAAACAGACGCGACACAGGAGGATCGAATCGTGAAGTTCCATTAATGCGCGGGCAAAACGAATGACGTCGGCCTGGGGCTGGCGGAGTAAATAAAATACAAAGCGCTGTGCTGTTTTTTCTCCGATGCCCGGAAAACGGCTAAATTGATCAATAAGAAAACGCAGGGGAGTGGGATATGCCATATGATGGTTTACCCAAAGAGGTTAAAATCACCCGCCCCTCCGCCTCCGCTGGTCGCTTCTTCGTTGGAGTGTTGCTGGTCGAGATTACGGAAGCAGGCGCGGTTGGCATCAAAAAATACGTTTACTACGCCCGTAGGACCATTACGATGCTTTGCAATATGAATTTCAGCGGTGTACTTATCTTGGTCAGTAAGCTGGTCAGGTCGGTAGTTACGGTCAGCAGCTTTACGATAAATAAAGAGTACCACGTCAGCATCCTGTTCAATAGATCCTGATTCACGAAGGTGAGCCATTTTCGGAATAGCCGGTTTGGAGAGCTCAACAGTACGATTGAGCTGTGAAAGAGCGATAAGGGGAACATCTAATTCACGGGCAATACCTTTAAGACCGCGGCTGATTTCTGAAACTTCCTGGGTACGGCCATCATTGCCACCCGCACGGCCTTCCATGAGCTGCAAGTAATCGAGGATAATCAAGTCAAGACCATGCTCGCTTTTGAGACGACGTGCTTTGGTACGGATTTCCATGATGTTGGCCGAAGCAGTATCATCGATAAATATCTTAGCTTGAGAAAGTTGGTCAATGGCAGTGCCGATACGATTAAAATCATCAGAATCGGGACTGTCAGAGAGTTTCCCTGTACGCATTTTCCATAAGTCTACTCCCGCTTGAGCACAAATCATACGGTCAACGAGCTGATCTTTGGACATTTCCAAACTGAAGAATCCGACCGACGCACCGCCCATAAGAGCGGCATTACGCGCAAGATCAAGAGCAAAGGATGTTTTACCTACACTGGGACGAGCAGCGAGAATGAGCAGATCAGAACGTTGCAATCCCGCAAGACTTTTATCAAGATCAATAAAACCAGTGGTGATACCGCGCAGCTTTCCTTTTTCTTTGTGCATTTCATCAATGCGCTCAAATGCATCAGTTAATACTTGACTAATCGGGGTAAATGCTTTTTTCATCAAACGTTGGGAAACACCAAACACGCTGCGCTCTGCACTATCAAGAGTAACTTCTACATCATTTTCTTCTTCAAACGACATTTTCATGATGTCTGATGCTGCCATTTGAAGCCGGCGAAGGGTAGATTTTTTTTGTACAATTTCTGCATAATGGACGACATTGCTTGAGGTAGGGACGCTGTTGGCAAGACCGATCAAATAGCTGCGCCCTCCGATCATTTCAAGCTGTTTTTTTTCGTCCAGGCGGTTTCCTAAACTCAAAAGGTCAATGGGGTCATGTTTGGCGTACAACTCTAACATGGCAGTAAAAATGATGCGGTGTATGTCTTTGTAGTAGTCCTCATCAGTGACCACGTCGGCGATCTTATGAATGGCTTCTTTGTCAATTAAAAGAGCGCCGAGAAGCGATTGCTCAGCATCGACGCTGTGGGGAGGGATTCGATCAATCAGTCCAGTTGACATAGGGGTTATACAAGGGTTGGGCGATCTCAAAACGTGCCCTTGGGCATATTGTAGGTCAAGCGAGCGAGAGGCGCAATGCCGAAGGGGGACTTTGTTCTCGGTGTCTTGTCATTTTGTTTTATTTAGTGTATTCTCCAGAGAGGAGAGAGCACCCGTGAGCCCTTTTAGGGGCATATGCGCTCATAGCTCAATCGGTAGAGCAATGGCCTTTTAAGCCAGTGGTTGAAGGTTCAAGTCCTTCTGGGCGCACCAAAGCATTCCTCAAAGCCAATTTTAATACTATTTATTACTCTTAATACTCTTGTCGGTATGGAACCAATGCAATCAGGCTCGATCTCGATTATCAATCTTCCGAGTACCGGATCATTGTTATCGCGGACATGGGCGGTTTATAAGCGTTTGAGCAAGCCGCTTATCTCACTCAGCATAGGTTTGGGTATAACATTTCTCCTCTATTTAGGGATCACGTCATTATTGAATTTTTTCGTAAAAGATTCCACCCACAGCGCACAGGCATTCATGCAGATCATTAATAGCCTGGTGCAATTTATTTCATGTTTTGCGTATGCCTATTTCTTTGCTGCGATGCTGTATGTTATAAAGCATCGCAATGAAACAGTATTGAGCATGAAGGAAGCATTGATGAAAGCAAAACCAATGTATCGATCATTGTTGTGGATCGGCATTATTTCTGGATTAGCCATTTACGGAAGTGCCGTTACGTTAGTGTTACCGCTCTTGATGTCAGTGTGGTTTTATTTCGCTGTATACATTCTTGTTGCTGAAGGTCTCACAGGAACTGAGGCTCTTAACAAAAGTCGCTATTTAACACGAGGAAAGTGGTTTGCGGTGTTGGGACGCTATTTGTGCCTCTCAGCAATTATGGGGGTAATTGCACTGGCTCTTATTGTAGTTATGGCAATCCCTGGTGCAGGAGCAGCGGTAGCAACGATATTGTTTGCTGTATTTGCACTTACCGCTATTCCATTTTTTGCTGTTTACGACTATTTGCGTTATGAAGATTTAGTCGCGTTACCTCGCACACAAGAATTCCAATCATTTAACGGAGAAAAGCGTTCTATCGTATTTTTTGCAATTGTCGGGCTTATTTTCAGCGCCATCGTATGGGGTGGATCCTTGTTAACATGTGCCCAAAGAACAAATTTCAGTAATCTTGGAAAAGGTATTATCGGGGTGATTGTGGTGTCAATCACTGAGCATGCCCAGGTAAATATGAATTCGCTGAACGGTGCTTTGGGACACGTTATATACAATTTCCAGCCCGACGTGTGTCCCGCCCCCTTGTTACCAACAACAAGCAGCACATCTAATGAAAGTGAAACGGTTATTCTTACCAACGCCGAAATCAGAACCCTAATTGAATACGTCAAAACTCATCCCACCACCACAATCAATCCCTAATCAACTATGATTCGCGTACGACTCTGTCCATCACCGACTGGCCTTCTGCATATCGGAACTGCTCGAACCGCTTTGTTTAATATACTTTTTGCGCGGCATAATAACGGGAAGGTAGTTTTTCGCATGGAAGATACTGACAAAGAGCGTTCTACGCGCGAGTTTGAAAAAGACATTATTGATGGCCTAAAATGGTTGGGGATTTCATGGGATGAGGGAATGGAAGTTGGCGGCCCCCACCAACCCTACCGTCAAAGCGAACGGAATGACGTCTATACGCCTTACATTCAAAAACTTCTTGAGAAGGGGAGCGTGTATCATTGTTTCTGTACGACAGAAAAGCTTGATGAAGATCGACAACAAGCAACAGAAGAAAAGCGAGCATCTATTTATCCTGGTACGTGCGCTCATTTAACATCGGAAGAAGTTGATGATCGTTTGCAAAAGGGGATTGGATCAACACTACGATTTCGGGTCCAGCCAAAGACTATTGTTTTCCATGATCTTATTCGTGGCGATGTTGAGTTTGATACGTCGCTCATTGGCGATATAATTATCGCTAAAGACGTACATACACCCTTATACCACCTTGCGGTAGTAATTGATGACCATGAAATGGGCGTGACTCATGTGATTAGGGGAGAGGACCATATCTCAAATACCCCAAAGCAAATGCTACTAATTGAGGCGTTAGGGTTTGCTTTGCCAACGTACGGACATCTCCCAATCATTCTCAGTACGACAGGAAAAGGAAAGATGTCAAAACGAAGAGACCCTGTATCAATTACCCGCGATTTTCGTGATAAAGGGTATTTGCCGGAAGCTATGATTAATTTCATGGCACTCCTTGGCTGGAACCCTGGTACAGAGCAAGAAATTTTTTCTTTAGATGATCTGGTGAGTCAATTTAGTTTTGAACGCGTTCAAAAAGCAGGGGCGATTTTTAATCTTGAAAAGCTTCAGTGGATGAATAGTCAATACATTCATGCCTTATCGCACGAAGAATTATTGATGCGCACAGTACCATTTTTGATTGAACAAGGGTATGTGAACGGCGATGCTGATGGAAGCGAATTTGTGCTTAAAACAGGAGAAACCATTACGCGAAAAACACTGATGGGGTATGTTGCATTGGAACAAGAACGAGCAAAAATACTTGCAGAAATTCCACCCGCCATTGCATTTTGTTTTGCGCAATCACTTGATTACGATCCTGCGCTCTTATTATGGAAAGAGGCATCAAAAGAAATAACAAAAGAGATGTTAGTGCTGGGATATGATATACTCAAAGAGATTGAGGATACTGATTTCAATGCCGCTCATCTCGAAGAATCCTTAAAGGCAGTCATCTCGCAAAAAGAGCTAAAAAATGGTATGGTATTGTGGCCCTTACGTGTTGCGCTAAGCGGTCTTCAACATAGCCCTAGCCCGTTTGAAATTGCTCACGCACTCGGCAAAGACAGAGTGTTACAGCGTATCCAACACGCCATCTCAATGCTTGGATAACGTAAGTAGTAAAACCCCCATGCGTCAACGAACTATCATTTTTATTGTTAGTATTAGCCTCATTGCGCCTTTTGTGGTGCCTCATTTGGGGTTTGGTATTGATAAGCCACCAACTGATGTTACGGTGCTTGAATTAAACAATGAAATTACCGCAAAAAAAAGTACTATTTCAGAATTACGAAAGCGAATCGAGACATATCAAAAAAACATTACCAACAAACGAAATGAGGCCTCAACTCTTGAAAACAACATGTCTATTCTTGAGGATGAGATCGAAAAAACAAACCTCGACTTACAGGCAGCAGAACAAGAAATCGAACAGTTAGCCCTTGAGATCAAGCAAACAGATCTTGAGATACAATCAAAGAACGATGAATTCACGGTGCTTAAAAGCCAACTGGCGGAGTTTGTGCGCCAAGTATACAAAGAAGATCAGAAAAATATTTTAGAAATTTTGCTTACCAACGACTCACTTTCAGAATTTTTTGATCAAGTTCGCTATTTGGAAGAGTCGGAAGGGGAGTTGAATAAGACCATCTCGCGGATGAAGGTATTGCAAGAAGAGCTTAATGTGCAAAAAATGGGTCTTGAAAATAATAAAAAACGTCAAGAAGAGATTCGTGATGAACTTACAAAAGACAAAGACCGCCTTGAAGAACAACGAACCGCAAAGCAACAGTTGGTGGTTGAATCAATTTTGTCAGCAGAGAAATTTGAACAATTGCTGAGTGATGCTCGTTCTGATCAGGCAAGTATTGATTCAGAAATTTCCAGCTTAGAACAAACAAAACAAGAAAAGTTAAAAATTCTTTCCTCAAAAGGAGTAAGTTTTGTCTGGCCTGTTGATCCGACGCGGGGAATTTCAACGTATTTCAGAGATCCATCCTATCCGTTTCGTCATGTTTTTGAGCATGCGGCGATTGATGTCCGTGCGTATCAGGGAACCCCTATAAAAGCAGTAGAAGATGGATATGTGGCGCGTACCTATATGAATGGAAGGCAATATGCATACATCATGCTCCTCCACGACAAGGGCCTTGCAACGGTCTATGGGCATCCTTCGGTGATCAGTGTGCGTCAGGATACGTATGTTAAGAAAGGAACGATTATAGGGTATACTGGTGGCATGCCAGGAAGCGCTGGTTCAGGAAAGTTCACCACCGGTCCTCATCTCCATTTTGAAGTGCGCCAAAATGGTATTCCGGTTGATCCAGTACGATTCTTGCCATAACCACTTAGCGTTTTCCTTTGCACGTGTTTTTTGACCAGAGACCACGATCGTGGTCTTTTGCATTTTGTGCGTATTGTTTGAATTGCTCCTTATATCTGAAATCAAAGCGGGTGTATGCATACGCATAGCCATTTTTAATCATTGCCGCGTTGATAAAGGTAACAGGGGTGAATGGTTTTTCTTGAAGATATGCATAACGCAGTAATCGACCATACTTATCTCGATTCGTACCAAGAGATTCATCCATCAATGTAACTTCTTTGTTGAGAAGGAGAGTACTAATATTTTGCGACGCTTCTTTTCCAAAACACTCAACTGTCTTTGTAGGGTGATGGAGTTCGGGGGTATCGATACCAATGAGTCGTACCGTTTCAGTGGTACGATCAATTTTTACTACAAACGTATCACCATCGACAACACGGATGACCGTCGCTTTTTGAATGCGGGGAGGGGTTGTATTTTCAACCGCATTAACACTCGTGCATGCCAATAGAGATAGAGCGATGGGAAGTATTATTCGATAGTGGGACATATACATTTAGTATACTCCAACTAACTAGCTTCTTGTATATCAAAGTTGCATTAATATATTTTGCGACGCATAGAGATTCGAGAATGTTGACAAAGAGGTAGGTGTGACTTATTCTCATTGTGTATTCTGAAGGAGGTGTTACATGAAATTAGATATACTAAGGTTACGCTTATTGATCTGTTGTTTGGCAAAAAAATTTGTCGATGAAAATGGACTAGATATACCCATAGAGCAAGAGGGAATGGAACTTGAAGGCAAACAAGAAAATAACGCCTAAAAGCGGGGGTACAATGGTACCAACACCCGCTCTTTTTTTATAACTAGATGCGTCGCTCAATATATCTTAAGCGACGCCACCAGGATGCGTTGAAGTTGATTTGTTGGTATACTCCACTCATACAGATTCCTAAGAAAGGAGGAAAGACATGAAATGGTTTGTTTATGGAGTTGCGGTAAGAACTACAGGATTTGCTTTTGCTGCAGTTGCGTATGTCTGCCAGGATATGCCCGACATGTGGCTTGGGATCGCACTTGGCTTTACAGGGTCGATAATTGCTCTTTATGTAGGAGACGAAGAACATTAAAGAGGAGACACAAAATAGTGTCCCCTCTTTTTTTATCTCACTAATTTTACATGCGTCGCACAATAAATATCCCCCTACTCTACCTCCACCATGATAATTATTCAGCAATGATTTCTTTAAGATAATCAATGAAATCCTTTGTTGACTGGATCTTTGCCTGCTCCCTACCGGCAAGCTGCTGCCAGTCCTTCTGGCTTGGCTCTGCAATGATCTTGCGGCTATAGAAACGCTCAGTGATCTCATACTCACAAACCTGGTTTTCTGCGTGTTCAAGCATCTTTTTTGCTGCGTCTTTGTGCATTTGAGTGAATGCCATATTGGGTAGCGATAAGGAGTAATGGGTAAAGATTAAACCATGAAACCTCATTTGTCAATAGAAAAACCCTAAATTAATAGAGTTTTTATTATACAGTATTTTATACTAAATATTTAGATTTTTTTCTTTTTCCTCCTTAGTGAGAGGAGGAAGACCTAAATCCTTCAAACAATCGTCGAAGCTACCAACTTTAAACCTACTTTCTTGCTTCGTGGTAGATTTCTCTTTTTTAGAAGAATCTTCCTTCTTTTCCTTTTCCGTCATTTTTTGTAAACTCCTTATCTAAAAAATTATATTTCTAAGTATATTTATATCATAGTTTATACCTTTTGTCAAAGTATATACAAGATAAATTGATATATTTCCTTATAAATAAAGGCCAGAATGGTGGTTTTACCACCCTCCGCCTCCACCGCCACCTCCCCCACCTCCGGAGAAGCCACCACCACTGGAGCCCGATGTCGTCGTTACATTTGAACCAATTTCTGATGAGATTGCTGATATCCCCGATGCTAATTCATCAAATGAACTAAACGCATGACTGCCAATGAACCACATAGGCACAAATCCTGCTACGGGGATCGCACCCAAATCTTTCATCTTTGAAATCCATTTCTTGGTCATATCAAACGCGATGGCGTACGGGAGCATTTCTTCGAAAAAATTCTGTTTTTCGTTCCACTGTTGGCGGTATTTTTCAACCGTTTCCATATACAGTTTAAACCCTTTTATTTTCCACATCGTCTCTGCGCCTTTTTCGGTATACTTTTCCATGATCAAGGAAAACAGCAATATAATAAGGCCAGAAACAATGATGCTCAGAGCAATCAGCCAGGTTGAGGACCCCCAGACAAAATACGCAACAACAAATAATGCAATAGCAAATCCCTGCATAATAGTACCCGCGCTGGTACCCTTTCCTTTTGCAATAAAACCTAATGTTGTTAATTCTGTCTCGGCAATCTTTTCAATACCTTTTACATCATTATGAAAGGATTCCTTGAGATCAGTTAGCTGGACAATATCGCCCGATTTAAATAGTGCATCAAGCAATGCTTGTTCGCTTTTGCTCAAAGCGCGTTTCCAGGTATCAACTGGCTGTTTTTCAAGGGAATATTTCGCTGAAGAAAGAAACTTGGCGGGAGTGATCTCCTTTATAAGTAATATATTATTGATCGCAAAATCAATAATACCCGCTGTTATCGCTTGTGTATCAAGCTGTCCGTATGTTTGCACAAGTCTCATCATGAGAGGAGAAAGTTTTTCGGGTGCTTCATATTCTGCGATGATAGTTTTGTTTACCTTGGGGTCCTTGCCATGTCGCCGCCAATGCAGAAAACATATGATAAAAACGATGATGGGTATCACCACCAAGGCATAATTCATAATAGAAATAAACCGATCCCAAAAGGCCCGTGAGGCATCCTCAGCTGATGGTATGTATGAGGTTACCAACCCTTTCGGGAAACTCAATGACACGGTCATATCATGCCGCTCAGGAAATGTTTGTGTTGATTCCAGCGAAAGAGTGTGTTCATCAACCCATTGCGAAGTCATCCATGCTTTTGAGTCACTATTGCTTCCTTGGGGACCTGCGTAGGTGTACAGTTGGATATCTTTTTGCGACAGAGTTTCAGGAAGATGAATCATTGCGCTGACATGATCCATTTCTAATTCCCAAAATCCCCCTATCAAATTCCAATACAATTCATCAAATGTCGTTTGATCGCGAATAGCACGATCAGCTGAATAGCTAATAATATAGTGATGTTCGCCAGAAATCGTAATATCAGGATCACCAATTTTCCAGGTAATCGTACCATCTTTTTTGCTTTCACTTTCAGAATAATTATAGGCACTCCCCTGCTCATCAGTGATACCCGTCAGGGTTATTGGTGTTGCGTAACTATTACCTTCTTTTGTTTTGACCCGATTAGGAACGACGCGAAATATCCCATGACGATCACTGCATTGCCCACAGTCCGCAAGAATGTCTTCAACGATGTCCAATCCTCCATCTGGTCTAACGGTAATGTCTGTTTTAAAATCTTCAATATACCAATCAGTAGCATCAGGACGGGGAGAAGCAAAAACAGGAGCGCTGAAGGCTCCAAAAACAATGACTAAAAGGAGAAGACCAGAGAAAAATGATTTCATACGATGTGTATGTGAAAAGACACTATGTATCCTTATGGTACCATAGATTTGATTGACGCGACTTCTTCAGGGGTCAGATTTCGCCATTGGCGTCGTCGAAGTCCTTCGTGAGTAATGCCTGCACATGATACGCGATCAAGTTTTTCGACAATATACCCTTTTGATTCAAACATTTTTCTGATCTGTCGGTTTCTTCCTTCTTTGAGAATAACACGCACCAGCCGTCGATCCTTATTTGAAATATCAATTTCACAAGGTTGTGTGTTCACCCCATCGATTTCAACCCCTTTTGCAAGTGTCCTTCGATCAGGTTCAATAAGGGGTATATCAAGAATCGCTTCATAGACTTTCTCAACATGATGCTTGGGATGCGTTAATTGATACGCAAAATCACCATCATTGGTGAGAAAAAGCACTCCGGTGGTATGGCGATCAAGTCTGCCCACGGGAAAAATCCGTTCTCGTGATTTGATGATATCTAATACCGTTGAACGATCACGCTCATCGGACGCGGTGGTGATATATCCATCGGGCTTATTGAGCAGGATATAGATATTCTTTTGATTTTTAAGAATTTGAATCCGTGAGCCGTTGACCTCAATATCTTCATTGCCTTCAACTTTTTGCCCTAATTCTGCCACAACACCATTGACCTTCACGCGGCCATTTTTAATAAGCTCATCGACAGCGCGTCGAGAAGCTACCCCGTTTTTTGCTAGAAATGTATTTAGTCGTTCCATATCGTTAAAAAAGTAATTTCATTTCACGTAATCGTCGAATGTGTTGCATCTCTTTCCATTGTTGCCATGAGGAGTCAATGAAGGTCGCCATTTCTTTTTGAAATCGTTCAGTACTAAATTTCAATGCATGCTGACGGATGATCTGTGGGTCAAATTGTTCAGGATGAAAGTTCAAAATCACATTAGCAAGTGCCGCCCAGTCTTGATCATAGAAAAACGTCCCCGTCACCCCATCGACAATCGTTTCAAGCGCACCCCCTGCAGCTAGTGCAATTGCCGGTCTTCCAGCAGCGGCAGCTTGGACGAGGGTGATGCCAAAATCCTCTTCCTGGGGGTGGATATATGCAATACAATGGCGATAGAGCTCTATCTTTTCTTGATC
>CAYHKW010000010.1:0-22473 GCA_964357385.1 uncultured Gammaproteobacteria bacterium
CCCCATTTCTCACGTCGCGAACGAGGAAGAGTACTGGAATAAATTAAAAGAAAAACTGTTTGAAGAAGTCGAGGAATTCAATAACGATGAAAATAAAGAGGAGCTTGCTGATATTTTAGAAGTACTCGAGGCGATAATCGGCTACAAACAATTCGACAAAAATGAAATCGAAAGAATTAAAGCGCAAAAACTTGAAACTCGCGGTGGATTCATAGAGCGAATAATTCTTGACGAGTCTTAAGGGCGTCTAAGAAGGCACAAATAATCAGCAGCAATGCTGGTTTTTTGTTTCAAGAATATTGACACGAAAATAAAAAAGTATCATACTCGTAATGTGGCAAAACCAAAAATCAGAAACGATCAATTACCTGCTGGAGCGCTAATGTATTTTTACTGCATTAGCTGCAATGATTTATCTGACACACTTTCAGAGAATTACACCTCAACTCCTAAAAAAATCTGTGAGGAATGTAAGGCATTAAAAGAATTAGGTTGGTTGGAATAAAAAAATAAAGAGCCTCATTGAGACTCTTTTTTATATATTCTAATTACATAACGCCTATTTCCCGCTTACGCTGATCCAAATCATCTTGAGCAACACGTCCATCACCGATCGGAACATCCGGCCTGAAATGCATAAACAGTGCGATACTGTACCGGTCGGGGTGAGACCCCTTCTTCATTAGAACTTTATGCGTTGCTGCCAGCAATGATTTACCAAAGTGGTAATCCACAAAGGATTCTCCTGCATCGCCGATAAATGCCGTCAACTGACATCGTTCTGCTTTTGCTTCGTGATATTCCCCGTTAGCATCCTGAACATAGGTTCCTCCATAAGAAATCAGGATCGTCCCCGTACTGGCATCTTTATGCGGAGATACAATCGGCTGATCATGCTCACACTCTCGTTCATCAGAATGGATAATCCGCATTACCGAATTGCCGCCTTTTATGTTGCTGGTGATTGCGCCATCAGGAAGCCCCCATGCAACTTCCACTGCGGTAAGAAACTCCATCCCAAGCTCCATTAATCCTGACATTAATGCATCAGAACATGCGTCAAATGATTGAACCTCTGTTGGGATAATATTGGCAGCACCACCCCGATTACGCTGTGCACCATGTTCCATCACTTGCCAAAATTCCTTATCATCTTCCAAAATAGTATCCTCTCCAGGATTTGTTGCCGCGTCCTTCGCATGCTCAACACCCCTCGGGGTATACCCTGTCTGATGACCCGACTCTTTGTCTTCATATTTGAGTTTGATGGCATCATCAAGACTGAATAATTCAGCAGCAAGTTGAAACATCCATTCAATATGCGACTGAAGCCATTGGGGACAATATAACACAACATGATTCTTTGTTTTTAAATCCCTACTGACCTTTTCGACATAGCTCTCAGTGACGACAATCACCTCTTTTTCGATTTTCAATGTGCTATTTTCTTCACCTGTCGTAGGCGGTTTGTTTAACCTCATTTCGTTTCCTCCTTCATTATCATTATCTCTTTTCACTCTAAGCGATATATTGCTAATAATCAAGGGAGGCTTTGCGGATATGCTTTGATCCAGTACAATAGATATATATGCTGCAAACCTATATTTTCGTGGCCATTGCCATTATCGCCGGTGCTCTGGGTAACGTGCTGATAAAAATCGGCACCCAGCGCTTGCCCCATCTCGATGTCAATCTTGCATTTATCGGCACTGCTATCCGAGATCCCTATCTCGTAATTGGCATTATTTTGATGGTGGGCAGCTTCCCGTTTTACGCCGAAGTATTCCAACGACTGCCCTTGCACGTCGCTTTTCCGATCATTGCCGGCAGCACGTTTATCCTTATTGATATCGCCTCCTACTTCTTTCTCCATGAGACGTTGACAATGGTGAACGTTGTTGGTATGATGGTGGTCATTATCGGACTCATACTCATGAGCTATCGATAACATGGTGGCCGTGGTGTAGTGGCAACACAGGAGGTTGTGAATTCTCTCCACAACGTTGTATACTTCCCATTATGCATGTATACTACATGTATATGCCAAATGTTGGATGTATATTATGCGAGAATCAATTTTACGCCAAGCCTCGAGACCTTAAAAAAGGATGGGGTAAATACTGCTCTAAAGACTGTCAGTACAAAGGACAACATACTGGGGAATGGAAAAATTGTGATACATGCACCAATAAGGTATATCGGACCCAGCGAGAGTTGAAATCATCTAGAAGTGAAAAGTTCTTTTGCAATAAATCCTGCCTTGCGATTTGGAAGAACACTCACTCAGTAAAGGGCGAGCATCATCCTAATTGGAAATTTGGAGAAGCGGCATATCGCGATATAATGTTGAGGTACAAAAAGAACCCCGTTTGCAAAGGTTGCGGAATCTCAAACTTAAGGGTGTTGATAGTGCACCACATCGACCAGAATAGAAAAAATAATACTATCAAAAATCTGAAATGGCTTTGTAGAAATTGTCATTATCTCGAGCACAAAGGAAAAACATTTTAAAATTATGGTGGGCGTAGCTCAATGGTAGAGCACTAGGTTGTGGTCCTAGTGGCCGCGGGTTCGATCCCCGTCGCTCACCTTTGCCTCTGAATGCACGACATTCGAAGACAAAGGAAAAAACATCTCTCTTCACGGGAGGTGTTTTTGTTTTGAACGATGATGTATACTTAAGCACATGAAATCCTTTCTCTATCACCTACAGATCAACGTGAGCGATGCATCCAGGTCGCTCCCATTTTATAAAGATCTTTTTAAATTCTTGGGATACAAAGTAATTGAACAAGGCGATGACTACCTTGGGGTTGGCAACGGCTTAACCGATTTTTGGATTATGGAAACCAAGAAGAAATATAGTAAAACAAACTTCCACAGAAAGAACACTGGAATCAACCACCTGGCCTTTGGTGTGCCAGACAAAAAATCAGTTGATACGTTTTACACCAACTTTTTGATAAAACGAGGACTTACAACCCTCTATAATACTCCCAAAGCATTTCCTGAATACCATAAACATTACTACTCTGTCTTTTTCGAAGATCCTGATCGTATCAAATTGGAGGTCGTATATAGACCAGGTTTTAAAATACTAATGTCATAGTTCCACTTCCTCCACCACGTGACCCCACGAAGACATCTTCTCAAAAAGAAGGTGTTTTTGTTTTCAGAAAAAATCCTTAATATGGTATAGACTTTATTTTGCCATAAACCATATTAATCTATACCCATTCGCAAGAGTATTTTTATCTCACTAATAATTCACTTGCGAAATCATAGCATACATGATATGATTTAAAGAGATAAATGATACGATTCTTTATATGGCTCTATTATCAAAACGTCACGACTACATATTGGAAGTTCTACAAGACAATCCTTCTATTTCTGTTACCAAACTTTTGAATCTGATTCGCTCAAAGTTCCCTACTATCTCAAAAATCACTCTTAACCGTGACTTATCATATTTGCAGCAACACAATTTAGTAACCCATACAGGCAAAGCACGTGCCACTGTGTATGCTCTCTCTCCTGCATTCCAGCTTATTCATCCAGTACGAGTGAAGGAATACTTCACCAACGATATTCAAGCACGTCATGGCGCCACGCAATTTACGAATGACATTTTTTTACTTACGAAAGAAGCAACCATTTTTCTTGATGAAGAGTTGGATTCTCTTAAAACACTCGGGGGGGTATACCAGCACAATATCCGAACCCTTTCAAAGACTATCTACAAAAAAGAAATGGAGCGGTTTACTGTTGAACTTAGTTGGAAATCATCGCAAATCGAGGGAAACACATACACCCTTCTTGAGACAGAGGAATTACTTTCTCAAAAAAAACGTTCAAAGCAACGAACCAATGAAGAAACGGTGATGATCTTGAATCACAAAAAAACACTAGATTACATACGAGCACATCCGACTATGTTTGAAACGCTTCGTGTGTCCCATATAGAAGATATCCATTCTCTGCTGGTCGATAAACTCGAAATAAAAAAAGGGTTGCGTACTCACCCGGTGGGCATTACAGGCACCTCTTACCGTCCGCTTGATAATGTCCATCAAATTCGCGATGCGATGAGCCTTCTTGTTGATACGATTAATACCAAACAAAACCCCTTTGAAAAAGCATTATTGGCGATGCTCCTTATTGCCTATCTTCAGCCGTTTGAAGATGGAAACAAGCGCACCAGCCGCCTCATTGGCAACGCTATTCTCATCGCGCACAACCTGTGTCCTATTTCTTACCGAAGTGCAAAAGAAGAAGAGTACAAAAAAGCGGTGATTCTTTTTTACGAGCAACTCAACTGTTCCTATTTTAAAGAATTATTTATCGATCAATTCACCTATGCGGTGAATCACTATTTTCAAACATAAGAAGCAACCACAGTTTCTACATCCTCCACAACGTGACCTCATGAAGACAATCGCTCCTTCCATCGCTCTATGCATACATCTTTTTCATGTATTCAAACGACGCTTTTATCAATGAAGCAAGTATTGTTTGATCTATGTCTGAAAGTTTGTTGATGTATAAACAACCTCCGGACTTTTTATGTTTCCCCAGCTGTTCCAAAACAGGATTATCTTTATTACCTGACATTATATACAACGTTAAATTTTGTTTCCGAGGAGAAAACCCAACAAGAGGCCAGTCTCCTTCCTGAGTACTGCGTTCGGACTTGTAGTGATACTTGCCGAACCCCACAATGCTATCACCCCACATAACTGCCTTTTCTCCGGTAACATGCTGAAACGTGTTAAGAAGAACAAAGCTATCATTTTGCTTTTGCTCCGGTTCAATCGTATTGAGAAAATCCTTAGGATTTTGCTTTGTCGCTTTTGTTTTTAGTTCAGCCATGATGGCATTATATCAGACATGAAACCGCTGGACTAACCAGCGATTTATTTTTTAAAAAAAAAGACCCCATTTGGGATCAGTTTTTGGCTTAAGGTTCAAAGAACCAAGACACATGAAATAATTTCTGCAGGTATAACCAATAGGGGTGCCGCCTCTAACTCAACTTTTACTTCCATAAAACGAGCTTCAAGACGTTTATTACCGATAGCCCCTGCTACTTGTGCCTGCATAGCGGCAAGACCGATAAGCTCGTAAGTATAGTCGCCCTCAGCACGTTGATGATGACGGACTTTTATTGTACTATCGGGAACAATAGAGGGTAGAAGATTTTTTATGGTCTGGCCTGAAAAGGGATCAATACCTTTGGCAGCCATAAGCTCAAACGAAAGAGACACAAAACGCTCTACTCTGGTTTGATCATAGGAACTTTTCATTGTTCCCCAATTATACTCAAGGAACAGAGCTCTATTTTTTTGAGACCCGCACCACTTCGTTTATGGCAGCTACTTTTTGATCATGAGGAAGATGCATCATGACAAAACGTACGTGAACGACATCAACAAAATTATCTTGATAGGGCAAATTGCAAATATCTGCATTGCGCACATCAACGGTTATGCCACGTTGTGCCAATTTTTCAGAAAGAATATCTGAAAAAAACTTGTCTTGCCCGTTGACTACCATTTTCCCATTATCAACGGCGTAGTAGTCCGCACCCCGACCATTCGCTATATATTCCGCAAGCATGGTACTTGGTCCCGCACCCGCATCAAGCAGTGAGCGAAATGTGATATCGTCAAGCAACATACATGAAACTTGATGAGGGTATGAAAAAGTCTCAAGCCGCTCTTTCTCCTTATCACCCGCATCACCCTGATACATGCTTTCTTTTAACATCAGTGTACCTCCCATTTTAATGTGCATACTACACGAGTACTATTCATCAGTACTTACGCTAAAAACTAGCACAATGTACCTATTTTGTCAAGCCACTGTATGCGTCCACCTTGTTCTGGGCTGAGGGATGGTTACGACTAAGAGATAGCATCCATAGGCTTGACAAACCTACGCCAATCAGATAGTATGGGCTTTGGTATAATGTATGTTCACAGCACAAGGAGTTGCGCAATGAAATTCAGCAAAAACGTTCTTTCAAATATTCCCGAGGGGAAATGGATCAGGCTTTCCGATAGTCTCATGGGTGAAGAATACCCATTTTTCTGCGGGCGCATGGTTAACGGAACATTAGTATTTGCCGTGCCGGGTCTTGAAGGCCACATTATTATTTCCACAGATTCACCAAAAAAACGATTTTGGTCCTATGAAATTATTGATGCCCCCGACCCCCAAACCCTTATCGGATTTCAATGCCTCAATAAAATCAATTTCCATACCACCCAATACGGTACAATTGTCGAAGTGCGCACCGTTGCGCACCCTGAGGTGGTATACATGACTGGTATTATTGCAACCTATCAAAAAATATTTGGCATTGTGTCGTTTAACAAAGATGGGGTTTTGGAAAAATCAATAAACGTAAAATCACCGCAATTCAAAGAAGATGAATATATCTTTAGAGTTGTTGAACAATAACACAAAAGGAGTTCTTCGTGAGCTCCTTTTAATAACTCTTGATTTTTTAGCAATGTTTGCTAGTATGGAACGTATATGAAACTTCTCGCAACAATTATCATCGTTATTGGCATGAGTGTTGGTGCTTGGTTTTTGCTTTCCCAACAAAACGAGCCAGTCTCAGCTCCCCAAGCAACCGTGACTCCAACAACACCAAGTACTATCATTCCTTCACTTCCTGTCCCTCAAAAAACAACTTCTGAGGAACCAAAACCATCAAACACCCCAACAGTCCCTTCTTCAGAAGATACATCATCAACCAATATGATCCCCGCAAGTGTCGTCCTTAAGGACGTACACTTTGCTTCCCAAGCACCGTTAAAAAACTGGGATTATCCGTATCAGGAATTTTGTGAAGAGGCAGCATCTTTAATCGCCGCGTTTTATGCCCTCGGAAAAACAATACCTGGACCAGATGGTGTCAATGCTGAGTTATTTCGCATAAAAGAATTTGAAGAAAAGGAATTCGGATTTTATGAAGACACTACTGCACAGGAAACAACCCGTATTCTTAAAGAATTCTACGGACTTACCGATGTTACGCTCATGCAAAATCCCTCTCTGGAAGACATCAAATCACAACTCGCACAAGGGAAAGCCATTATGGTTCCTACGGCGGGACGCATGTTAGGCAATCCCTATTTCAAAGCTCCCGGCCCCCTTTATCATATGATCGTGTTAAAAGGCTATACATCGAGTGGATATTTCATCACTCAGGATCCTGGCACCAACACAAAAGGCGAAAACTATACCTACAAATTTTCTGTAATCATGAATGCCATGCATGATTGGAATGGCGGCGATGTAAACAATGGTGCGAAAGTCGTCATTGCGGTTGGTAAGCAAAAATAAACTATTACATCGGACGCTGTACCGGCACTTCAAGCCCTAGATGTACGTACGCTTCTTCAGTCGCAATACGTCCTCGGGGAGTACGCTGCAAAAATCCCTTTTGCATAAGAAAAGGCTCATACACATCTTCAATTGTTTCTGTATCTTCTGAAAGCGATGCCGCAATCGTCCCAAGACCAACAGGGCCGCCATTAAATTTTTGAATAATGGTTTGTAAAATCTTTCGATCGAGGTTATCGAGACCAAGATCATCAATCCCTAATGCATGGAGTGCTTCAATCGCATTTTCTTCGGTGATCGTTCCGTTGTTTTTTACTTGCGCATAATCGCGGACGCGTTTTAATAATCGATTAGCAATACGAGGCGTTGATCGTGCTCGCGTTGCAATTTCATATGCGGCCGTATCGGGGAGTATAACGCTCAACAACGATGCTGAGCGTTTAATAATTTGTGAAATGTGATCGGGGGTATAAAACTCTAAGTGATAGTGATTACCAAAACGATCACGAAGCGGCGCGGCAAGCAAGCTCATGCGCGTCGTTGCCCCAATCAACGTAAACTTTGGCAAGTCAAGACGAATTGTTTTTGCGGTTGGCCCTTTTCCTAACACGATATCAAGAGCGTAATCTTCCATGGCCGGATATAAACATTCTGCGATAACTTTACCCAATCGATGGATCTCATCAATGAACAAAACATCGCCCGGTGCGAGGTTAGTTAAAATGGCGGCCAAGTCTCCCACGCGTTCAATCGCCGGCCCCGAAGTAACACGAACGTTAACCCCTCGTTCCTTTGCAATGATGTGGGCAAGGGTCGTTTTTCCCAAACCAGGAGGTCCGGAAAGCAAAACATGCTCCATTGCTTCATCACGCTGCTTTGCCGCATTTATAAATATCAAAAGGCTCTCTTTGATCGTATCTTGACCAATGTATTGTCCCAGTGTCTGCGGACGCAGCTGTACATCAAGCGTCTGCTCGTCGGGCTGTTCCTGCGCATTGGTAAGAAAATCGTCCATATTTAAAATGTTTACTCAATAATACCTTTATTGGAAAAGTCTGCATCAAATACCCGATAATCACAGGTGAGCTCTTCTCCTTCTAATATATCTCTAGCAGCGATATTAATCCCTTCTCCGTCTTCGAGGGATTCTATTTCAATACAGTTTGGATCATCTGAATGGTTAAAAAAGCGCGCATCGTCAAAACACAAAATATACTTATTGGTTTTCGGGTTTAGGTATGCATAATTCAAAAATTGTTCTTTTGCTGGCTCAGAAAGCGTACTGAGCTCACTGGCATAAATGCTTAAATCAAACCCCCCTTGAAATTTCCAAATAGCAGTTCCTTTGGGAATGTTCTGGTTTGCAAATAATCCAATACCAGCAATAGCACTTGGCTTAATATTTGTTTTTACGAGGATCATACAGTGTTAACATTGTGGTGCCGCGGGCGGGAGTCGAACCCGCATCCCTTTCGGGACAACATTTTAAGTGTCGCGTGTATACCAGTTCCACCACCGCGGCGTATGTCTCTTAAAAAGAGACTATTATATCTTCCCAATCTCCTTAACCGCTTCTTCAACGGTCAGAGGGATTGTAATACGAGGATGCTTTCTTTTCAACTCCGAGAACAGACGAAACAGTACCGGCGGTTCCAAATGATACTCTTTAAGGCTTTCGTAATCAGTAAATACCTGTTCTGGTGTACCTTTTTTACTGATCATCCCGCCCGGCTTGAGCAAATACACCGCATCAGCCAACAGTGGTACGAGATCCACTTCATGGAGTGTCATAACCGTCGCAATTTTTTCGTTTTCGGTCAGGTGATTCAAAAGCTCAATATATTCATTGCGGGATTGCGGATCAAGCCCTTGAAACGGCTCATCAAAAATTAATAACTCAGGAGAAAGTACGAGCGCGGAGGCCAGTGCCACTTTTCTTTTTTGACCACCGGAAAGATAGTGAGGAACCTTATCACGCAAATCCATAATATCAGTCTTTTTCATGATCGCCTCAGTAAGCGTAATCACTTCGCTTTCCTTATGACCAAAATTACGCGGTGAAAATGCAATCTCATCAAATACGGTCGGTTGGGTCAGCTGCTCATCGACATTTTGCATAACAAATCCGATACGATGGCGAATCTTTGCAAACTGTTTAGTGGGACTAAAGCCAAAGACTTCGATGTCCCCTTCCGCAGGTGTCAGCAGTCCCAAAATATGGCGAAGCAACGTCGTCTTTCCTGAACCACTGGGACCAAGAATCGCCACGCGCTCATTTTCTTTTACGATAAAATCAAGACCACACAGATCTACTTCTGTTTTGTCAGGATATATGTGCTTAAGGCACGATGCGTGAATGATGGTTTCCATAGATTTAGTAATAGGCCAGAACAGTAACAAACACAATCGCCACTGACATGCACAATAGCGCGAACGTGGCCTTCGGTAAAGCTTTTTGACGGGCAGTGTAATACATACGGCCAGAAAATCCCCGCAATCGCATGGACTCGTATTGTACCTCAGAAAGCTCGATGGCACGCACAAGCGTCAATGCCACAATATGGGCAAGATGCTTCAAACTCGCCAACGGGCGTGTCCAGGTAAGTCCTCCTCGCAAACGCACCATGGCATAACTTTCTGAAAATACTGAGATCAAGAGAAAAAATGAACGATACGTCAGCATCATGATCGATGATAATAGTGGTGAAATGACAAACCCTAAGGTACGAAACAATGCCGGATAGGGTGTGGTTGAAAGCACTGCTAGCATAATCGTACTTGCGGCAAGCACTTTGCTAGCGATCACAAAAAATATCGGAAGATTAAATCCATACAATCCCAACACAAGCACTATCGCAAACACCAATGGATACAAGGAGGCGATAAATAACTCAAAAAAAGATTGCTCGCTCGCAATAACCAAGGCAGCCAATGCCACAAGATAGAGCGACAACAAAAAACGAATATCATTGCCCGCTACAATCCCTGCAATGACAGTAATAATAAGCAACAATTTCACCCAAACACTGGCACGAGAAAAAATACTACTTGAGTGATACGCGTAATAATCAAGTGAAGCAAGGGACATACTATCGTCGTTTTAATGTAACCAAATCGGGCTTAACGCGACCAATATACGCAATTACAAACCCCGAAAGAATGCTCTCAAGCAACCAACCAACAGCACCCAGGGATAATGCAAGAGTTACAAACCGCTTCACATCAACAGGTGTTTGTTCTTCGATCGGATCAGTTTCGATAGGCGCGACTTCTTCTTCATGAGAAGTAAACAATTCCAAACGAACGATATTCCCTCCTTCTTCATGATGCGACAATTCTTGTGGTGCTACCCAAACAGTTATGCCGATAGCAAGCACACTTGATATCGCCAATGCGGCAAATGTTGCGATCGCACCGCGCCAAAACAATGAGGATATACGCACAACATAATAAAACAAACAGTATCCTACCACCCCTTCAATCGCAAGCATGATCGTATTCAAACCGACCACCGTAATACCCCCATGACCAAATAGTGCAAGAAAAAAGTTTGTCACAAATGCCGCAATCATGGTACCCGCTGGTCCCAACAGAATAGCCGTAGGTATGGCCAAGTTGATATGATAGGCAAGAGCAATGATTTCAACCGACATCCCGACGATCATCATTGCTGACAATACGCCCACCAACGGAATTTTACGGGCAATATCTTTACGAGACAGGTACCACAACGATACCGCAAGAAGCACGGCGACAACCGCCCATGCACTGACCCACAGCCAGATAGGCAAAATCCCATCAGGAAAATGAAGATGCGACATACTACCAATTACAGTCTAAAAAATTATACTTTGCGTTTCAGTACGCGTTTGACGGCTTTGATAATGGCAGGAGTATCCATACCATATTTGGCAATAAGTTCAAGTGGTTTTCCTGATTCTCCAAATGAATTGGGCATTCCGACCATTTCAATGGGAACCGGGTATGTTTGTGAAAGCAATTCAGCAACCGCACTTCCTGCTCCCCCCATGATCTGATGTTCTTCAACCGTCACTACCGCACGCGTCTTTTTTGCTGAAGCAATAAGCGTCTTTGCATCCAAGGGTTTGATGGTGTGATTGTTGATGACTTCTACAGAAATTCCTTTGGACTTGAGTGTTTTAGCGGCAACCAATGCTTGATACAACAAGGGCCCTGATGCAATAATCGAAATGTCTTTTCCTTTTACTAGTACTTCAGCGCGACCAACGTTGAATGGGGTTTTTGCGGTAGTGATTACGGGCGTCTTTTCACGAGCAAAACGAAAATATACCGGACCTTCTAATTCTCCCAATGCGATCGTCGCTTTTTTTGTTTCTTCATAATCGCACGGCACGACGATGGTCATGCGCGGCAATACACGGGTGATGGCAATATCTTCAAGCGCCTGATGGGTCATCCCGTCAGGACCCACCGAAATGCCTGCATGCGCGCCGGCAACTTTTACATTTGCATTATTGATACACACACTCGTGCGCAGTTGATCCCAATTACGCCCAGGATTAAACACCGCATAACTTGAAACAAAAGGAACTTTACCTGACAACGCGAGACCTGATGCAATGCCCATCATATTTTGTTCAGCCACTCCGCATTCAATAAATCGATCAGGATATTTCTCGCCAAACTTTAATGCGCGAGTGGACTCGGCCAAGTCGGCCGTCAGCACCACCACATTCTTATTTTTTTCACCCAGCACCAAAAGCCCATCGCCATACCCGTTGCGCGTGGGGATCTGTTCGACATCTTTGTCGAAGAGTCCGGGATTGAGATGCATTTCTTTATTAAGCATATTACTGATGTTCACTGAGAATCTTCCCTCCCAATGTTCGCAATTCTGAAAGCGCCTGGCGTGCTTGTTCTTCATTGGGCGGGTTGCCATGCCAGAGATAATTATTTTCCATATAACTTACCCCTCGTCCAGGAATGGTGTGGGCGATGATGATCGTTGGTTTTTCGTAAATCGTTTTTGCCTCCTCGCACGCATCGACAAATGCACGCATGTTGTGTCCATCTACTTCCAATACATGCCAGCCAAACGCTTTGTATTTGTCAGCGAGTGATTCCAACGGCATCACGTCTTCCGTATACCCATCAATCTGGATATTGTTCCGATCAAGAATCGCCGTGAGATTACGCAATTTGTATTTCCCAGCTGCCATCACCGCTTCCCATGTCTGCCCCTCCTGATGTTCACCGTCGCTCATTGCACAATACACATGATATTTTTTCTTATCCATCCGCCCTGCAAGTGCCATACCAATCGCCTGTGAAAGACCTTGCCCGAGAGGACCGTTGCTCGTCTCAAGTCCCGGCAACATTGCACGTTCCGGATGTCCTTGAAGACGTGATCCTAACTGACGAAGTGTCATCAATTCTTTTTTAGGAAAATACCCCGCATGTGCCATAGTCACATAACGCACCGGACAGATATGCCCATTAGAAAGCACCAAGCGATCACGTTCTGGCCAATTGGGTTTCTTGGGGTTGTGATGCAAAACATGGAAATACAATGCCGTAAAAATATCCGCCATCCCCAAAGGCCCCGCCGAATGCCCCGAACCAGCATGTTCGAGCATCTTGATAATGTCTTTACGGATCTCGTTGGCCGTTTCTTCCAGTTTCTTTAGTTTTTTATCGTGGAGGAGCATGGGGTAGTAAGGTATTGATCTTTATAGTATACGCAAAAACGGAAAAAAGAGCTATTTTACGAACATCGTTGTTTTTGCCCTTATTTTAGCTAAAAATAGCCACAAAATACTGTTTTTCCTTATATTTACAAGTAAAACAGATACATACCTGAGAAGCTTATATTTATAAGGATATAAATGTCATAAATACTCTTGACAAATCTTGAGTTTTGTGCTATACTTATCTGTATGAAAGGTTGAAATTGGACGTTCTAGGTGATAGCACAGAAACCAACAAAAGAGACCTTTGAAAAATTATTTAAGAGGAGAAAATATGAAGGAATATACCTGCACCGGCTGCAAAGCTCCCATTGGAATTGCTGAGATTATAAACAGCCATTCCAATGATGGAACAGGATTCTGTTATGGCTGCCAAACCAATGGCACCATGAAAGAATTCGAAACAAAGGGGAAATAAACCCCTTAGAATCCGAACCCTAGGTTCCTATATGGTAACTTAAATGCCCATATAGAATGAGATTTCGCATATACCGATATTCTTCGGACAATGCCGAATCACGTTGATTCAAACAAAGCCAAAATATCTATATAAAAGGAAGGGAGAACGCTAATGGAGCCAATTAGAGTGGAGGCACGGATAAGGAATAATAGATTGTATAAATCTATTTTTAATAAGTACCCATCGGTACATAAGTTTTGTAGGGAGAACGGATTTGAGCCCCAGACCGTGGGGGCGTTACTTAATTTGAAAAAATCACCGCTTACCCACAGAGGAGATGATTATCTCTTGGTCTGTAAAAATATAGCGGACTTTTTTCACTATGAACCATCGGAACTATTTCCGATCGAAATATATTCGATGGTTCAACCTATCATCTCGTTTGAGATAGGGTTTTCGCAACTGCCACACCACGAACAGGCAGTATTGCGGCTACCTGAGCCGCGAGATATCTCCGAAGATGTTATTGATGGAGATATGGTCGAACAAGTTCGAGAAATGATAAATAAACTCTACGGTAGGGAACGTAGGGTCATTGTGGAACGGTTCGGACTGGAAGGGGTATTGCCGAAAACCCTACGGGAAGTAGGAGAAATAATAGGCGCCAATGTGGACGCTGTACGCCGAATCGAAAAGAAAGCCTTGGAAAGGCTCAAACAATACCATGTACATAAAAACGTTTTAGATTATATCTGACACGTTATAAATCCTACTTTAAACAAAGCAAAAAAACGCGAGACCGCCAAACGGTTTCCAAAATCGATAGGTGCGACGCCTATCAAAAAAGTATCCAAGAAACAAAAAACTTCTTGGATCCGTTTTTCAGGGTATGAAGAAATTCATATTCTGAAAGAGCGGAAACGCTTCGCGAGTGTAAAATAACAGCACTCACCAAAAATAAGGTATTCGTGGGGTATATGCAAGTTACCCACGTAAAATGGTGCTAAGCCACCCTTCTTCTTTACAGAAGACAAAACGCTAACGTACTAACACATTTACAATTCAAATCCCTGTATCGGGAGTAACAATAGAGCAAGGAGTTTAGCCATGGCTAATATTCAAAAAAGTTTAGTTTTAGTTTTATCAAATAACGTCGATGAAATTAAAACACTTGTGGCAGAAGGGTTCTGTCCCGTTGAATGTTCTATTGGAGGTGAGTCTATTACAGACGAACTTTTAATGGACCATCACGGTTCGAACAGCCATCTTGAAGGGGTTGCAGTAAGAGCCTATAGAGACAATTTTGGTGCCCGCAAGGATGATCCAAGATTTGTAACTACTGGTTCAGCTGATGCAGACTGTACGTTTGCAGTTGCGGCTCTTGCAGGATTATTACCGCACCCTAACAGAGCTGTTCCCGAAACAGCACCTCCTAATGTTAAAGCTCAGCTGAATCAAGATCTCACTGGCTTAGCAGAAACCGTTAATTCGGTGGATGTTAATCCAATTGGATTAAGAATTCCTGACCTTGCTTATGGTGAAATCTTAATGAGCTTCAATGCTCTTACTTATGCAAATAAGGACACGTTAGGATTTTACGGATCGGTAAATATGTGGAGAAATCTGTTGGATGCCAGACAGGACCAAATCAACCCATTTTTGACAGCCGCAAAAGACTCAGAAGCAGCTAGAATAAAAGCTGCCGATGAAGACTTAGAGGCTGTAGGAAAAAAGGTAGGAGATTTTGTTCTACTTTTGGAAGGATCCAAAGCATGGGGGTTTGACATTTGGTATGGAAGATTAGAAGAAAAATCTTTTGATTCAATTGCTGGCTGGAGAAACCCAATAGCAATCTCTTGGACCGATAAAGGTAATGTAACTCTCGGTTGTCCCAACAACCAAGTTGCTGAAGCTTTGTTTGGACCAGGAGGATTAAAAAATGTTCTTCCTAAATTACAGCCAGTTGGATGGGGTGGACGTGAAAGCATAGGTGGATCACCTAGGGGTGAAATCTTAACCCTTGAGCAGGTTAGAGCTGCTGCTCAAATAATCGCCGTAAATATTAAGCTCTAAATAAACAGAACCTCGTCCGGAGGGTCATCCCGGAGGTTGTTGGCCATACTTGATCGACATATGAGTTACCTCAATACTCATCGGGCATACGGACTATTCACAATAGTCGCTATGCGCATGTACATTAAATTTATAGGGTGAAAAAACGCGGGAAACTTCAAAATTTCCCCTTTCGCTTGAGATCATTTCGCACAAACACGAAGTGGCCTCAAACAGAGAGTATTTAAAAAAATTCTCCTAATAGTTGTAGCCATTGAGTATATACACTCATGTATATTCGATGGTTACAATTATAACATCTGACAAAAGCCAGAAGGAGGACAAGGTGAAATATAGAAAACTGAACGGCGACACAACCATGAAGGAGCCCTACGAGCGGGCGCCTTATGAAATGTCAATGGTTCCTGTGGGGGAAGCATTCATCAGGACCGCCAGCGGAGGCGGACCTGTACAAGTATCCTTCCAGGATGGACTTCGCACCTGGAGCGATGGAGAAACTGAAGTCCTCCATCATCACTTTAAAACATTCATTGTACCTGAAGGGGTTCAGAACAATGATATCTGCGGATACTGCGGAGCCGACAACGGCCCCGCAGGAGAATACAGAAACGGATTTGATTGCTGTATCTGTGGATGCAACTAGCGATCAAACGAAATCGCGACACTGCCTGGACTAAAGAGATGGCGTTCATTTCTATACTCCCCTCCAAAAAACATCGATTTGTCGAGCTTCCATTTCCTAGTGGTTCGCAAAGAAATTTCTTTTATCCTTTGTTAGGATATAGCCCGCATGACACAGATGTCAACGGGCTTTTTTATTTCATCAAATAAGAGATATTCAAACAGGTTGCAAGTCGATGGGATTGACAAGAGCATATATACCTGCTAGTCTGCAATCAGATATTTTGTTCCTTATACTGAGGAAGGAGAAGACGAATGACATTTGAAAATAGTGAGATCGAACAAGTCCCTCGCATTAACTACGAGGATAAAGTTGGGATGATACGAACTTCGTTTGGTGATATTACCATTGAAGCGCTGCCACAAGGATTGATTATTAAGGGCATTCCAGGCAAGCCACCTCCTCCCGAAACTTATTCGCCCAATGAAGCTGACAAAATAGTATCAATGCTTATCGACCCCCATCTCGTTGGTGACGAAATGGCAATGTATGTACATTCTTACAGAGAAAAAAGAAGAGCATTAAAAAAATTAATACTCTTCAAAACTACATGCACCTGTCAAGGCAGCGACGTTTTGGAACAATTCCAGTCGATGCTTACAATGGACGTTAAGAGTCTTATGACAAACATACAGAAGCGACTCTATATCTCGGTCTTGGACATAGATACCCATGAATCAATCGGTGCATTCCTCATGGAAACAGTGCGTATTGCAAACGAGCTGAAAAAATAATAATAAAGAATGGTTCCTGCTAAGGAACTATTTTATTTTTTCCATGCTTCAATCTTTTTGAATGGACGTGATTGTATACCTTCTGGATTTGCTGAAACTTCCTTGGAAGTTATGTTGCTGATTTCATTATAAATCTCATCGAGGGTGCTTATCAACGGCTTGCGCTCATCATATGACTCTACTCGATCTCGGATTTCCTTTTTTGCAAATTCAACATGATTTCTCAAACCGATTGCCAAGGTATCAAAATACTGATCCATGTCTTGAGCTTTCTCGGGAGACATTGTTCCTGCTTCATAAAACTCAGCCATTTCTTTGTACACTTCCTTGAATGCATTCCATTCATCTGCTGCACCTGACACGAGCTCATTGATGGGTATCTCGCGCATCGTTTCTATATTTTCTGACGATCCACCAAATGGATATCCTCCCTCTTTCATCATATAGATTAGGATAATAGTAAAGTACTCAAAGTGTATCATCGCTGACATTTCAATTCAATCTCTTTACACACTGCCGTATCTATCCTATGATTGAACTACCTAAACATTCCTATGTCAGAATTAACAAAACAAGATCTCGTCGATGCACTCGCCGTCCAAAAGGAGTATTTTGATGGCGCGCTTTCTGCTCAAAAAGATGATCTTAAAGGATATATCGATAACGCGCTCATCAAGCAAACCACTGAACTCAAGGGATACGCTGATGAAAAACAATCGGAACTAGCAACCATGGTGCAAGCAGGGTTTGAAGGAGAGCGGAAACGTTTCGATGAAAAAATCCTAAAGCTGGAAATCGATGCGAAGCAAATCAAAGAAGCGCTGCATCTCACAAAATAAAAAACGCACGGATCAAACCCGAGCGTTTTTTTATTTCCTTCCTTTCCCAACAGCTGCCCCTTTCACCCCGATCTTCCACACCCCCCGCTCGCGAAATGCCGGCGTGGTTTGTCGTTTTGCCATATTAAGCAAGCTCGATAAAGACATACGCTTTTGTTTTGCATGCTCAGCAAGAGTAACCACAGAAAATCCTTTGAGGTAGGCAAGTCGACGATGAAACGATTCCATGAGCGCCAAAGCAAGCACCCGTTCCATGTAGTCAGTATTCTTACGAATACGGTATGGTGCAAACGTCGCATAGTATTCACGCTTTTCCTTATCACGAATAATAACGCTTGGATATCCCAATCGAGCAAGCTGATAATTAATCAGTACCCGACCCATGCGACCATTGCCATCGATAAACGGGTGGATGGTTTCAAACTCAAGGTGAAACTGCGCGATGCGATCAACAACATACGCAGAACTGGAACGCCACGCTAGCAACAAAGCATCAATCAACTCTTGTAGCTGTTCGGGTGCTGGTGCGATATGTGTGCCTACGCGTACGTATTCTCCTTTCGTACGAAACCGTCCTGCAATATCATCGTTGATGCCACCAATAAGCATCTGGTGCAAAAACAACATGAGCTCTGTATCAACATCCCGTTCTGCTGTTTTCTTCTGAACATATTCCATCACCCGAGCAAGATTTTTTGCTTCGAATACTTCACGAACCGAAACATCGCGGGAAACTTCCATTTCAAGAAGGATTTTTTCTGTCTCAGGCAAACTCAATGTAGAATTCTCGATTGCATTTGAGTTAAATACACTTTCTGGCAATTCCGACTCATCCAACAAACGTAAAAGTGACTCCTTGCCAGAACGCAGTGAGTCGTATTCTTTTTTTAACGCATCAATTTTCTTCTGAAATGCCAGTGAAAGTGCCATAAAACCGTGAATAATATAGCTTTACTATAGCACATTCACGATATTTTGTCAATAAAACCGTGAATATTGATGTATAATAGCCATATATTCACGGTTTTTAGTATAAAAAACTGATACTTACCGCATCATTACTTTAAAATAGTTGGTGGTGTAATTCCAATTAGTGCGGAGAAATCCGATATTTTGAAATCGACGAGCAGAACTTTCAACCGCCAAACGGGGGTCATATTGCACATACCCCACGGTACCAAAATTGCGGGCAATACTCGCATCATCACCATAAAATCCATACGACGTATCAAGCCCATTGAGGCTATCAAGTGTTTTGCGGGCAGTAGCAAAGTTACCACCAAGCATCACTCCTCCTCGGCCCAGCATGCGACCCATCACTACACTCACGACAGGAAATACCACTTTCCAAGCCAAATGCTGGAACAGCATAAAATGCAATCGCGGATCATCTGTGTATTCATACGGCCCTGCAACCGCGACCATATTGGTACGATCTTCCTGAAAATATTCCCAAATATGAGAAAGCCACTCTGGCTTTGGAGTACAATCAGCATCTAAAAAGGCAATAATCTCCCCTTCACTTGCCTCAACACCGGTCTGGCGTGCACGGTTGGTTCCCTTTTGCGGTTCACTGATCACACGATCAGCGCCATTCACGTGTGCCACGCTCGACGTCAAATCAGTGCTGGCATTATCGACAACAATTATTTCAAAATCTTCACGATTAAAATCCTGACGCGAAAGAGCATTAAGGGTAGCGCCGATATAGCGCTCTTCGTTGTATGCAGGAATGATAACGGAAATTTTTTTCATATCTCTTTATACCATTTCAAAAAATCATCAACACTCATGGGAATATCTCTCAAAATTTTTCGAAGGAGACTCCTATCAATCTCTTTATAGGCAGGAACGGTAATCGGATGATAGGTATTACTATCATTATGTTGGAGACGCATATGACTTCCTCTTTGACGAACAACAGAATAACCAATCCTTATGAGGACACTGAGGATCTCATTAGATGAAAGAATAGGCAACTGAGACATATTATACCGTCACAAAATGAAGACCTACATTTTGAGGGATGAAGGAGTCCTTTTCTTCTTCCAAACAAAGCTGAATAGCCTCTTTAATATTTACAAGAGCTTCTTCAATAGTATTACCTTGCGTAGCACATCCATGCAAAATTGGGCACTCAACAACAAAATGACCGTCTTCCCCTTGCTCGATAAGTACGGGAAACTGCTGATGGTTTTGCATATTGTGTCTGTTAATTCTTAGAAAAATTATTCTTGAAAAATCCACTTCCCATAATCAGCTCTGTTGCGCCGGCATCGAGAAGTTTTTGCGCATTTTTGGCATTCACCCCGCCATCAACACCAATACGGAGTCGAGGATGCTTTTTTCGAAGTGTTCGTACTCGCTGAATAGTTCCGCCAACCATGGGCTGACCACCAAATCCAGGATGTACACCCATCATCAGAATACCATATATTTCCTTTAAAATCAAGGGTTCAAGCACTATTGAAGTATCAGGATTGAGTGCAATTATAGGCTTTGCACCTGCTGCTTTTATTGCTTTTGCCAAAGACATAGGGTCTTTTGTGGCTTCTTGGTGAAAAACTACTCGTGAAGCGCCCGCCTCGATCCACTGTTTATATGCCTTTTCAGGGTTTTTTACCATCAAATGCACCTCAAAAGACATCTGAATATCAAGATTTTTCACCTGGTTTGGCGTCCCCCAGGTAGTATTATCGACAAATTTCCCGTCGCAAACGTCCAATTGGACCAGTTTTGCCTTCGGACGGGCGTTTTTCACCATCTGAATATCGCGTAAAAACTCACCTTTTGAGTGAGTCAAAAGGGCAGGAATGACGTATTTTTTAATATTTTTTGGCAATATTGGCATATATACACTCATTATACCCTATATTTATAAGGAAATGGTAAAATACCCTATTTATGTCATAAATATCCTTGACATATCTATAGCTATATGGTATACTTCCTTTGTAAGTGAGAGAGTAAGTAGTCCTTAAACAAATTGACATATATCCTTGTCTCGATCATGATGAAGGAGGAGAGTATCAAATATGTCTTATTCCTGACACATTGGCTTAGGCTTTTGCATCGGGGGTTCTCGGACATAACTTGCGAAATGAAGGGTTAAAATCCATCCATGAATTTCCCTATCTTTCGCGCCATCACCTTCGTCATAATCGAGATAAGTCCATTTCTTCCCAGCCATTTGGCGGTATGTGGTCACGTACCATCGCCAGATGGGTTGGAAGAAGTATAGATAGTTTATTCTCTGCAAAGAGAAAGGAGTTTTTAATGAAAAAAAGAGTAATGGATGTCATCGCCGTTGATGACACTGAGATATTCGGCTATACATTTGCCGAATATATTAAACAAATTGAAGAAACCGGTAGTATTACCGGAACCAAAGATTTTGCGATTCCTTCCAAAAATTAAGGAGGTGATCCAAATCTACGCCGCTATTTATAACAAATAGCGGTTATTTTTTATCAAAAAACAGACCACGTTATTGATCTGTTTTTTATTTCCCTTCATCAATCTTCTTAATGCGTCTCTTGAATCGTGTCTCTTTTGCAAACGGTGTATTCAACCACACTTTCACAACATCCCTTGCTTGTTTGGTAGAAATCAAACGAGCACCAAGACACAAGACATTCGCATCATCATCATTGCGGCTTGCCTGTGCGGACGCAAGACTCCATGCAAGTGCGGCGCGTACCCCTTTCGTACGATTGGCCACAATACACATACCTTGCCCGCTTCCACAAATTAAAATTCCCCGTTTAATGCGCTTTGATACTATTTCAGATGCGACAGCAAATGCGTATTGAGGATAGTCATCTTTTTCATTGTATGTACTCGCACCAAAATCATGCACGACAAATCCGAGCGATTCAATGTATCGCTTTAATGCTTCCTTCATAATAAACCCTCCATGGTCAGAGGCGATCGCAATGGTTTCTTTTTTCATATCAGAAGTACCCTTTTATTTACCCTCGCTTGCGTTTAGATGTCTTTATTTTTGCGTATTCAGACTTTGGAATCGGCACCACTTTTTCTTTATCGACTAAGGCAATGAGCCGCTCGACGAGCGCTTTAGGATCAGAGTCATAGACGATCTGCCCCTGTCCTCGATGGCTATTTTCAACAATGGATTTGATCATATCCGCCGTTCCCCCTTGCCCCGTCAAAACGCCGATCGGTTTTTTATCTTCAAATGCAATGGTGAATTCATTAAGCGTACCAATACGACCACAAACAATGATCACAGCATCGGCACTGCGGGTCAAGATAAGATTGCGTCCCGAATATTCAAAACCCGTATAGACAATAAGATCAAAGTAATCGACCGGAAGACGATATTGCTTTACGTGAGCAAGCTCGGTTGCTGCGGGGGAAAACCCAATACTAATACCACCCGCTTCTTTTGCTCCGATTGCTGCCCAGTACGGAATGCCGGTTGTTGCCCCCGTAACCAACACACCGTTATGCATGACAATCTGTTTGCCGATTTCTTTTGCCATCGCCAGTGAATCCGGGCCGCATGCATTGGTCATCGCAGAACCAGACACACAAATCTTATATTTCAAATACGTGTCACGGATCTTCGGTGCGGCACCCACCATCTGCATGAGTTTTTGTATTGGCATAGGAAAATTTGATTACTCTAATTCTATCA
>CAYHKW010000011.1:0-11936 GCA_964357385.1 uncultured Gammaproteobacteria bacterium
AGCAAAAAATATTGGTTTTGAAGTATTGGTTGATACAGGGGGAATAATTAGTGCAAAAGAGGTGCCCTATGTAGGGAATGGGGCTGTATTTCCTGAAGCTGCTTTAACTCAAGAGCAAGCAATTGCCCGCATGCGCGCTATGAAACCCTACATGAATGCAAAAGTGCTCCGTGTAGAGGCGGTATATACAGGAACAAATAAAACATGGTATTGGGGGATTACTACTGATAAAGGAGTTGTGTCCATAAAGGCAACACCATAACTATGTATTCACCTATTAAAAAATGGATTACAAAAAGTACCGCAATCGCCGCTATTTTAGTATTGCTATTTTCAAATATCGTGCCTGATACACTGAATCATTTTGGTGTTCAAGGAGGAAATGGATTCAAAGTACCCTCTGTATATGCAGCGATAACGCGCGTGCAGTCTACGACTTGTGGAAATAGTAGTGCCACCACCATTTCGTGCACATTTGGTTCTGCGTTGACAAACGGCAATGCACTTATCGCTGTTATTGGTACTCGCCAAACCTCTTCCGGTGCTGTCAGTAGTATTACCCAAACCGGCGCCAGTTGGAGCCAGGCGGTGGAAAGTGTCCGTTCGGGAAGCAACACCACCAATATTTGGTATGCGATGAATATTTCAGGTGCGGCGACGAGTGTTACGATCAACCTTGGATCAAGTGTTAATGCTTCAGCAATTCTTGTTGAATATTCTGACATAGAAACATCCGGCGCGCTTGATAAAACTGCTACCAACAACGGCAGTTCAGGCACCGCCGATACTGGTACCACAGCCACTACTGCAACGGCAGACCAGCTTTGGGTTGGGGGCATGAATTTGGATAGGGGAAATACTTCATATTCAGGGCAGACAAACAGTTTTGCGGAGGTTGCGGAAAGCGCATCATCGGGTGGCGGACAAGCAACAAGAAACAATGCGGTATTTGAAGAAAGGATCGTATCAGCCACAGGAACAGCAAACACGAGTGCAACACTGAGCAACACACAGGCATGGAGCGGTGCGATGGCGACGTTTAAGCGTGCATCCGCACCAGTGATCGGCGTTACCGCCGGATCAATGATTGCCAGCGCAAACTCGGGTGATACGAGTCAGCTAGCGAACGATACTGCCTGTACGGGTCCTTCATCATGCTCGGCGTTTACTATCAGTGCGGCAAGCAGTCAGACACTGAATTCAATAAAAATAACCAACACGGGTACTGCCAGTGCTACCAGCGATCTTTCTAGTGCGGCGATTTTTTATGATACGGACGGAAATTATTCAAACGGTACGGACGGTCAATACGGATCGACAGTGGCAAGCTTTACCGCAAATGCGGCAACTGTTTCGGGAAGCCTTGCCTTGAGTGCGGGGACTACGTATTACTTTTACGTTCGCTATGATGTGAAAAGCGGCACACCGACGTACCCTAAAGGAGGACAAACGGTTGATTTTCAGATAGCTGCAAATAGCGATGTAACGTTTGCCAGCGCTGCAACAGCCACCGGTGCACCGGCATCCATGGCAAGTTTTACTACTATAAAACCAAATGCCACTTCTACGACATTCGGCTCAGGTCTTGCTGATGGAGGTCGAAGTGGTGAATCAATTACGGTTTCAGGATTTGGTTTCGGTGTTGCGCCTGTTGGATCGAGAGGGAATTGTGCTGGAGCAGTCGATACTGGTTGCGTACGATTTACCATGGGTGGGACTGCGACAGTTGCAACAGGCGATGTAACAGCTTGGTCAAATACGTCCATAACATTTACTATAAATGCTAGCCTTGCGAGTAATGGTGGAACCTCGGGTATGGAGGTTGTAGCGGGAAGCCAGGCAGATGCCACCCCGCTGACATTTTTTATATACCCTAACGTCACTGGTATGACGACCTGTGCCAGTGGGGGAAATAGGGATAGCGTATGTGGAACGAATGCCGCTCAGGAATATAGCGCTTCTGATACCTTTGGATTAATACAACTCAATGGCGATCATTTTTCTGCTAGTGCTGGTACTGTTTCATTTACGGGTGCCTTTGGCTCTATTAGCGGCACGGTACATGGTAGTATCGCAGGTCCTTGCGCAGTTGCCGGTTGGACTTCCACTAGCGTATGTGTTCAAGTTTCAAGCAGTATTAGTAATACAGTCTATGATGGAACTGTAACACTCACACGAACAGGGGATTCCAAAACAAGTGTTATTAGTTTACACATATTACCACGCATAACCTCTAATTCACCAACAACAGGAGTCGTTGGTACTGTGGTCACTATTGATGGTGATCACTTTTGCCAGACGGGCACCTGTCCTGTATCCCCGCCTACATCAGACTATATTGTCTATTTTGGATCGACTACTGCTGTTTCTTCCGACTTTGTCGCAACAGGAAATTGTACAGGACAAGGCGTATCATTTTCTGATACACGTATCTGTGTCAAAGTTCCGGCAGGGACACCGACAGGCTCTCAAAATACGAAGGTACAAGGCAAAGCAACTCCGCTTTATGAGTCACAGAGGCAAACATTTTCTGTGCTCACTACGATACCTGACAGTCCAACAAACCTTAATCAATATAAGAGCAATGGTACAACAGTAATCGCGGTAGGAGGAGTTACTGAGGAAACAACAGTGGTCTTGAAAGCTGACATCAGCGTTTCAGTTTCAACTGATATTGCACTCCAGATAGAAAAACAGCCCATCAGCACCGCGTTTGTGTGTGGATCGGGCGATTGTGCATCTGCACAGCAAGGTACGGTTGTGGGCGGAGGTGCGTGTACGAGCTGTACATCCTTAAATGCCGCAAAAGTTACGATAACCAGTCTTGGTGATAACACATATCACTGGCAAGCGCGCGTACGTAATACTTCAACGAACGAATATTCTGCATGGGTTTCGTTTGGAGGGAATGCAGAGAGTGCAACTGATTTTTATGTTGATACTACTGGACCAGTTATCACTAGTATTTCTTCAAATACTCCCGGAACCAACTCAGCAACGATTACATGGCTCACATCAGGCGAGATGTCTACGAGCCAAGTGCAATACAATACCACTGGCACCTTTGTGACCAATTGTGCAACAAACAATGATTGCACCACTCTTGATCCAACACTTGTCAATAGCCACAGCGTGGGACTTTCAAACCTTAATTCGGGCACTACGTATTATTATCGTGTGCGATCAGTTGATTCGGCAGGGAATGAAACAATTAGCGGTAATAATACATTTGTTACTACATCCGTGAACCAGCCAGGGAAATCAGTTATTTACTACATCAATGGTAGTACGGGGACTGTTGTGAATAATGGGGGAGCTGGCTCTGCATTTACGTTTAGTGTTCCTGTTCCTGAAACATCACCGTCAGTACAAGATACCTATGTGGAACTTACGGGTATTGGAACCCCAACAGCTTCAGGTGATAAGACAGTTGCTATATCCGTAAATGCGCAAGCCGCGAATACGTATACCATCAACAGCACCACCAACGGGACTCCTTTTCGTATTCTCTATCACATTACTCCATCTTCAAATCTTAACCTCAATGATTCGCCAACAACGAATACACTAACAGTGATCCCGGAGGCGGATTATACCCTCTATATCACATCGGCAAAAGTGATTGTCAATTATGCATATACGCCATAGAAGGGGGAGTTATTATCTTCGAGTAATACTGTGCGCCGTCATGTTTGTGTCGGCGTTCTTTCCTGTTATAGATGTTGATGCGGTTGACCAAATAAAGACAGTCGAGTTATACGTCGGGGACACTCCCACTGCCGTATCATCCCAAGTCAACCACGCATTCTCAATATACATCGGTGATAACATCAGCGGGGTCACTACTCCGGTGAAATCGGCACTGTTTACGATCACTGGCGTTTATACTTCAACAGGGTCACCAACCCTTCAAGCGCAACTGAATAGTACTGGTGCTACCAGTAAAACATTTATTCTTCCCAATGTTGGTTCCACGCCTACCCCGTTTGAAATTCTCTATAGCGATCCCACTAACTCAATAAATCCTGCCACTGCCGGCAGTTATTCTCACACCCTCAATCTCATCCCCACCAACATGACCGCCTATGGACTCGGTGCACATTTGACGTTGACGTATCGGTATGTCCCTACCTCATGTGATGATGGCCAGCCAGGGAATCAAAAAATAAAAACAGACCGTCAATACGTCGGGGACACTCCCACTGCCGTATCATCCCAAGTCAACCACGCATTCTCAATATACATCGGTGATAACATCAGCGGGGTCACTACTCCGGTGAAATCGGCACTGTTTACGATCACTGGCGTTTATACTTCAACAGGGTCACCAACCCTTCAAGCGCAACTGAATAGTACTGGTGCTACCAGTAAAACATTTATTCTTCCCAATGTTGGTTCCACGCCTACCCCGTTTGAAATTCTCTATAGCGATCCCACTAACTCAATAAATCCTGCCACTGCCGGCAGTTATTCTCACACCCTCAATCTCATCCCCACCAACATGACCGCCTATGGACTCGGTGCACATTTGACGTTGACGTATCGGTATAAGCCGCCTTCATGCGGGTACCCGCCATTTGGCGATGTAGTCTCAACAGTATTCGATACCACCGCTTCTTCTGACGGCCCCGCCTATAATTCTATGTCATGGAAGGGGACACTGCCGGCAAATACAAAAGTGAAATTTCAGATTGCGACATCAGCAAGTAGCAGTGGTCCGTTTAACTTTGTTGGTGGTGCAACATGCACCTCAACCGATTATTATGAATCTTCGGGTCAGGATATCCCAGTCGAGATTTCATGCGATCCAACGTTTCACAATAATCAACGATATTTCAAATATAAAATTCGACTTTGCTCAGCAAATGATTGTACGTCCAGTGGTGCTGATACGCCACAAGTTGATGATGTAAATATTAGTTGGTCGCCATAAATAGTCTTGTTTATATCTAAAGTAGGCAAGAGTTATCAACAATCATATACACAATGCAGTAGCGACTATGAGAAAATTTCTATAATATATACAATCAAAAAATTGGAAACAGTAAGAGAAAAATAGTACCGTTCTTATGAGTGAAAGAAAATATAAAAAATAGAAGCACTGATCTCGCTTCTATTTTTTATTATTAAAAATAATGGTGCAACGTACGTAGAATGAAACGCTAACGTAATGTATAATAAAGAGATAAACTATACATTGTAGGAGCTAGTTATATGAAAAAAATATTATCGATGGGGGCACGAATCGCAGCATCTATCATGACGGTCGTTATGTTGTCATCTGTCATATTATCTTTTTCAGCACAACAAGCATTCGCTGCAAATGGCTCAGGGAGTATGCTTGTTTCTCCGACTACTGCCACCGCCAGTTCAACAGGTGGTACCTACACGTTTACCTATACGGCAGCTGAAGCAATGAACGGTGGTGAAGTTTCTTTTACAGTTCCTTCAGGATGGAGCACACCCCAGGGTACAAGCGGGGTGGCAGGGTATACAACAGTGAGCTCAACAGGTACGATTGGAAAGACTATCGATACTGCCGACAGTATTACAAACTGGAATCATAACACGAGCAATCCAACTGCCTGTTCGGGCGGGCTCGCTGTTGATACCTCTATAAAATTTGAAGGCACGGGATCAGTACGGTGTATTAATTCAAGCGACAAAAATAATGGACTTTGGTACAAGAATATTACATCTCAAAATTGGTCTACACATTCGACCGTCGGGTTTTGGATCAGAACGAGTGCTCCGATCAATAATAATGATCTCAATTTTGATTATGATAACAGTGCAAATATCGCAACACCCATTGAATCACTTTCTCTTGGTACTTCTATTTTGGCGAATACTTGGACACGTGTAGTGTTTAATTTTGGAGCTACAACAAGGACATCGGTGGTGAGTTATGGGCTCCATATAAAAAATCTTTCCGCACTAGGAAGCACAACAGTGTGGTTTGACGATCTGACTCTGGGAGGTGGCACCACGGCACCAACGTTTAACGGTAATACTGTGAGTGTTCGATCATTGTCTCTCGCTGCAGGTCAGACCATTACGTTCACCTATGGCGCTGGTGGGGGAACAAGCGGGGTTACTGCACCAGGCACACCAGGTATATATACCTTCACCACGCAATCAAGGGTAGACGGAAGTGGCACACTCACTAATATTGCCTCTTCACCCACCGTAACCGTTTCATCTCCACCAACCGTAACAGGTGTTACATCATCGTTAGCAAACGGATCCTATACGGTAGGGCAAGTTATTCCTATACAGGTCAATTTCAGTGAAGCGGTAACCGTCACAGGAACTCCTCAACTTACGCTTTCAACAGGATCGCCTGCGACGACAGCGGTCAACTATTCAAGTGGGTCTGGTACGTCAACACTTACATTTAATTATACTGTTGCGGCAGGGAATACATCGGCTGATTTGGATTATGCGAATACCACCGCTCTTGCATTAAATGGTGGCACTATTAACAGTACCGCATCAGGTTTGGCTGCTAATCGAACCCTCGCAACTCCTGGTGCTGCAAACTCACTAGGAGCAAACAAAGCTATCGTTATCGACACCACTGCTGATGCAGCACCAGGAACTCCTGATATGACGACTGCTACTGATACAGGCTCATCATCAACTGATAACATAACCAATGATACTACCCCTAACTTTACGGTTTCCTGTGTTACTGGTTCCACAATAACCCTCTTTGACAACACCACTTCAGTAGGAAGTGGTCTATGTGCCGCATCTACCGTAACGATCACCGCATCTACCCTTTCAAGTGGTACTCACGCAACCATGAATGCGAAACAAACTGATGTAGCAGGGAATGTGTCAGCAGCTTCAGGAAATCTTTCTATTACGATTGACACTACCGCACCGACTCTTGCAGAAGTAACACCAATACCAACACCGACTAATGACAATACTCCGAACTATACGTTCAGTTCAACAGAAAGCGGTACTATTGGCTACACAGGATGCTCCTCGGTAACTACATCCGCAACTTCAGGAAACAACACTGTCACTTATAATACTGTTTCGGAAGGCACTCACTCAAACTGTACTATCACGGTAACTGATACCGCAGGCAATCTTAGTAGCGTGCTCAATGTTAGTTCATTTACTGTTGACACTATTGCTGATGCCGCACCAGGAACACCTGATATGACCGCCGCTACTGACTCCGGGTCATCTTCAACGGATAATATTACATCAGATACCACTCCTGACTTTACGATTTCTTGTGTAAATGGCTCCACAGTAACCTTATTTGATAATACAACCGCTGTTGGTTCAGCATTGTGTTCATCATCAACGGTAACAATAACTTCATCAGTGCTTTCTAATGGTGTTCATGCAAGCATTAATGCGAAACAAACTGATGCAGCTGGAAACATCTCAGTCGCATCCGCTAATTTATCCGTTACTATTGATACCAGTACACCGGCCGCACCAGGAACTCCTGACTTAATTACTGCTTCTGACACTGGTTCGTCATCAACGGATAATATTACTTCAGATACGACGCCAAGTTTTACCATAACCTGTGAAGTAGGTGCGACGGTTACGTTGTACGACAACACAACTCCTGTTGGAAGCGCTGTGTGTGCATCTTCGCCTGTTACCATCACTGCATCAGCGCTTTCTGAAGGAGCACACACAACCATGAATGCAAAGCAGACTGATCCAGCAGGCAACACATCGGCTGCCTCAGGCAATCTTTCTATCACGATTGACACAACTTCGCCCAGTGCACCAACATCAGCACCTGACCTTATCGCCGCATCAGACACGGGGTCATCTTCAACAGACAACAACACTAGTGATACTACCCCAACATTTACGGGCAGCTGTACTAATGGTGAAACAGTAACGATATATGATGGTGCAACTGCGGTAGGTTCAGGAGTCTGTTCCGGTGGGGTGTATACGATTACTACCTCGACCCTTGGAGGGGGAGTGCACGTCATTACCTCAACCTTCACTGATCTTGCTGGTAATGAATCGCCATCGTCACCTTCGCTTTCTATAACCATTGATACGACAGCGCCGAGTGTACCCTCAACGCCTGATTTAGCATCTGCCGACGACACAGGATCATCAAGTACCGATAATATCACTAGCCAGACCACCAACTTGACCTTCAGTGGCACGGCAGAAGCAAATAGTACCGTAGAATTATTTGATGGTGCTACATCAAAAGGGACTACCACCGCTACCGGAGGCAACTGGAGTTTTGATACATTTCTTGTTCAAGGTGTTCATAATATGACGGTAACAGCAACCGATGCTGCAGGTAACACTTCCGCTGCATCAAGTATTCTTACTGTCACCGTTGACACCACTGCTCCATCAGCACCAACATCAGCACCGGATCTTATCGCAGCTTCAGACACGGGGTCATCTTCAACGGATAACAATACCAACGACACTACCCCTACCTTTACGGGGTCATGTACGACAGGGGAGACTGTTACTATATATGATGGGGTTACGGCAGTAGGTTCCGGAATTTGTTCGGGAAGTATCTATACGATTACCACCTCCACGTTAGGTGATGGCGTTCATGTCATTACCACTACATTCACTGATCCGGCTGGTAATGAATCGCCAACATCACCTTCGCTTTCTATTACCATTGATACTACCGCTGACGCTGCTCCTGGTACCCCTGACATGACCGCTGCGACTGATTCAGGTTCATCATCGACTGACAATGTTACGTCAGATACCACTCCTGACTTCACGATATCTTGTCTGACAGGGGACACTGTTACTCTGTTTGATAATACGACGTCAGTGGGAACGGGGGTCTGTGCGAGTTCAACGGTAACTATCACCGCTACTACTCTTTCAAGTGGTGCTCATGCAACCATGAATGCAAAACAAACGGATCCTGCTGGAAACATATCAGTTGCTTCAGGAAATCTTTCTATTACCATTGACACTACCGCACCAAGCGCACCCTCAACCCCGGATTTAGCTGCAGCTGATGATACAGGGAACTCAAACACAGATAATGTCACAAGCCAGGATACCAACCTTACTTTCACAGGTACAGCAGAGGCAAACAGTACGGTTGAATTGTTCGACGGACTTACTTCAAAAGGAACCACTACGGCAACAGGCGGTAACTGGAGCTTTGATGTTGCACTGGTTCAAGGAGTCCATAACATGACCGTAATCGCGACTGACGCAGCAGGTAATGCATCATCTGCATCAGGTATTCTCACTGTCACGATTGACACCGCCGCTCCGTCAGCACCAACATCAGCTCCTGACCTTATTGCTGCTTCTGACACAGGTACTTCGTCTACTGATAACAACACGAGTGACAACACACCGACATTCACTGGTTCATGTACAACGGGGGAGATTGTGAATGTCTACGATGGTGCTACTTTAGTCGGGACAGGTACTTGCTCTGCGAGCGTGTATACTATCACCACTTCGATTCTTGGTGATGGATCCCATACCATTACAACAAAGTTTGTTGACGATGCCGGCAATGAATCACCATCATCGCCGTCGCTTTCAATAACCATCGATACTACTTCCGCAAGTATTACTGTAGTAAATACTGCCCACGCTGACGGAACTTTCACCGTTGGGGAAGTTATTGATTTCACTATCCAGTATACTGAGAGCGTGACTGTTGTAACGTCAGGCGGTACACCCACTCTTGCGCTTAATTCAGGAGGAAGTGCTACCTATATTAGTGGTTCAGGATCTAATACATTAACATTTCGCTATACCGTAGCTAATGGTCATAATTCAGCTGACCTTGATTACACTGCCACAAACTCACTTTCATTAAATGGGGGAACTATTAAAGATACAGCAGGAAATAATACAACAAATACCTTGCCTGCGGTAGGAACCTTTGCTGGGGTTCATGCAATTGTTATAGCCACTAATGCGCCCTCTGCCCCTACATCTGCACCAGACCTTATTGCTGCCTCTGATACAGGTACTTCATCTACTGATAATAAAACAAACGACACGACACCGACATTTACTGGTACCTGTACAAACGGCCACACTGTGACTATTTATGATGGCGTTACTGTGGTAGGTTCTGGTCTGTGTTCAGGAGGGGTATATACAATCACTACATCAACTCTGATCAGCGGTTCTCATAATATAACCTCCACATTTACTGATTCCGGTAATGAATCAACTGCATCGCCAATTCTGACTATAATAATCGATACCACAGCCCCCAGTATTCCTGGCACGCCAAGCACCACTACACCAACAACCAACACCACTCCTACCTGGACATGGACTGATTCAACTGATGCTAATGGTCTTGGAACACCTGCGTATACCGTGGAATGGTCACAGAGTGCAACCTTTTCGTCTGGGGTCTTTAGTGATACTGTCTCAACAGCGTCCTTTACTCATACCACTGCACTTACAGGCACATGGTATTTCCGTGTAAAAGCCATTGATATCGCAGGCAATGAATCAGCGTTTTCAAGTAATGGAACTGTGGTGATAAATGCAAATCCTGTTATTGCCCAAGTAACACCAGTGCCTTCACCAACAAATGATACAACCCCAGACTATACTTTTAGCTCTAGCGCAGCAGGTACGATTACCTATGGCGGGGATTGTTCTTCAGCAACAACAAGTGCGGTTGTAGGTAATAACACAGTTACGTTTAGTGCTCTTGCTGTCGGAACTCACAGCAACTGTACTATAAAAGTGACTGATGGCGGTTCAAACGAGAGTAATCTTCTTGCAGTAAATACATTTACTGTCACTCCGACCGCTACTAAGTTTGTGATTCTTGATCCAATCGACAATACTGTCGGTCAAAATGTTACCGTTACGGTGCAGGCGCAAGATGTAAATGGAGCCGTTGTTACCAGCTATCAAAGTGATGTAACACTTAATACCTCAGGGTCAGCAACGGGTGGAGGACTTGTCGACATCGTCAATGGTATCGGTACCATCGTTATCACCGATAACGTAGCTGAAACCGTTAACCTTACACTATCAGACAGCCAAGGGACTGGCCTGAATGTGAGTTCAACTCAAAATGTTGTCTTTGCTGTCGGTGCCTTCCATCATTTTGCTATCGACACTATCCCTTCTCAAGTGGCAGGGGTTCCATTCAATGTTGTCATTACTGCCAAGGATCAATTTGGCAACACGGTTACTACCTTTACAAGTACTGCTGATCTCTCGGTCTCTACCGGAGCGATTTCACCGACCGTCACCAGTGCATTTGTAGGTGGTGTTCGTACCGAAAGTGTTACCCTTACGACTGCCGGCACAGTGACGATCACCGCTACTCGTACCGGAGGATCAGAAACAGGTACCAGCAATTCATTTGTTCTTGCGCCAGCGAGTGTATCGAAATTTACCCTTAATGATCCGGGAAACATGTCAGTCGCAACCCGCATTGGTTACACCGTTACCAGAAAAGATCAGTTTAACAATCTTGTTACGGCAGGAGGAACTGTCGTGTCTCTTTACAGCAGTGCAACGACGGGTGTCTTCTACGATGCTTCTAGTAACGGCAACGTCATCACCTCAATCACCATTGCTAATGGATTATCAACGGCAAACTTCTGGTACTACGATGATACTGCCGGCACCCCTACCATTACTGCATCTGACAACGCAACATCACCTGACGGCGCTACGGGAATCGCTGATGCAACGGACAGTGTGACGGTGAGTGTGGTCCCTGTAACACCAACAAAATTTGTCATACTTGATCCAACTGATTCAACCGTAGGGCAAAATGTTACGGTAACTATTCGTGTAGTTGATGACAATAATAATCTTGATACTACGTACTCTCAAGATGTTTCTATTCAAACAAGCGGATCTGCTACCCCAACGGGATCAGTAGTTGTCGACATCGTCAATGGTATCGGTACCATCGTTATCACCGATAACGTAGCTGA
>CAYHKW010000011.1:12036-21896 GCA_964357385.1 uncultured Gammaproteobacteria bacterium
TCACCTGACGGCGCTACGGGAATCGCTGATGCAACGGACAGTGTGACGGTGAGTGCTGCCGTTATTACCGCAACTCATTTAGTTATTCTGACGTCAGGTAATGCGTTAGTAGGAGAAAACGTTACTGTAACGGTAGAAGCTCGTGATTCAAGCAACGCCCTAGTAAGCACATTTTCAGGACAAGTAACTCTGAATGTCAGCGGTACTGGAACAGGGGGTGGGGCACTTATCTTGGTAAACGGTACTGCAACCACAACAATATCAAGTGCTACCGCGCAGACGATAACACTCAGCCTTACTGATATCAGTACTTCTCTGGATGTATCGGCAACTGCTACTGTTACGTTTAATCCTTTGGTTGTTACACAACCTATAGGTGGTGGTGGGTCGAGTGGATCCACTGGTACGGGGACACCTGCACCAACTACCCCGCCTGCCCCTGCGCCAGAGGAAGTCAAAAAGTCACGAGTTAGCTTGAAAGGATTTGCATACCCTAATGCTCGTGTTACCTTATTTGCACTTGCCCACAACGAAAATGTACCACTCACGCAACAGGTTATAACAAACGCGACTGGGGCATTTGAGCTGAACTCAGATCAGGAATTATTAGACGTTGATTCATACGGTATTTATACAACTGATGCAAATGGCCTGACTGCAACGGTGAATCTCTACACCTTAGATGCAAACGGTAATATCTTTGTAAAAGATATTCTAGTAGCACCAACACTTGAAATTAAGCGACCTACCATTACGACAGGGGATACTATCACCGTGAATGGATATCTCACACCAGGAAATGCAATTGGTTTTGAAATCGATGGAAAAGCAATTACTCCTACTACTCTTAAGATCGCTCAGGACGGAGAGTTCACGATGACATACATAACAAGCTCACTTTCTACCGGTGATCATACAGTGCGGGCTATCCAATCAAGTCCGAGTAAAATTAGAAGTGAGTTCTCAACTCGTCGACAATTCCGATTGACGACAGTACTCGTTCCTGTAACTGATATGAACAGCGACGATAAGGTAGATGCAACCGATGCAACAATATTCGTTTCATTTTATCTCAATAAAAATACTGATATTCGCAACAAGATTGATTTCAATGGAGATGGAAAAGTTGACGTACAAGACTTGAGTATTTTCTTAAGAACACTGTCGTTGATAACATCGCGCTAATAATCAGGAATATGTTTATTAGGAAAATAAGAATTTTTGCAGGAGTTGGTATTGCAGGATTCGCTTTTTTTACCTTCTTGTTTGTGGGGCATGTTGACGCGGCAAGTTATACGATGGTCTCTAGCACTAATGATTTTTCTTTAGGAAAGGAGTTTACTGCAACGGTGCGTATGAATACCGATGATATTGGCGTGAATGCAGGACAAGCAACAATAAGTTTTCCGACAAGCATGCTTGAAGTGACCTCTATCAATCAAAATAATTCCGTTTTTAATTTTTGGTTGGTGGGGCCGGCTTTTTCCAATGCCACAGGGACAATCAATTTTGTGGGCGGTTCTGCAACAGGGGTAACAGGAAGATCGCTGGAGGTAATGTCTATCAACTTTAAGGTAAAGGGGATTGGTAGTGCGAATATCGCATTTAGTGACGGGGCAATTACCGCAAATGATGGCAGTGGATCCAATGTTTTGACATCAAGCTTGGGGTTGAGAATAAATACGCTTGCATCTTCAGGGGTTACTGAAATAGAAGCACCCACTCAGATTATTCGTACTCCTGAACCAGCAAAAATATTACCAGCAACACCGGCGTTGAGTGTTCCAACATATCCTGAGGTTGAAAAATGGTACAACGTATCAAGTCCTTACACTGTATCATGGGTATTGCCAGGAGATATTACAAGAGTTGCAACCTTGATTGATCAAAAAACGTTGACTAATCCGACAAAGTCAGAAGGTCTATTCGAGAGTAAAAAGTTTGCTCCGCTCCCTGATGGGACATGGTACCTTCATGTACGATTTGGTAATGCTTTAGGATGGGGTAAAACTGCGACACGAGCGATTCAAATTGACACCATGCCCCCATCAGCATTTGAAATTGACTCAAAAGATGGATTGGCTACCGACAACCCAACGCCAGAAATTTCATACCATGCTGTTGATAGCCTATCAGGTATGGATAAGTATGCTATCCGTGTTGATGGTCAAAATGTAGGGGAAACAACAGAGGAAATGTATACGTTTACCCCATTAACACCAGGTACAAAAACAATTTCCGTGGTTGCCTATGATAAAGCAGGAAATGGCAGCATTGCAAACATGAATATTGAGATCAAGCCTATCCCTAGTCCAAAAATTTCTACTATCTCCAAAAAATTATATGTTGGGGAAGGTGCTGTTTCTATCGTTGGGAGTAGTGCTGTTGATACAATAGTTCAAGTTACACTGATCAATAAAGAGGGGGGTATCGTCGTTGATACACAAGAGGCAGCAGTCGATGCCCAAGGCTTATGGTCTATTGCCTTTAACCAGCTCCTTAAGCGCGGTGATTATTATGTAGAGGCGGTAGCACGAGACAATCGGGGGGCGACGAGCCTGCCAGCAATATCAGACCCTTTTACCTTATATAATGCTCCAGCAATTACCATCTACGGTATTGATTTAACAGAAACAACTCTTATTGCACTCTTATCGGCCGTATTTATTGGGGTACTCGGTGCAGGATGGTTCCTATTTAGATTGGGAACTGCACAACGCCGCCGAAAGAGCGTTATTGCACAACGCGATGTGAATAATGTTTTGATGTCTATTGAAAAGGAAACAGAAAAAGTTCTCGAAGTCTATAACAGTAAGAAAATGGATGTGAGTAGTAAGAAAGCAGAGCTCAACTTGTTATTGGAACGGATGCGTGCTAATATAAGTCGTGTTAAAGATTACGTGATCGCTGATATTAAAGACATTGAAGATTAAATAGAAATCATATGGCTCTCATGAATCCCAATAAAATATTGATTGTAGAGGATGAGGAAACTCTCGCTCTTGTTTTGAAGGAAAAATTTGAAAAAAACCATTTTAGCACTAAGGTGGTTAATGATGGTGGTAAGGCATTTGCTGCAGCAAAGTCCTACAAACCCAATGTTATTGCACTTGATTTGATGTTGCCCAACCAAAATGGTATTGATATTCTCAAAGAATTAAAGAGTGACGATGCAACAAAAATGATCCCTGTTATTGTTGTGAGTAATTTGATGGATGACACGACTATTAAAGAGGCTTTGAAACTGGGAGCAAAGGATTACTTTGTGAAAGCTGACCACTCGATCAACGAAATTTTTGAAAAAATAAAAGCATATATCGTCTAATAAGAACGTGCTGTATCGACCCCACATTCGACTTTTGAGCCATACCTTGGTTCTTTTTGCCATAGCGCAGACCCTTGCGATGGTTGTGGCAAGTCATATTCGTGCGTTGAATGAAACATCAGCAATTCTTCCTACAGCAGGGATTACTCTTTCAGTTTTTTTGACCTACTTTTCGCTAGGAACACTGTTGATTCTTCTTCTTATAAAGCTCTATCACGGCAAGACGCTGTATAGGGTTCTTTTTTTTATTGCACTGTGCTCAGGGCTCATTACAGTCTTTCAAATGGTGTTTCCGCTTCCTATTAGTCTTTTTGTTTCGATCACCTTTTGTGTTGGGCTCTATTTATTGCCCATAATTTGGGTTCACAATATTGCTATTATTATCGCCAGTGCTGGTCTCGGTGCTCTTTTGGGATTACAACTTACATGGGTTGTGGCAGTATGGCTTCTTTTGATTTTATCTGTATACGACATTATAGCGGTCTATGTTACTGGACACATGATTCACATGGCTCGTGTTTTTATTGCCCGACAGGCAAGTTTTGCACTCATTATTCCTGAATCGTGGTATGGTTTGTATGAAAAATTAGGGGACGTGCGTCCAAGCGGGGGATTTTTAATGCTGGGTGGCGGTGATGTTGTTTTGCCAATGCTATTAAGTATTGCTGTTGCTCCAGTGAGCATGAATGCATCTATTGGTTCAAGTGTCGGGTCATTATTCGGACTTATCATTAATCATTTTGTACTTCTTCGTTGGGAGCGTCCTATCCCCGCACTTCCTATGATTGCAGCGGGATGTGTTTTGGGGATGCTGATCGGATTGGGAATGTAATACTTTTCATAAAGTATTGCGTACATGATATACTAATACAATACCCAGAGGGCATCTACGATATTTTTGATTCCAAAGGATCTTCGATATGAACGATCAGCTCAAAAAAATACTTATCATCGTTGGTATTGTTTCAGCGCTTTTTATTGTAATAATGGTCATCATTCTTTTGATGAATGTGCCTCCCCGCCAACCATCGGGCACTTCTACGATTACTCCCACAGAACCTATTACGTTACAATATTGGAGCGCATTTGATGATAATGAAGACATGAGCGATATTATCGCTGACTACACTGCTCTCCATCCGAATGTTACTATAGAATTTCGCAAATTTCGTTTTGATGAATATGAAAAAGAGTTATTGAATGCCTTAGCAGAAGACCGTGGCCCCGATATTTTTTCAGTCCATAATACCTGGGTAAAAGGCTACACTTCAAAACTGGCACCGATGCCTCAAACATTAAACGTTCAGCGTGTTCAGAGTCAAAAAAAAGCCTTAGGAGGCGATTCATTGGTCGGTACTATTGCCAGTGTTCCTGGATATACTCCTAAGTATATGCGCGATACATTTGTGCCGACGGTGGCTGATGATGTGATGTTTTCTAATGAAGAAGGAAACATGATGATATATGCCTTGCCGCTGTATGTAGACACTCTCGCTTTGTTTTACAATCCCCGTTTGTTTAATAGCGCAGGAATTGCACAACCGCCAATTAACTGGAATGAATTTGAAGAAGATGTAAAAAAATTAACGGTCATTGCCCCAGAAACACATGAGATTTTACAATCAGGCGCCGCGTTTGGGACTTCACGCAACATTGATCGTGCCTTCGACATTCTCTCTGTATTGATGGAGCAAAACGGCACTATTATGAGCAAAGATGGCCGTGTTTCATTTCAAGAACAGTCTCCGTATATCAAAATGAGTAATATCAATCCTGCTGCAGAAGCGCTTCGTTTTTATACTGATTTTGCATGGGTGACAAAGGCAGATGTGTATACCTGGAATCAAGACCAGCCCAATAGTGTTGAAAGTTTTTCTCAAGAGCGTGCCGCTATGATGTTTGGTTACTCATATCACATGGCTCAAATTAAAACCAAAGCTCCAGGGCTGCAGTTTGAGGTGGCTCCATTACCACAAAAACAACCTGAACTGAAGAAGACATATGCAAATTATTGGGCGCAAGGCGTATCAAACAAATCAAAATATCAGGATATGGCATGGGATTTTATTATGTTTGCTTCCTCACAAGACAATGTAAAACCATATTTAGAAAAGACACAGAGTCCTACCGCATTGCGCGCAATGATTGACGAGCAGTTACAGAATGACACAACACGACCCTTCGCATCACAGTTGTTGATTGCGGGTAACTGGTATCATGGCATTAACTCCTCAGCAGCAGAGAAGACCTTTTTGGATATGATTGACACTGCGTTGACCAGCAAGGGAGGGGATATATCAGAAGAACGAAGAGTCATGGAAGAACTGATTAATCGCGCTTCGCAAACTATCTCTCAAACCTACTCGCAATGATATTTCGAAACATACAACAGTTTCGTCGTACTATAGTGTCCTTTTTATTTGGCATTATGGTGATTGCAAGCATGGGGTAAGTCAGTTATTTGGTGATTACCAATGCCAATCAAGCGCTCGTTGTTTCAACATCAACGTTTGCGGGGTGCCCACAACCCACATTCAGCTGTCAAACAGATACCAGTAGCCGGATTATTCCCCAATGCACGGTGGTTGGCGCAGGGGGCGAGGTGTCGAGTGTTGACCCGATGCAGTGTTGTAACTATACCCTTGATGCGTTTATCCAGTTGGCAATCAATATTGCCATGTTCATTCTTGGTATCAGTGGAAGCATCGCTCTTTTGATGGTTGTGTGGGGAGGGTTTCAATATCTCACCTCAGCAGGGAACAAGACCCAAGTGAGTGCCGGAACCCAAACAATGGTTAATGCGGTGATTGGTCTGCTGATTATTTTCAGCAGCTGGATGATCGTGAACTTTATCATGGCAAGCGTTATCGCAAAACCAGAACCGGGATCCACCGGTCTCACCGCTCAGCTTGATAAGATTTTTAGAGGTAGCAACAAGTGGTCATATCAAGCAAGTATCTGTTCACCGATTCATTTTGGCGAGTTGGGGAAGGTGGATGAGATACTGGATGTACCACCACCTGCGACCGTTAGCGTGAACCCAACAATAGGTAAGGCAGACCCCAATGCACCCGATGTACGAGGCACGCCCCCCTCCAAAGATGGCATAACAGGAAAAGAGTGCTTTACTTTATGTAAAGTGACTGAAACTTCAAAGAGTGGCGCAGTGATCTCTAATAATTCGTCCTTTCTTAAGAGCTTTGTTTACACCGAGGGAACGATTTCAAAAACAGTTACTCAAAGCGGTGTAAATACACTGCAGTCAATTTCTGCTGTGGGGAAATGCACATGCGATAGCCTTAGTGCGTTGCGCGATAAGAAGTCGTGTGGAAATATTTTGACTACAGGAGGGGGAGGCACCTCAGGGCAGACAGCCATAGGTATACAATGTCCTCAGAACTCAAGTTTTACAAAGCAGTGTATTTTTAGCCCTCAAGGAGGGGGAAATTGCCAAGAATTTGGCTACTGCATGGTGGCAAACAAATACGCAGACGACACCTCTTTTGGAGAGCAACTGTACACCCCAGAATATATTTATCAACACATTATAGGAGATAAAGTACAATTAGTGAAGGTAAGACAATTTTCATCCGATCAACAAAATTTATACATTACACGACTCGTTGAACCGCAATGTAATGTAATAGCAAACGCCTACAGTACAAATAAATTAGGACAACTAGAAGCAGACAGTGCTGCAGCTCAAGACTGTCAAAATAAACTTCAGATTGGCGCGGGCAGTATACCAGGAGGAGCAGCAGCACTCGGGGCAATTTTTGTAAATCCATGGTTATGGGTTCCCGGTGCGTTAGCGAGCGGTGTTGTGGTAACAAATGCAGTGGTGCCGTATACATGCAAGTGGAGTCAATCTACATTACCTGCGTCTGGAAATGTGACAGGTGTATGGTTTTGCCCGACGCAATTTACTGACAAAGTCATACCAGATAGTGTGGTTCTCAACACATTAACTAATGAATTTAAAACAGAAAACTGTAAGCGTCTTTATACGCCATAATTTTTAATCTATGTCTGATCTGTTTAAAAAAATTGCCACCCCCATAGCAGTATTCATAATCGGTTTTGGTTTGTTTTCTTTTCAGAATGTGTCCGCAATAACCTATTGCTCATGTAAAACTGGCAATACAACGGCAGCATTTCCACAAAATGCTGGAGATACAACTTGTTCAAAAACATGCGGCCCGCTCGCGACACCCAATGGAACGTTTGAAGCTGCAAGTACCTCAACTTCTCCAGTCTCCAATAGCAACACACAAGCTTCCGGCACTATTACTCTTGAAAATCCTCTCAAAGTAAGCACACCTCAAGCACTTATTGGTTTAATTATCAATATTGCGTTAGGTCTTTCCGGATCAATCGCGCTTCTTCTTTTTGTGTACGGCGGTATCCTTTGGATGACCTCGGCGGGGGATAAGGCAAAGGTGACAAAAGGTATCGACACTATGATATGGGCAGCAATTGGTATGGCGGTAGTATTTGCCAGTGCCGCAATCGTACGATTCCTCCTCACGTCGTTGTTAAGGTAATGTAACTCACTCGTTTGTGGATACCAAAGTCTCTATTTTCAAGAATAAAGAAATCCGTAAAACCATTCACAATAATGAATGGTGGTTTTCGGTTGTTGATGTGGTGGCAGCTCTTACGGGGAGCGACCGCGCAAGAAAATACTGGAATGATCTCAAAAAAAAGATTGAAGAAGAGGGATATATTCAGTTGTCCGCAAAAATCGGACAACTGAAGTTAGAATCTTCTGATGGGAAATTCTATGAGACTGATTGTGCCAATACAGAAACAATATTTCGCATCATCCAATCAATCCCATCCCCCAAAGCCGAGCCGTTCAAACGTTGGCTTGCGAAAGTCGGTTATGAGCGTGTGCAAGAGATCGAAGATCCCGAACTTGCTACCAAGCGCGCGCGAATGCTATACAGACTGAAAGGATATAGTGATGAATGGGTCGAAAGCCGAATCCAAGGTATCGCCACCCGCGATGAGCTAACCGAGGAGTGGAAAAAACGGGGTATCAAAGAAGAAAAGGAGTATAGCATCCTCACTGCTGAAATCTCTAAAGCGACATTTGGAATGACGCCAAGTGAGTATAAGGAGTTTAAAGGACTCAAGCGAGAAAATGTTCGCGACCACATGAGCCGTACCGAACTTCTTTTTTCAGAACTGGGTGAAGTATCCACAAAAGAAATTGCACGTCAAAAGGACGCTCAAGGCTTTGATCAAAACAAACAAGCCGCCCAAAAAGGTGGAAAAATTGCCGGTGATGCGCGAAAGCAATTAGAAATCGAGAGCGGCAAAAGAGTTACGACAAGAAACAATTACCTTGATGCTCCAGAAGATAAAAAACGTTTGAGGGAATGATGCTCGTAAAGTAATTCACTTCCGCTCTCAAAACAGTCTGCTATACTATCTATACCTAACAAGAATTTATTTTTTAATCCCCATGCACGTTGTATGAAAACAACAATCACAAATGCGTTGCGAACGGCTCTTATTGCTACGGTGCTGACAGTAGGGTTTGGAGTGTTACCAGTGACTATGGCGAATGCTTTTGTTTGCCCTGATGGAAGCAACCAAGCAAGCAGTCTTAATTGTATTCCTGCAACTCCTCCTGGCGCTATCGATAGAGCGATAACTCCTTATGGTACGATTGTAGCAATTATCAATTTTGTTCTTGGTTTCCTTGGTATAATCGCCGTTGTTATTATTTTAATCGCTGGATTCAAGTGGATGACTGCTGGTGGTAACGACGACAACGTCAAAGCAGCCCAAACCATGCTGATCCAGGGTGTTATTGGTTTGGTTATTATTTTGTCTGCATGGGGTATCGCACAATGGGCATTCACTCTTCCTGGTACGATTGTCAAATAGTTTATAGTACTCTCATGAAAAAGACTTTTTTCAAAGTCGGCACCAGCGCCCTGCTATCAACACTGATAGCAGGCGTTCTTGTTTTTTCACCGATGGGGTTGACCCCAGCGTTTGCGGCGTGCCCAACACCCCCCAATCCTGATAATCGAACCCCTGCACAAATAGCTAACGATAATCTTGGTTGCAGCTCCTCAGGCTTTGCAGGATTTTTCGGTCTCCCCGGAGATCAACAAACACTCCCCGCTATTATCGGAAGAGCGATTCAGATCATACTATCAGTGTTAGGGTTGGTATTTCTTATCCTCGTTGTGTATGGGGGTATTTTGTGGATGGTCGCAGAAGGGGACACATCAAAAGTATCAAAGGCTCGCGGTCTGCTCTTTCATGCTGTACTAGGGCTTATCATTGTGCTTTCTGCCTTTGCGATAACCTCTTTTGTCCTCGCGCGTTTAACAGGAGCAATACCTAATTAGTCGCTTATGAAACGGATTTTTTTTGCAATACTTTTCTCGCTCTGCATATTGATGGGAAATAGTGTTCTTGCCACAGCAGCACCCGCCTCACATGCTCCGGCGACCCAGATTGCCGCAGAAGATATCACGAGTATTTTTAACCAAGCAAAACCAAAGAATGTAAA
>CAYHKW010000012.1:0-21676 GCA_964357385.1 uncultured Gammaproteobacteria bacterium
GTCGTGTCTGCGAGAAACAGTGCAAGAGATTGCTCTGTTTTTTGTTGGGATGGTGTGGATTTGATATACTTTCAATAGAAGATACTGCAGTGACCATGCTTAGTTTTTCATTCGATAATAGTCAAATACCATCAGCACAGAAAAAACGATATGCCAATCGTTTGGTTTTGTATATCAAACATCTTCAAGAGGTGGTAAAAAGTCGGAAATACTTGGCAGCCGAATCGTCGTTGATTCTTCCTGGCGATAGTCATGGTATAAAAGAGATTCAACGATTAGCAAAGGCAATGAGTTCGCGGCTTTTGAAATATGTCATCGTAATTGGCATTGGTGGTTCTAACCTAGGCGCAAAAGCGATATATGATGCGCTCTATGGCTATACGGATATATACTCACCTGATCGATCCCCCAAGCTTATTTGTCTGGACACATGTGATAGTCGTGCAATGGAAGCGGTAGTTCAATATTTAAAAAAGAATGTTTCGTCGGAAAGCGAATATATCATTAATGTAATCAGCAAATCAGGCGCAACGACTGAAACAGCGGCAAATATGGCGTATTTGACTCAGGCTTGTGAAAAGAAACTTTCTGGATTTGCAAACCGTATTGTGGTCACCACCGATCGAGGGAGTGTGTTGTGGAATATGGCGCAAGAACACGATTATGCAACACTTGAAATTCCCAAACAAGTAGGGGGACGCTATTCAGTTTTTTCCGCTGTCGGATTATTCCCTTTGGCGTGTCTGGGAATTGATATCCGTAAACTGTGCAAAGGAGCACAGTGGAGTATTAAACAATGCCTTTCAGATCGTCTTGAGCATAATTTTGCAGCAATGTCGGCAATGTCGCTCGTGAATTATTATTCAAAAGGCGGACGCATTCATGATACCTTTTTCTTTGCCCCCGCTCTTGAGACCGTGGGTAAGTGGTACCGGCAATTATTTGCCGAAAGTGTGGGTAAAATCCCAAAGGGCAGCTCGGTGCACGAGGCGATTAGCTTTACACCAACAGTGTCTGTAGGGTCTACTGATCTGCACTCTATGGCGCAGATGTATTTAGCAAACCCTTCTTCGCGATTTACGACATTTGTGAATATAAAAAATTCACCGCGATTATCGCGACTTGAGCACAATGAATGGACGGATTTGGTAGAAGGACTCAGAGGGAAAACACTATCGGGTTTGACGAGTACCATATATCACGGAGTTATAAACACCTATGCGTCCAAGAAAATGCCATTTGCAACTATTGAAATGAAAGAGTGCTCTGAATTTGCGTTAGGCGCATTCATGCAGATGAAAATGATCGAGGTGATGGTATGTGCCCATTTGCTTGACGTCAACGCATTTAATCAGCCTCATGTGGAGTTGTATAAAAAAGAAGTGAGGAAGTTGTTGGAGAAATAAAAACGGACGATTATTATTTAATCGTCCGTATAGAATTAGGATGCCTTGCTTACTGTTAATATGTGTTCCAGGAGCTGCGGTTCTGTGATTTTTGAACAGATGTATTGTAAGGATTTTGAATTTTTAGAATGTTGAATGAGCATTGTTAATGATGGAATTGCTTTCTCAAAATTATATTTTGCCATCAACATAAGCACGGCGATCTTTTGATCGATGATTATACAGCCGTTGCTGTATTGGGCATCTAATCGGTCGCATATCCGTATTATCCTCTCTCTATATTTATCAATAATAGGCTGCGCATAAAAAAACCTGACTCCATCCAACGTCCAATGTTCCAAACAACTTGTTTCTTTTTCGAGACATTCAAGAATTAGTTCTTCGACTTCTCTTGTTCTTTGGTGACAAAGATAGAGCACCGGCGAAAACAGCTTAGATGCGGATAATTCTTTTTTGTGAGACAGTAATGCTGATGCAATGGGATTTTCATCATCTTTGAGTAATTGTACTGTTTTTTTACGATCATTTTTAAAAATCGCAATACTCAATGGATATTTAACGATATCCGGAAGCAGCTTAAATGCCATGTCAAGAAAGACACGTTGATGCTGCTTGCTTAATGATGCAATAAACAACTCTGCTTCGTTTTCTGGGAGTAGTGATGCGGTGCATGCAATTTCATGAGCAAGAAATTCGTCTATTTTATAGAATCCACTGGGGAGCTGTGATATGTAATGACAAAGCTCTTTTCTGGCGTAACATGCATCTTGAAGCATAATTTGCTTTATGAGCAAAAGAGCAAATTCCATGTTTGCCCATGCCTCCTCTGCTTTATTTGAGACATATTGTTCTTGTTCAGTCAGCTGAGGCCTACCGTTCGTGTATTTCAGATATATAGCATGTATAGCATTAGTGGCTTTCCAATCTTTCTTTACCGATGAAGCATATATTTCCCATAGTATCTTCATATCAGTCAGCAATTTAAACAAGGGAATATTGTGTTCGGTGAATGTGCGAATTATTATCCATGACGCACGGATATCGAGATCCAAACAAGAAGAAACCTTTTCCCCTATTTGGGCCTGTGAATAAACTAACAGCAAGGCTTTTAAACAGATATCACAGTGCTCAGACACTTCTTGGAGCCAGAGTTCGTCGGTGTTATCTGATGTCGCCAATCGTTCAAGATCCCCAATAAACCCTTGTAAAAATGAGTCGCCAAAAGGTCCAATGTATTCTTTGCCTTTTGCAAGCCAGAAGGTAATAGGAAAATCTCTTTCCGATAACGTTACCATATAATCAAAGTTTTCGTCTCGCGGTTCAAGCAGGTTGATAAGAGTAACAACAACTTCGTCAATGGTGTCTTTTCTGCCAAATGTGATATACCGTTTTAACGCAAGCAATATTTGTTTTTGATAGGGCTGTGCGCCAGTGAGTTCGAGTACTCGTGCGGCGATGATAATGTTTGCAGGGTTGCTACTTGAAAGTAGTGCAATACATTCTTTTGGTTCCATTTGTTTCTCCTTATATTGTCAAAGATTGCTAATAACTATGGGGCTAGCCTATCAATGGGACAGTGTTTTGTCAAGGTTTGTGTGGTTGCTCACTTACCTGCATGGAAATAAAAAAACTCACTAGCGATGCCAGTGAGAATAGAAATGAGTTTTTTTACATTAAATTGATGAGGTTTTTAACAGATGTTAAAAACGTTTCAATAGCCACGGGATCCCCGCTATTTGCAAGAAAATCAATGTGTTTTTCTGGATGCTGTTTTTTTAGAGCATCTATGTCGTTTTCATCCCAATATCCAGAAGTGAATATTGCCGGAACTTGTTCACAACCCCTATATTTTTTTAAACGGCCATAGATGCTCCAACCGGTTTCTAATTGCGTGTTCCAATCGATCGCGAATAGATCGATTTTTTCATTATACCCAAGAAGAAACGTCTCCATTTCTGAACCATTAGAGAACACTAATACTTCAACTGTTTTGCCGAGCTGAGAGCTCAACACCTGTTCAAGAATCATTTTTCTTGTTTGCGCCAGTGATTCTTCCTCCTCGACGATAACAATCTGCACAACACCATTTTCCGTTTTTGCGAAAATTGGGCTTTTTTTCATTTTAAGACTCCTTTTTCTTTTTAATTACGATCCTTTGCAATAAAGGTATATCGACTATAGCATATTTTAGAGGATTTGTCAAGCTTAAAATTGACGAAATATACACAAAACACCGTATTTACGGGGTTTTAATGCTATGCGGGGAATCAGTGAATTAGCAGCACTTGCAGCTATTTCCTTCGTCGGTGCGGTCTTTGCCGTCCATTTCATCACCCATGCCATCTTCATTGCACTGCTTTGTATCAGCGCAATCTCCTTTGCAGTTACCGCATTTTGGACCTTCGGTTCCGCATTGGCAGTTTTCGCATTTCATTTGTTCTTCCATATAAAGAGGGGATTATGTATCATAAAAAGGCTTTTACCGCCTTTCTCCTATGAGTGTGCCGTCAGTCGTACGATCTGTCAAATTATCTCGGTCAGCCATTCGTGCCTTTCAGAGGATGATTTGGCGATATTATGAAACGCACGGTCGCCACGACCTGCCATGGCGTCTGACGGATAATCCCTACCATATTTTGGTATCAGAAGTGATGTTGCAGCAAACCCAAGTATCACGCGTACTGGTAAAATATCCAGAATTTTTAGCAATATTTCCCGATGTTCAAGCGCTTGCTGATGCGACGCTTTCAGACATACTTCGCGTATGGCAAGGGATGGGATATAATCGCAGGGCGATATTTTTACAAAAAGCAGCTCAGATGATTGTCAGTGATTTTAGCGGTACGGTGCCTCGTGATCCCACACAACTTATAACATTGCCCGGTATTGGAAAGCACACTGCGGGGTCGATTACTGCCTTTGCCTTTAACATACCAACAGTATTTATTGAAACCAACATTCGTCGTACGTTCATTCATCATTTTTTTCAAGGGCAGACCCCGGTCTCTGACGATCAGCTCTATCCCTATATCCAAGCCGTCGTCCCGCACAATGATGCGCGCAATTGGTATAATGCTTTGATGGACTACGGTACATTTTTAGCAAAGACCATCGCAAACCCCAATCACAAAAGCAAGCATTACAAAAAGCAAAGTCCGTTTGGAACATCACTACGCAAGGTGAGAGGAGAGATAGTAAGGGCAGCGACCGATGCAGGAGGAATACTTTCAAAAAAAGCTATAAACGCATTAGCGTTTGAACAAGAACGAAAAAACCAGGCCTTGGAGGCGCTCGTCAAAGAAGGATTCCTTATTAAAGACCGCACCTCATATCGCATTACATAATTATGTCTGAATATTACAAAGGGAAGCGTTCAAAAAACATGTTTGATCCCGCAGCTCGCGAGCCATTCAAGCTGTCTCGATCGCGCATTGAACTGTATCAGTCATGCCCGCGCTGTTTTTATATTGATCGTCGTTTGGGAGTTGACCGTCCGCCAGGATTTCCTTTTAATCTCAACTCAGCGGTTGACCATCTTTTGAAAAAAGAATTTGACGTGCATCGCGCACATAATACCGCCCATCCCTTGATGGCGCACTACAAAGTGGATGCGGTGCCATTTAGTCATGACAAAATGGACGAGTGGCGAGAAAATTTTAAAGGCGTGCAGTTTCATCACAAAGCCAGTAATTTTATCGTTACCGGTGCGGTCGATGATGTATGGGTCAATCCCAAGGGGGAATTGATTGTCGTAGACTACAAGGCGACCAGCAAGGATAGCGAAGTGAGTCTTGATGCGCAGTGGCAGGATGGGTACAAGCGTCAGATGGAAGTATATCAATGGTTATTACGCCAAAACGGGTTTGTGGTGAGCGACACGGGATATTTTGTGTACTGCAATGGCCGGCGCGATGCAAAGGCGTTTGATGGCAAGCTTGAATTTGAAGTTACCTTGATCCCTTATAAAGGTTCAGATAAGTGGATTGAAAAGACACTGAAAGACATACGTTCATGTTTGCAGTCGCCCACCATGCCCGCGTTTGCTCCTGATTGCGATTATTGTACTTATCGTAAAGCGGTAAAAGAGGTGATTGAGGAGATGTAGGGTACGTGGGTTTACTATTCGATTTCATTTTGCTATAGTAGTGGCTGTTCTTTATTGTCTGGAAATGAAAGGAGATAGATAATGGGAAAAGAAGAACTTATGAGTCTCGGTGAGGTCATTGAATACGCGATAGTAATATTTGATAACTGTAATATTCCCCTCAAGCCCTATCATAAGGGTTGGCATTTATTGTTCTACAGCTACAAACAAAGCCAAAAGCTGCACATTGATACCCCTGCTTGTGTTGCCGATTTACGGTTTGATGCCAATGGCCCATATCCAAAAGCACGTACACTTACAGAGTTCCTTACTGCATTGTGCTGGATCCCTTGTTTGGATCAAAGTAATTCTTTTGATGAATACAAGGTTGACCCAGGAGTAAAGGAAATATGGGAGCAGCGATACCTTGGCTTGTCAGAATCCGCAAAATGGTTCATGTCTGATGTACTGGCACGAGCACGGAATATTTTTCTTCCTGTAATAGTGGAAGAACCTGTTCTTTCAAATGTCTAGTGTCTCAAATCGAATGCCTATAGCCCTTAACGAGGGCTATTTTTTATGTAAAAAACACCCTTTACAAAACCATTTCAATATGCTATAGTGTCTTTTATCGTAAAGGTCGAAAGTGTAAAAGTTATTTAACAAATAAGCATATGGAACACATCGAAGTCGTGTCTGAAAGCACAGGAGAACCCACTGGAATGGTGCTTCCTCGTCATGAGATTATTTCAGGAGGACACTGGTGCCAATCAACGAATATTTTTGTACTGAACAGCGAAGGACAGGTACTCTGTCATAAGCGCTCAATGGAAAAGGATCGTTTTCCGGGCATGTGGTTTACGCACGTCGGGGGTCATGTTACCCACGGTGAGACGTATGATCAAAGCGCTCACAAGGAAGTCTGTGAAGAAACAGGCACTCCATTGCGTAAGGATCAACTGTTGTTTTGGCGTAAGAGCAAGCATCCGATGATGCGCATGTGGATTCATGAGTTTGTTACGATTGTCGACAAAAAAGCAGAGGAGTTTAATCCTCAGCAGGGCGAAGTCGACGAATTCCGATGGTTTTCACCAGAAGAAATTTTCGAACAGTCTCGATCCAATTCTAAGGATTGGAAAGCAGGAACCCACAACTTCATGGTTGAGTACTATTGTTTGCGAGCAGTGATCGCGGCGGCATCAAGCCAAGGCACTTTCTCACTCAAAAAGCCTCTCCATGTTTGGACTCTCCATCCTGTCGCACTGTAGTGCGATCCCGGATGGAGATATATAGGCCGCGGTATGCGGTTTTTTGTTTACTCAAATATCTCAAAGTTTGATATACTAAAGCAATAAATTGTGTATTCTTCTCATATGTATAAACCATATAGCCAAAAAACATCGCTCATGGTGGTGAGCCTTATTGGGTGCATTGCGTTGTGGGTGATTGTTATCGCATTTACCGACATGAACAACGAAATCGACCGGCTCGGAAAAGAGGTAACAGAGTTAAAAATGTTTGTTCATCCATCCGATAAGACAGCACCGACAGAAAAAATAATTCCGACGATTCCCACCACACCACCATCAGTTACTCCTTCACCTGCGCCCTCCAACGTTCCTGAGCCAAAGACACCCCCACCATCAGAGTATCCCGCATACTAATTATTGAATGGCGTCGCGTCTAAAAGGACATTACGCATACACCAAGTGTGATTCTGCTGAATCACGTGATCTGTTCATCATATGAAGAAAAAGATTTCATCGTTACCATTTACTTTCCGCGATCTTGTTGCGCGTTCTGATACTGCAGAGCTTGTGCGCCTTTTTCATCTTGATATGCCGCTAAAGGCAAAAATGAAAGCGCTTGCTGTGTTAATGGATGAGTACGACGAAACAGTGTTGGGGGTAAAAGACCATGTGAAAACTGTAGCTGGTCATATCATTGCAGAGCAGCAAAAAGGAAAAGAGGAGATGCAACACTCGGCACATCGTGAAGATATAGAGCAGCTCATATTTTCATTGATGATCGTTGCAGCTTCAGCGCGGATCAATGAGTGTATGGATGAGAGACAACAAGCAGGATTTTCTTCGATTGCACTGAAACGTATAACATTTTCATCAGTGAAGGGGATTGTATTTAAGCTCGATGGGAAACCCCAAGCGGGTATGACGGTAGTCTTGGAAGCTGAAGACCCCTTAAGTACACAGCCGGTGGTATGTATGAAAACAAACCCATCAGGACGACTTCCTATCGTACATGAACTGTTGGAAGGTCATTACATGATGACAATGCTGTATACCGACCATGTTGAGCGCCAGCCGATTTTTATTGGCCAGCCAAAAGGGGAGAAGCCTGCAGGGAGTGTAAGTAAATTGGCGTAGGAGTCACTATCTTTTCATACTTTCGAAATATAGAAGATATGCTAGGGTATAGATATGCTCTACGCATACTATATTATTGTTCTTTATGCACTATATCGGGCTTTAAGGGGAAATATTAGAACGGTACGTGTATTTACCTGGTTGCATAAAGAAAAACCGCACTTATCTCCAACTGACGATACCTTGAATGGCTATCGATATATATTTCTTATTCCTGTGTTACGTGAGCAAGAAATCATTAGGCAAAATTTTAAAGTATTTGCCAACCTTGAAGGTACATATGAATTAATATATATCACTACACAAAAAGAAGATGCCCAAGAGAGAGAAATTTATAGAAGTCTTCAAGCGCGAATCGATTATTTAGCAACTTTGAATTCAGAGACCGCCTTATCAGAAGCATTATCGGGTATATTGCCACAGACTATTGCGAGAGATCTTGCTGGTAAGTTCCGGGATATTACCAATCATGAAGAGAGAAAGAATCTTATTTTTGAATATTATCATCAAAAAATACATACACGAGAGATGTTGCAAGCACTCATTTCTTCGTGTTCTAACGAGAACATTCGAATGATTGACTATCCGTACACGGACGGAAGTATGGCGCACCAGCTTAATTACGCCTGCAACGAAATTGTTCAAGAATATGACCCTCAAAAGACCTTTGTGCTTGTCTATAATGCCGATTCGATCGTTAGTAACAATCTCATCTCGCACATCGTTTCATTTCAAAAAAAGTATCCCTACGCAAGAGTGATCCAGCAATCAGCGTTATTTTTTAGTAATTTTAGTGAGTTTGGCAGTGGTCTGAGAAAATATTTTCTTCAGGCAATCGCCTTGCTCCAATCTCGTTGGACCCTGGCGCATGAGTTGCCCCGTCTTCTCAATCAACAAGTAACAAAAATTGGTGCATATATAGAAGGCGCTCATGTGGTGGGGCACGGTCTTTGTATTCGGCTTGATACCCTAAAACGTGTAGGATACTTCCCTACCACAGTCATTAATGAAGACCTACCACTAGGATATCTCCTGCGACTAAGCGGAGAAACGATCTATCCTTTGCCTGTATTAGAAAATGCACAATCACCGAGTTCAATAAAAAGCATGTTTAATCAGTATAGAGTTTGGTTTTACGGTGCTATTAGCTATCCTCTTTATTTGCGCAATGCATTTAAACAGCCTGAATTTTCAAAGGTTAAGGCTATCTTGTGGGCGGGCAGGTATATGGTCCGGGCAGGTATATGGCTAGGTCTATCATTCATATGGGTATTTCTTCTCACATTCCCTTTTATTGTCGGTAACCATTGGTTGTTACTATCTTCCTTGGGAGTATTTATAGTTTATACCCCTCTTAATTTCTTGATTATTCAATATTGTATAAACAAAAGAGGAACAGAAGTCTTTGGGGTGGATCATTTTGTATTGAAAATTCCATTTGCGACGTATTGTATGTCAATTCTGGCTTATTTAACGCATAGCTGGGGCCCCGTTCTTGCTATAAAGGATATTATTGTGAGTGTATTGTTCAGCAAAAAGATTACTAAAGTAAAAACTGAACGATAATATGAATAAACAGGTTTTTATCGTTGCAGATATCGGGTTGGGGGCGAATAGTGCGTATCATGTCGGAGATGAGGCAATGTTTTTATGTAATCTTCAACAGTATCGTAAGATGGATTGGCGAATTGTCGCATCGTCGCGCTCTCTATCCCATGCTTCAGAGGATTTTATTGAGGTAAGAGATCTTTATATAAAAAATATACCCGCCTTCTTATTTCGACTAGGTCAGTGTTTTTTAATAAAATGGGTAAAAATTAATTCATTTCCTCAATATTTCAAAGCCACCGTACAGGAGGTAATCAGTTCTGATCTCGTGCATATTTCCGGCGGCGGTAATCTCACCAGTTTTTGGCCTGGGCATATCTATTATCGATGCTTTATTATCGTTTTAGCCTCTCTTTATAGCATACCCATAGTGATGACGGGACAAACGATTGGACCATTTACTAAGCGGCTTCATTCGATTGTTCTCGGTTTTTTTCTCAATTATGTTTTGTTTATTGGAGTGCGCGACAATGAATACTCTTCTAACCAACTAAAGGCTTTGGGTGTGCATAAACCAAGAGTGGTAGTTATGCCTGATGATGCAACCCTCCTAGAGGTATTAAACAATCAAGAATTAATAGTGCATTCTGGCATAAACGTTGGCCTATCACTTCATGAAGGTGCTGAAAATTTTGATGCATTAAGAGAGGCTATTACCGCGCTTTCAGAAATGAATCCACAGATACATTTCTACTTGATTCCCCATTATTTTGATGAAAAGAATAGTTTTGATATACTCTCGATGCAAGAAGTTGTTGCAAGTATCGACTCTGAGCGAGTACATTTGATAGATTTTCTCACTCTTTTTGACAAAGAATCGATTAATACCATTCCTCAGCGAGTTAAGGCAATGACTTCACAAATGGATATTTTGATTGCAACCCGTTACCATGGCATTATTTTTGCTCTTTCAAGTGGTGTTCCTGTGGTGGCGGTGAATTATGATGAATATTACGCAGCAAAGAATAATGGTGCGTTAGGTCAGTATTTTGGAAGCCACGAGGCATATAGCATTGAGTATAAACATATTGATTCGAGGGTGTTTCTCAATGCAGTAAATTATGTTTTGAGCCATCAAAATGAACTGAATTTGCACTTACAACATAAATCAATGGCTATGCGAGCATCTACGAGTAAGTGGTATGCCGATATTATTCATCCATACGTACAATGATCCTGCAATCAATTTCCTCAATTAAGAGGAAGGGTATCCAGTTAATTAACATAGTATTTTTATTTCAGAATAAGCAAGAAATAGTCTGGTTTGAAATCCTTGATAATCAATTTGTCTATGATGAGCGTAGGGCAGATTTTTTTTTAACATTTGCAGTACTTCCGGCGATGATAAGAGGCGAAGATATTGACCTCTCGGGGTTTTCTGTTTCTCCGTTGTTACTGGCATCAATCGATCGCATTCAAGATATCTACCTTGAATGGTTTAAGGAGTTAGCATTGACCAAAATAAACATTGTGAACTTACAAGAAGAGATTCTGGAAACTCGTATCTGTGATAGGATCGTTGCATCTTTTTTTTCAGGAGGGATTGATTCATTCGATACGGTTATTAATTCAGATCAAGAAGACAGGGAGGAGAAGATTGGTTTTTTGCTGTATATATATGGATACGATATTCGTTTGGGTGATGAGATATTATATGCAGCCACAAGAAATCATCTTGATGCAGCAGCGAAAGATTTAGGAAAAAAGATGGTATACATTGGAACAAATCTTCGTGAGTTTACCGAGCGTTTTGTTGGTTGGGATTTCATTCACGGCCCTGCACTAATTGCTATTGGTCATTTATTTAATAATATTAAAACGCTCTACATCTCAGCAAGCAATAGTATGGGGCAGTTTACCCCCAATGGTTCGCATCCTTCGCTTGACCCTTTTTTTGCTTCAGAAACATTGAAGATAATTCATTATGGCATTGAACGAAAGCGCATTGATAAGATTCTTAAAAATATTGCTTCATCTATGACGGCGCGCAGTCATTTGCGCGTGTGTTGGAAAAATACTGGTGGTGCATTGAACTGCGGCAAGTGTGAAAAGTGCATACGTACTATGATAGCTCTCAAAGCGGCTAACATTCTTGATACCATGCCGGTATTTAAAGATAAGCTCAACGAACAATCATTTTTTGCGTTAAAAATTCCCAATGAAGGTACTGCCAACCTTTATAGAGAGCTTGTGCCGCATTTGCAGGGTACCGCCCTCTTAGATTTTGGGAGATCTCACATTATAAAACTATTAGATGAATTTGATATGTCTGTCGCACATACGAAATTAGAAAATAGGGAGGTGAGTAAGTCAAACGGTTTTTTAAATAAGACGAAGAATATCCTCTTCATTGATTTTAATGGGGTAATTTCTTACAACCCATTTTGGGCAAGTCTCAAGGATCCTAAGCATGAGCTAAATCCCTATCATGCGGCTATAGAAGAATATCTTTTTAAAAACAAGATCGACATTGTTTTGGATTGGATGCTGGGAAAGTATACTTCCGAACAAATTCATACACTCCTAGAAAAAGAGGTTGGCGTGCCTTATATCAAATTATTCCCTGTATTTTGTGATGATTGTGCAAATATCGATGTGTCGAAGAAAATACTAGATAAGGTTCGACAACTTCGCCAATTTTATTATTGCGTGCTTATCACCGACAATATGGATAGCTTTGATCGTTTTACATTGACGAATAATCCGCTATTAGCAGATTCTTTTGACCGAATTGATAATTCGTATACGATGGGTCGATTTAAAAAATCAGACGACGGTCAGTACTTTAAAGATCGAGTTGAAGAGCAAGGTGCAATTATGGAAAATTGTATATTGATTGATGATTCAAAGAATAATGGTGCTCTTTTTGAATCTATTGGCGGTAAGATATACACACCAAAAAGTGAGGCAGAGGTTATTGAACAGCTGGATACTATTCTTGATACTGTTGTACACAAATGGGAATGGCAATATTAGAAAAATAAATAAGAGGCTGTGTTTTGAGCCTCTTATGGTGTTGAGTTAACAACACTGTGCTTGAATAATATCAAGCACAGTCATGAATACTTGGTTGGGGGTTTGATCAGCGTCCACTCGTATGAAAAGAGGATTTTCTTTGCATGTGCGATGGAAAAACTCACTCATATGTCCGTTGAAAGTGCGATCATAAAAATGGGGTAAAAACTTGCTTTTGTGGGGGCCTATGCGTTCTTCCAGGCTGTCGTGCGATACATCAAGAAAAATAATGAGTTGCGGTTCTATTTTTTGCGTTTGAGCCCAAAACTGTTTTACTTCGGAAAACGTATCAAACCCAGTGATATGGCGTGCTGCATAGTCAAAACCAAGACAACTGAGGTAGGTGCGATCTACAAGAACAATATCGTGAGTTTCATACGCACCAAGGTCGTTTATCCGTTGTTTTTCAATATCGATAAAAAATTGTGAAGCAGCAAGTGCTTTTTCATGTGAAGGTGGGGGAAAAGGGGGAAATGAAGTTGACCCTTTGGTATACACCCCGTATTCATCAATAATTGGTGCATTCAAAGCCGGTCCAAGATTATTTTTTAATAATGTAGATTTTCCTGCCCGGACGAGTCCATCAAAACCAACAATATACATAGCTACACTCCCTTCGATTGTAAATAACAATAAAGCTATCTTGTGTATAGCATATATACACAAGATACCAAAGTTTGGCGGTATTTACATTAATTCTGTTTTCATCTGTTCTAGGGCATCCTCGGCCTTTTGCTTTATTATCTATATAACATCGATTGCTTGAGGTTCGTAAAGATCAATATTTATTTGTTCCATAGTGGAACCAAGAATTTCGTTTACTTCACGAAGCTTATTTGTATTTCCGGTCGCAAAATAGTGAGGAAACATATAAATAAATGATTAAGAGACTAGGTGATTTACGTTTAGCTAACATACAATACACCGTTTTTAACAGAAACGGAAAATTTGAGAATAAAGTGTCGCGTTCGTCATTTAATGAGTGTGTACTATAATGTCAAAAACTTTTGTTATACATTATTTCTGTTACAGCTTTAGATCATCAATAATAATAAAAGTATCAATTTATTTCTAGACAAAAATAGATTGATATTATAATAAAAATAGGATTTAGTTAATTTTATGTCTACGCATTTATCCACAGAAGATTACATGTAAAGTGTGTTGATAACAAATAACAAAATTACACAAAACCTTTATTTAAAAAGGATAATTACCCACTTGACAAACATATTTCTTTTGTGTATGAGGAGGTGTATAGTTGAGATCAAGTCGTGATACCCGCATGGTATAGGACATTGATAATTGAATATTATTTTATTGAGGAGAGGTGTAGGAAATGATTATTAACGATAGTGCTGTCAAGGGAAAGTCAAGTGTTTCTAACTCAAATGCTAGAGTTAAGTTCGTATCTCTCTTCAAAATAACCGAAGAGAGACAGGTCGGAGATTATTCTATAAAATTTTACAGCGATAATCTATTGGATAGTCTGAACGGAGATTTAATCAAGCTTGCTGAATGTTATGTGAAGGTGTTTAGTGAAAGTTGGGGTGAGACATGGACAATAGATGATGCCATAGCAAAAATTAAAAAGGATTTGGAGCCAACAAAAACGCGTACTCCAATAATGTCAATTCTTTTTGATAAAGAAGGAGAAATTAAGGGTTTTGCTTGGGGGATATTAACGGATTGTGAGGATATCCAAGCTACTGATGTACCCTTTTCTTTTACCAGAAATGAACAAGAAAAAGCTTGTGTTATAGCTAGATACTGGTTTCTTACTGTAAAGAAGAAAAAAGTTTTAATTTTTTCTGAAATTGGAATAAGGAATGATGTGCATGGCCATCTTGCGACGTACTTAGTGCAACCAATGACTAGTTTTGCACTTTCGCAGGGATTTACTTCGATGTTCTATTGGACATCGACTAAGAGTCGAGCTTTTCAATTGGGTGTGATGGTTGGCTGGTCCCCATTTCACTATTTTGGTGATACAAAGGATTTGGTTCTAATGGGGGCTGCAAATCTCGAATACTCTAATTCAATTATTGTTGGAATGGCTGAGTCAAAAAAACCACCAAACAACTATAAAGAATGTAGACAAAATTTTATAAAATACTTTGGGCAATAAGTATTTGTAGGTAGTTCATTAATGAACTACCGTTTTTTATTTTTAATATTGTCTTCAAAATGTTACAATATCCACATTGTTAAGTATATACTATGAAACGAATTAATATTGAAGAATTAGTAGGATCACACCAAGAATTTTTAGAAGGGTATTGGCCACAAGGTCAACAATCTAATTACTTGTTTGGTCTAAATATCGCTGTTGCAAAGGTAAAAAATAAATTATCGCACAAAGGTTCAAGTCTACTTGATATGATAAATGCTTTCGACCTCGCCGAAGTAGCTGAGGGGCATCTTGGGCAAACCAACATGGTAACAGTATCTTCATTTTGTGGTCCAAATGGTTTAATTTGGGGTCTTGATGTTTGTAAAACTGAACTCCGTAAACATACCCTATTCCCAAATAAACTTAAGCAAGGAGCAGATTATATAGGCGTACACAATGCAGATGGGCTCATGAAAGCCTTTGCTTCTTTAACGGGTGGGGTAGATGATCCTCTTTTCTGTTTTCAACCAGGATCACACGTATTATCTGCTGCAAAATCATATTACGCTAATGGACCAAAAAAAATTTATGCAGCTTTGGCTCTTGGTATCCCCAAAGACAGAACCCAGAATGCATGTTTGTTAATGGAAGACGTAGGTTTTTTACCTAGACGGAACACAACTAAGCTTGAACGTAAAGTTTTAGACAACCTGGTTCACAGTGTGCTTGCTGTTGGATTAAATCAAAGGGTGCAATATAGCGATATTTTTATTGGTTTAAAAACCTTAGATGTGAATAAAGGAGAAACAGGTTGCGCCTTGGTTTCAGCACCCTATTTTTTACTCCCAAAAGCATTGCTAAATACTAAATCAGAAGTACTTGAAATGAGTTTAGAGGAATGGGAGAAATTCAGTGAAAAATATAAAGTCAATAATTAACATCACTAGATGTTTCTCTACTACGTGCCAGTATACATAGCCAGTGTTCTAGTCAATGGTATTTTGGCTTACTTAGTGTATAGGAATAATCCAAATTCAATTTCAAATAGAGTATTTACACTATTTGTATTTTCAATTTTGGGGTGGATATTAACGTTATATGCCCTTTATATTGCAGGGGTTAATAGTGTGTTGATATGGGGTCGTCTTAATTTCTTTTTTGCTTTATGGATAGCTTATTTTGGTTTGCTATTCTCTTATTATTTCCCTGTATGTATCTACAAGTTGCCTAGAAAGGTTTTTGGCGTGTCTATTGTTTTAATATTAGCGATCTCTTACGTTACACTTTTTACTGACTTGATAGACAAAAATGAAATAATAACTGCTTCAGGGATACAGACAATCTATGGAAGTATGTATTTCCTTTTTGTCTGTAGTTTTGTTGGGATGATGATGCTGACCATATTTTTATTGTCATTCAAATATAGAAAGGTAACGGGACTGTACAAAGCACAGTTGAAGTTTTTTACTCTAGGGCTTGGTCTTGCTGTATTTTTCGCCTCCATTACAAATATTCTTATACCTTTAGTATGGGAATACGATGGAGCTCAACATTTAGGTCCCTTGTCTACGGTTATTTTTATTGCGTTCACAACTTATAGTATTATTAAACATAGGTTAATGGATATAAAGCTTGTTTTACGAAAATATTCAGTTTACTTGGCTTCGCTTACAACTGTAATTTTTTTCGCGGGATCAGTACAATATTTGTTGAAACATTTTTTCGTGTACTATGGCATTTTTGCGGATATAGCTTTAATCGCTCTTTCAGTACCTCTTTTCCCTCTAGTCCGCAATTATTATTATCGTTTTGCCAACAAATATCTCTTCTCCTCGCTGTACGATTCTCGTGAAGTTATTAGTACAATGAGTAATAAACTTCGCGCTACTCTTGAGCTGAAGACAATCTACGAATCCATTTTCAAAACACTCGAGCCGGCTTTCCATCAAAAAAAGTTTGCGATCATGCTGTTTGATGAACAATCAGGATATTATAATCCCGTTTATACAAATAACATATCACTAAACAGTGATACTGTTGCGGGAAATAAGGTGTGCAAATTTGTTATCAAATATGATAAGCCATTTTCTCTTGAGGATGAACATGCCCACATACCAGCAGGGTTTCAATCGTTACGAAAACTTGGTGTCGAAATCGTGAATCCATTGAATATAAAAGGGAAGTGTGTTGGGTTGATGCTTTTTGGGGCAAAAGAATCAGGCGATCGGTACAATGAAGAAGACTTCAGTGTTCTTGATATTACGGGTACACAAGCAGCAATTGCTATCGATAATGCTCGTCTCTATGAAGAAGTAAAACATTTTAACGAAGATTTGCAGAAAAAAGTAGCACTTGCCACAAAAAAATTACAACAGCAAAACGGCAAACTAAAAGAACTTGATCAGATGAAGTCTGAATTTATCTCTGTCGCATCACATCAGTTAAGGACGCCGCTCACTGCTACTAAATGGGCGTTGGAATTTTTGCTCAAGGGCGAAGATGGGAAAATAAACGCAAAACAAAAAGAGTCGCTTACTGAGATGTCCATTATGAACACTCGCCTGATTACCTTGGTAAATGAACTGCTTAATATTTCCCGTATTGATGAGGGTCGTCTCAAGATCGAACCAAAACCAATCAATGTCGCCGAAGCAGTCAAGAGCAGTCTTGCAGAAATGTTGCCTATCGCTCGCAAAAAGAATCTATCAGTTGTCCAGCATTATGACAAAATACCTTCCATCAAGCTTGATCCTAATATCATTTCAAAGGCTATTTCCAATATTCTTTCTAATGCCGTGAAATACAACAGAGATGGAAAGCATTTGTGGGTTTCGGTACGAAAGAATAAAGAACACGTTTTGATTGTCATACAGGACGAAGGTATCGGCATTCCTGTTAAAGAGCAAGGTCAGCTGTTTCAACGATTTTATCGTGCATCAAACGCCACCAGTTCAAGCACGGAAGGAAGTGGTTTGGGATTATATATCGCTAAGTCAGTACTTGAAATGTCAGGCGGTACGATCGTATTCGAATCAAAAGAAGGGGTGGGGACAACGTTTACCATAACTTTGCCACTTAAGGGGTCAAAAGCACGTGCTGGTGAGAAAAGCTTAGCCTAATATTTTAGAAAAAAATTACTTGCAGCTTTGTCTGATTTGGTGTAAATATATAGCAACAATGAAGATGCAGGATATCTAATTTATGTATCAATTTCCTCATATGATACGCTTTATTTCCGCCGCCGTATTTGTGCTCGTGTTAAGTGTTGTTTCTGTTCACTCTGCCGCCGCCCAAACTACAGGTTCTCGCTTATCAGGAAGAATTTTGTTGCAGGTTCAAGACAAGGGTCAAGCTTGGTACGTTAACCCGAGCAATCAGCAAGCGTATTATATGGGACGTCCTAGTGATGCATTTGAGCTCATGAAACGTTTGGGTACCGGCATTACTGATGCCAACCTTCGAAAGATCCCCGTTGCGCCTATGAATTATTTTGGCACTCCGGACATGGATCGTGATGGCCTTTCTGATTCATTCGAACGAGTATACGGCACTGACATGAATAATCCTGATACTGATTACGATGGTTTGACTGACAGTGCAGAGCTCAGAATGGGTGCAACCCCTTTTGGTATGGGCGCTCCGAAATATGACATGGCATTTGCAAACGCACAAAAAGGAAAAATATTCATTCAAGTGCAGCGTGGTGGGGCAGCTTGGTATATTAATCCTGTCGATCTGAAAGCATATTATCTGGGCAAGCCACTGGATGCATTTAATGTGATGCGTGCATTGGGGTTGGGTGTTACCAACGAAACACTTGCTGAGATTCAGGGTCAACAGTATGCGATTTCTCATCCCTACGCTCCGTATGGCGCATCAGGTCCGTATGACTACTATATGCCCTATAATCCCTCTCCTGCGCCGGTAGCGCCGTACTATGCATCCCCAGCGCCCTATTATCCAACTCCCGCTCCCTCAAGTCCTCGATGGTATGTTCGCATCTACAATGTTGATGATGTAGCAACGACAGCCATCAACGGAGCACTGCAATCGACTATCTTTTATGGAGGGGATTCAGGATTTGTTGATATCACCAACATGATTCATTCAGGAAACAACTCGGTTACCCTTAAAGTTCGCAATACTACCGGTGGCTATACTTGGGGATTCCAGATAAAACGCGACAATACGATTGTTTTTGATGAAAAAGCAGGCATTGCTGGGTCTTATGGGGCTAATAATAACGATGGAAACAGGCAATATCAGGATGTATATAATAAGAACATCATTATTAATGGATCAGGGATCACGATGATCAATTCTTTATTGCCCTACTAGGAAACTAAGCATTATTGTATCCAAAAACCGCCCCAAAAGGCGGTTTTTTGCTCTATTTAATGATGTTTGACGAGCGAGAAAAAGTGTTTTAAACCTCTATTTATAAGGCTTTTGACCCTTGACAAATCTTTAAAAGTGGAGTATAATGCCATTCAAATGGTATCTTTATCCATCTAATTATGTATAGATTTCCTTATATGAAACGGTTTATTGCAGCTTCAATCCTCACATTAGGGCTCTTCTTTGTGTCTTCCTACTCGGTAGATGCAGCGACAGTTGCTTCTGGTGTATCAGGAAAAATCCTCTTGCAGGTACAAGACAAGGGTCAAGCATGGTACATTAACCCTGCTGACCAGCACGCATATTATATGGGTCGTCCAAACGACGCATATGCGCTCATGAAGCGGTTTGGTACGGGTATTTCTGACAATGATCTTCGTAAGATCCCCGTTGCTCCAGCAAACTATTCGGGTACCCCTGATACCGATCGTGATGGCCTTTCTGATTCATTCGAACGAGTATATGGCACTGACATGAATAATCCTGATACTGATTTTGACGGTTACATGGACGTAGCAGAGTTAAACAGCGGATATTCTCCGTTTGGTGTCGGAAAGCCAGTCTATGATATGGCATTTGCAAAGGCACAAAAAGGTAAGATCCTTATTCAAGTCCAGCGCGGAGGTGCTGCATGGTACATTAATCCTGCCAACCTTAAGGCATATTATTTGGGAAAGCCTGCTGATGCGTTGAACGTAATGCGCATGGTTGGTGTTGGTGTCAATAATAACACCTTGCGCCAGATCCCTGGTTTTACACAACCAGCATCTACTCCAGACAAGTACACTGTTCGTATCTTTAATGTGGATAACGTAGGAGTTGCGGTAGTAAACGGAAAAACCTACACCACTGCATACGGAAATACTACGATTGAAGATGTTTCTCGTGTCATGCATTCAGGCAATAACACGATCCGTTTCAAGATGTATAACGATACCGAAAGCTATACATGGGGTTTTGAAGTAAAAAAGAATGGTCGTATTATTTTCTCGGAATCTGCCGGTACTGCCGGAAAGGTCGGAGCAAATGATAATGATATGACAAAGACCTATCAGAACGTCTACGATAAAACACTTACGATCAATGAATCAGGTCTTGTGTCAGTGAATGGATATCAAGCATCAGTTCCTGCGCTTATCTCAAGCCCTATTGTTACGCCAGCACCAGTAACCAATGATCATTGGTATATTCGGATGAATAATGGTGATGACAAGCAGACGGCAGTGATCAATAATCAATTCAGCTATACCACGAGCTCATTAGGTCAAGACAGCGGATATATTGATATCACCAAAATCATGCATTCAGGCAATAACACGATTGATTTCAAGACGTGGAATGAGAAAGCAGGCTATGCATATGGATTCCAGATCAAGCGTGGTGATACGGTTATCTTTGATCAAAAAGCAGGTACGCCGGGTACCAGTGGGTTATACAATAGCCAGAACCAATACGTATACAACAAAACCGTTACTATTAACCAATATGGTGTAGTAGCAATCAAGGATAATATTACCCCAAAACCCGCATCAATGAGCCGATGGTATATTCGCCAATATAACGGTGATGATCGTCAGACAGTAACGGTGAATAATCGTAATAGTTATGCGATTGGGCTTGGTCAGGACAGTGGATTTATCGAAATTACTGACCTTATCCATGCAGGAAATAACTCTATCAATCTTAAGGCCTGGAACGAAATGGGTGCTTACACATGGGGTTTCCAGATTAAGAAGGACAACATGATTGTATTTGATGACAAGTCTGGTGTTGTTGGACTCTATGGATCGAATAATAACGATACATTGCGCCCATACCGATTCGTATTCAATAAAACACTCATCTTGAATGAAACAGGAATTATTGATGTTCGTGATAATGTCATAAATCAATAATCCTTCGCTGGGAAGCGAGAACATGTTTTAGAAAAAGCCATCCTCTATGGGTGGCTTTTTTGTATGCTCGTATGGTGGTATACTGTAGATATGTCTGTCGCAAAACAATTCACCATTGCCGTGATTGAAGATGAGAAGATGCTTCTCAAATACATGGTTTCCAGTTTGTCATTGGAAGCTTCGTTTCGTGTTGTCAGTGCACTCAATGGGGAAGAAGGAGAAAAGCTTATTATCGCAGAAAAACCAGATCTTGTTTTTCTTGACATTATGATGCCCAAAAAAAATGGGTTTGAGGTGCTAGAGTCAATAAAAAACAATGCCGCAACAAAGAATATTCCCATTGTAGTGCTTTCTAATCTTGGTCAAGACAAAGATATACAACTTGCCAAGGAGTTGGGAGCCACGGATTACCTTGTTAAGGTGGATATGGAAATTAGTGATCTCGTAAAAAAAGCATATAGCTATTTGCACAAGCGATAATGTTTATTTCTGATGAACAACTGAAAACAATCCTGCTTTCAAGCACGATGATTGACCAGCAGACGTGGGATGAGGCTCTTGCTGATGCACGACGCCTTGAAGTTCCTGTTGAGGATATTTTGAAAGAGCGCGATGTTGTTGCTGGTCATATCCTCTACGAACTGGTATCAAAGGCCATAAAGGTGCCCTATATTAATCTAAAAACACGCGATATACCGCCGCGTGCTCTTGATTTGTTTGACTATCGTACTGCCAGTACATTGCATGCTATTACCTTTGAGAGTGAAAAAGGA